>NZ_JAIDEN010000086.1 GCF_029054785.1 Duncaniella sp.
CCACAGACCAGATCAAAAATATCCTCCTCAGCTATACCACAGACGCCGACTCAATCATCGCCCTCAGAGCGATCCCGGCCCCTGAGGCTGATTTCATCCGTCTTCAGGCCTACATCGCTGCCTCGGATGCCTACCGCCTCGCTGCCTATATGGCAAGCCGCAGCAACAACAACAGCCTGATAAGTTTCGGCTCCGCTGACATCCTTCCGGCTGCCGCCAGTGTGCTTGACACACCTATGGCCGCATCCTTCCCGACTGCACCGCAGATCATCCTCGGAAACCTCCCCAAAGGTACTCTCGAAGAGCGCCTCGCCGCACTTGACAGCTCCTACAAGACCGCCGAGATCAAAAACCGTGTCAAAGAACTGCTCGTAAGTGCATTCCTGGACTCATTCGACTATGCCAACGATTTTGAAAGCGGTGAGTCTCGTCTGAAAGCCGTGATCGAACAGTATTCACTCCCCGAAACGTATCTTGCCGCCTTCCGCGGACGCCGTGCGACTATCGCCGGCACTCCCTTCCCGGCTTCCGTAAACCTCGTTGACCGCGATGGCAACAAAGTTGATTTCAGCTCGTTCCGCGGCAAATATGTCTACGTCGATCTCTGGGCCTCATGGTGCGGACCCTGCTGCAAGGAAGTCCCTTATCTCCAGCAGCTCGAAAAAGATTTCGAGAATTCCGACGTGGTATTCGTCTCGATCTCCATCGACTCAACCAAGGCTCCCTGGCTCAAAAAGATGGACCAGCTCAACATGCACGGCAATCAGCTTTGGAACAGCGACGGCGAACTGCCGAAGCTTCTCAATATCCGCGGCATCCCCCATTTCATCATCTATGACCGCGAAGGCAAGCTGCTCAACTATGACGCACCACGTCCCAGTTCAGAACAGACCAGAACACTGCTCCAGTCGCTGAAATAATATGCGTTTCACATAAAAAATCAGGACTCACAAAAGATGTTATTTTTTGTGAGTCCTGATTTTTTGTATCTTTGCCGAAACGTTATAGCCACGACACTCATTGATTATATCCTATTATATCCTGTATGTGTCAGTCTGCATGCGTTTGCATTAAGAAAACAATATCTGAATTTATGGAAAATGGAACCTGGTGGACGGCTCCCACTGAAAGCGAATCAGGACGGCTGATTCTCGTAACGGGCCGCAAGGATGTGGAGAAATTCCGCACAAACCCGCGCTTCAACATCCGTGTGGAAGTAAGCTGGAAGTACGAAGGCGACGCCAAAGGAATGCCTGACAAGGAAACTTCCACCCTGATGGAAGAAGTTCAGGAAGCCTTGCAGAAGGAATTTCACAAAGATCCGGTTGCAGTGCTGACAGGCATCTTCACCGGCGACAACCAGCGGGACTGGATTTTCTATACCCTGAGCACCCACATTTTCGGTCGCAAGCTCAACGAGGCTCTCGCCTCCTTCCCGCTGCTGCCTCTGACCGTCTATACTGAAAACGATCCCGGATGGGAAGAGTATGACGAGATGGCAGAAGCCGAGATCAAGCTCGACTGATCTCCCGCCCCAATCCGGCAAAACGAACTGCGGCCTGCCGCGAAACTCTTTTTACAGTCAATCGTCACTCTGCAAAAAACTTTTTTAAGAGTCACTCATATCATATTGACTGAGATCCACACCCGCTTTGGATAGATTGTCGTCGACAATCCTCCGGAGCGGGTTGACTGTATGGCGGTAGTCGCTGATCGAACGGCGCATTTTTAGGATGCGTGGAAGATAGTCCTGCACCATTCCCCGCTCCTGAAGATAGACCAGCACCTCGGCCATGAATTTGTCGATGTTGGTGTAAAGCGCATCGAGCAGCCAGCCCTTGGCGCCGTTGCCGATCAGAGAGAGAAGCGTGGCGACCATCAGCTCGGCCACAGCATCATCGCCCGGCTCAAGCGAGCGGAAACGTTTCAGCGTGGCCCGCAGGCGCGACATGCGCGGACGATAGGCCCGCTTGGTGTAGCGCGTGGCTTCTTTCTGAAGAATCGCTCTGTACTCCTCGGTTTTCTTTTCGACATCAGGTTCTGCAATAAAATCGAGATATTCCTTGGCATCCTTGCTGTGAGAGTAGACATCCATGAGCAGTGACTGAAGCTGCCCGCTGTCGAAATCTTTGAGAAATTTACGAAGGCTTGTTTTTGACATTTCGGTTGGAGAATGTAAACGAGCGGCGTGTCGCACTGTTTGTCCGACACGCCGCTTTGATGTTCGTATCAGCAGGAAGCCTTAAACAGCCTCCCGCAGACCTGGATTCGGTTTATTTCTTATAACCCTTTATACCCTTTTCAAGGAAAGCGGAGAAGCGGGCCACGTTCTCATCGTAGGTGTAAGGACCCGAAAGGAGTTCGCCTTCATCGTTGAGGATGACGTAATAGGGCTGGGCGTTGGCGTTGAATTTGTAGCGTTGCAGATAGCTCCAGCGGTCACCATAGGTGTAGAGAGTCATATCCTTGCCATATTCCTTAACGGTTATAGGTTCAGGAAGGTTCTTCTTCTCGTCAACCATAAGTTTGACTACTGTGAAGTTGTCCTCGATCATTGCCTTGACGTTGGGTTCGTCAAGCACGGCGCCTTCCATCTTGCGGCAGTTGACACAACCGAAGCCTGAGAAGTCGACGAGGACGGGTTTGCCTGATTCCTTGGCAACCTTCATGCCCTCTTCAAAGTCGTCATATTCCTTGAATCCTTCGCCGTAGAGGTTGAAGTCCTGGGTAAACAAGGGCGGAACGAAAGCGCTGACACTCTTGAGAGGAGCACCCCAGAGGCCGGGGATCAGGTAGATGGTGAACGAGAACGAGCAGATCGCGAGGAAGAAGCGGGTAACACCGATGCTTCTGTCAGCAGGACCATAGTGGGCGAAGTTGAACTGGCCGATCAGATAAAGACCGAGCAGGGCGAAGATAACAATCCACAATGCGAGGAAGGCTTCACGGTCGAGAATGTGCCAGCCGTATGCGAGGTCGGCCACAGAGAGGAACTTGAGCGAGAGTGCGAGTTCCACAAAACCGAGCACCACTTTGAGTGTGTTCATCCAGCCGCCTGAGCTTGGAGCTGCCTGAAGCATGGTCGGGAACATGGCGAAGAGCATGAATGGCAATGCCAGTGCGGTCGAGAAGCCGAGCATACCGATTGCCGGACCCCAGAGGTCGCCCTGTGAGGCGGCTTCAACAAGCAGTGTGCCGATGATAGGGCCTGTGCAGGAGAAAGAAACCAATGTGAGGGTGAAGGCCATGAAGAAGATGGAAAGCAGACCGGTTGTCTTCTCGGCGGTGGCGTCCATCTTATTGGTCCATGATTCGGGAAGTTTGATGTCAAAGGCTCCGAAGAAGCTGATGGCGAAGACCACAAGCAGGAGGAAGAAAATGATGTTGCAGACTGCCGATGTCGAAAGCGCGTTGAGCGAGCTTGCACCGAAAATACCGGTGATCAGCAGACCGAGAGCAACGTAGATGACGATGATTGACAGACCGTAGGTGCAGGCATCAGCGATGCTCTTTGCGCGGTCTTTGCCTTTCTTGAGGAAGAAGCTGACGGTCATCGGAATCATCGGCCACACACACGGAGTGAAAAGAGCCACGAGGCCACCGAGGAAACATGTAAAGAAGATGTACCAAAGTGAAGTCGACGAGAAGTCTTCCGCGCTATCAGAATCTTCGAACGAAACAGGGGCCCAAAGGTCGGCGCCTGCACTGGCGGGGGCGGTGGACTGCTGTGATTCAGCTGCAAGCGAATCAGATGCAACAGCCTCGCTGACTTCGGCAGCATCCGGTTCGGCCACCTCTTCTTTAGGTTCTTCTTTCACTTCAGCCTTAGGCTCTTCCTTGGCGGCGGCAGCCGCTGCGGCAGAGATTTTGGCTGTTCCTGACAGATTGAAAGACGAGCGGGAAGGCGGAATGCAGTTTTCATCGTTGCAGGCTCCGCAGACAATCATCACGTCGATGTTGAATTCGGGTTTTGTCGCTTTGAACTTCTGAGTGATGGTCACTCCCTGAGTCCACCATGAAAGGTCAGCGCCAAACATTTCGTCATACTGCTTGTGAGCAGCCTTGTCGGGTGTCGGTTTTCCTTCGAGAGTCACGCCGTCAAGTTTGGGATACGTGATCTCAAGGATCTGCGGACCGGCATTGGGATCGCAGTCAAGCGAATACATGTGCCAGCCGGAACTGATCGCAGCGGTAAGAACTACCTGCCCTTGGGCATCGCCGGTCATTTCGACCTTGGCCTGCCATTTTACGGGGTTCATGATCTGCGCTACGGCCATGTTGCAGACCATAGACAATAAAAGCAGAAGCGTGAAAGTGTACTTTCTCATGGTTACAAATAAGAGAAATGCTAAATTAGATTGGTTTTATCGCACAAATTTAATGATTTTTCCTCAATCGCAACCATTTTTGCCTTCCTGAAACGTAAAAAGTTAGTCCCGATATTACAAAAAAATCAATTTTTTACACTTTTGCAATGCAAAAAGTCAAACCGACGCCATATTTTCCCTGGAATCTGCCTTCTGCACCTATCTTTTTGCCACCTCTGACTGAGGTCATACTTTTTTGCCATTTTATTGGCACTATGATCACCTGCTCACCTGTTTTATCAAAATTTCCCTAACTTTGTGGTTATACAAATCCAAAACATTTATTTCACCTCAATCCTTCCCATGAAGCATTTTCTTTTACTGTCCGGAGCGGCATTTCTGATGGCGGCTGCAATTCCGGCGAGTGCTGAAACAGTAAACATCGCCACTCCTAACACATCTCTTGTACTTGATGCCGAGAAAGGAGGAAAACTTCAGATTCTTCACTATGGCAACCGTCTCGGCGACGCTGACATCGCGACTCTCCGTGAAGCGGGAGCGATCAGGCGCGATGCCTATCCGATCTACGGCATTTATCCTCAGGCTGAATCGGCTCTGAGCGTGACCCACGCCGACGGCAACATGACCACGGACGTGGAAGTGACCGGCGTGACAAGCCGCAAAGAGGCTGACGGAGGCGAGGTCACAACTGTGGCCATGCGTGACAAAGTCTACCCCTTCGACCTGAATGTCAACTACCGGACCTATCCCGGCGAAGACGTGATCGAGACCTGGATCGATGTCACTAACAATGAAAAAGGAATTGTGACTCTCAACCGTTTCATGTCAGGCTACCTCCCCGTCCGCTACGGCAACGTGTGGCTCTCGCAGCTCTACGGCTCATGGGCGAATGAAGGCAAAGTCTCACAGACACCGCTGACCCACGGTGTGCGCATGATCAAAAACAAAGACGGAGTGAGAAACTCCCATACCTCCCACTCCGAAATCATGCTCTCGCTCGACGGAAAACCGCAGGAGAACACAGGCCGCACCATAGGTGCCGCCCTCGAATATTCAGGCAACTACAAACTGTTCATCGACACGGATGACAGCGACTATCACCATTTCTTCGCAGGCATCAACGAGGAAAACTCGGCTTACAACCTCAAGAAAGGTGAAAGTTTCGTCACTCCTCCCCTCGCACTGACCTATTCTGAAGATGGACTCTCAGGTGTCAGCCGCAATTTCCACCGCTGGGGGCGCAACCATCGTCTCCACGCCGGAAACACTGAGCGAAAAGTGCTCCTCAACTCCTGGGAGGGTGTGTATTTCAACATCAACGAGCCTGTGATGAACGGCATGATGAAAGACATTGCCGACATGGGCGGCGAACTCTTCGTGATGGACGACGGATGGTTCGGCAACAAATATCCCCGCGACAACGACAGCACCACACTCGGCGACTGGGTGGTAGATACCGGAAAACTCCCCAACGGCATCCAGGCCCTCATCGACTCGGCTGCTACCCACGGCATCAAGTTCGGCATCTGGATCGAACCGGAAATGACCAACTCTGTCAGCGAGCTCTACGAAAAGCATCCCGAATACATCATCAAGGCAGCGAAACGCCCGGCAACACAGGGCCGCGGCGGCACTCAGCTGGTGCTTGACCTGGCCAATCCGAAGGTTCAGGACATCGTCTTCACTGTTGTCGACACCCTCATGCGCAAATATCCAGGAATCGACTATATCAAATGGGATGCCAACGCCCCTATAATGGACCACGGATCGCAATATCTGACCGCCGACAACCAGAGCCATCTCTACATCGACTATCACAAGGGATTCGAGACCGTGCTCAACCGCATCCGCAAGGCTCACCCCGATGTGACAATCCAGGCCTGTGCCAGCGGCGGCGGACGAGCCAACTGGGGCATACTCCCCTGGTTTGACGAATTCTGGGCCAGCGACAACAACGATGCCTTGCAGCGCATCTACATGCAGTGGGGCACGAGCTACTTTTTCCCGGCCATCGCGATGGGCTCACACATCTCCGCCTCTCCCAACCATCAGACCTTCCGCCGCATCCCTGTCAAATTCCGTGCCGATGTGGCTATGAGCGGTCGACTTGGCCTTGAGATGCAGCCCCGCGATATGAACGACGAAGACAAGGCTGTCTGCCGTCAGGCCATCGCCGACTACAAAAAGATCCGCCCGATCGTGCAGTTCGGCGACATCTACCGACTGATCTCTCCCTACGACGGCAAAGGTGTGGCCTCGCTGATGTATGTCACTCCCGAAAAAGACGATGCCGTGTTCTATTGGTGGAAGACAGAGACATTCATGAACCAGCAGCTACCGCGTGTGGTCATGGCAGGCCTCGATCCCGACAAGACCTACACTGTCACCGAGCTCAACCGCATCGACAACGAACCTCTCAGCTTCGAGGGCAAGAAATTCAGCGGCCGCTACCTGATGTCAAACGGACTGGAAATCCCTGTCACCCACAAGGTGGACTATCACAAGAACACCGACTATGCCTCACGAGTGTTGAGAGTGACAGCCCAGTAACACGGCAAAAACCACATTCAGTTACATTCTTAAAACTTTTTGGCGCATTTTACTTAGTAATTTGCGCCTTTTTATGTAATTTTGCCTTAAACTATAAAAACTCATAGATCATGAATCAGGAATTGGACTGGGGAAACCTGTCATTCGGCTATATCCCCACAGATTATAACGTACGCTGCTATTTCCGCGACGGGAAATGGGGCGAGATCGAGGTTTCGCAGAGCGAAGAGGTCAATCTCCACATCGCAGCGACCTGCCTGCACTACGGTCAGGAAATTTTCGAAGGTCTGAAAGCTTTCCGCGGCAAAGACGGCAAAGTGCGTGTGTTCCGTCTCGAAGAAAACGCGCGCCGCATCCAGGAATCAGCCAAAGGAATCCTGATGGAACCGCTGCCTTTGGAAAAATTCAAGGAAATGGTGTTGAAAGTCGTCAAACTCAACGAACGTTTCGTCCCCCCCTACGGCTCAGGAGCCTCACTTTATATCCGCCCGATCGAACTTGGCACCTCGGCCCAGGTCGGCGTGAAGCCCTCGACCGAATATCTGTTCATGATCCTCGTGACTCCGGTAGGCCCGTATTTCAAGACCGGATTCAAGCCGACCAACATCTGCATCATGCGCCAATATGACCGCGTGGCCCCCAACGGCACAGGTCTCTGGAAGGTCGGCGGCAACTATGCCGCATCGCTCACCGCCGGTGAACATGCCCATGAGCTCGGCTATTCAGCCGTCCTCTATCTCGACCCGAAAGAAAAGAAATATCTCGACGAATGCGGCCCGGCCAACTTCATCGCCATCAAAAACGGAGTCTACATCACTCCGGCCTCCAACTCGATCCTCCCCTCGATCACCAACAAGAGCCTCATGCAGCTTGCTGAAGATATGGGTGTGAAGGTTGAACGCCGCCACATCACCGTTGACGAACTCGGCGATATTGACGAAGCAGCCGCTGTCGGCACTGCCGCTGTCGCTTCGCCCGTCGGAGAGATCGACGACCTTGACACAGGCGAAAAGTACATCGTTTCAAAGAACGGCGAACCCGGCCCGATCACCACCCGTCTCTACAACACTCTCCGCGGCATCCAGCTCGGCGAGATCGAAGACACCCACGGTTGGTGCACGATCGTTGAATAACTCTCAATTGCAACAACAGCACTTCTGAACAATCAATCTTTCAGCCATGACTTGGCAGGAACTTATTGACAAATATTATCCCGAAGGCAGCCGTCTTCGGGATATTTACTTGGCCCACTGCCGTTCGGTGGCAGACCTCGCGCTTGAAATAAACGCATCCAAAGAACTCGGACTCGATCCTGCTGAGGTAGAAGAAGCCGCGATGCTCCACGACATCGGCATCTTCCGCTGCGATGCGCCGGGAATCGAGTGTCACGGCAGCGAGCCGTATATACGCCACGGGGTGACCGGCGCAACTATCATCCGCGCCGAAGGTCCGGGCGAGACAAGCGCCCGTGTGGCCGAACGCCATACCGGTGCGGGACTTACTCGCGAGGATATTCTCAGCCAGAATCTGCCGCTTGATCCTGACGGCGACTACATGCCTCAGACATGCCTCGAACGCCTCATCTGCTATGCCGACAAGTTCTACTCAAAGAGCGGCGACATGCAGCGCAAGCCTCTCGACCGGGTGATCCGGTCGATGCAGCGGATCTCCGACTCGACTCTCGAACGCTTCATGACTCTCCACCGCGAGTTCGGAGACACACCTATATAATATATACGCCTATAATATATACGCCCTTGGTATATCAAGATTAGCTCAATGAAAAAACGTCCGCTTGCCGTGAAAAGCAAGCGGACAGTTATTTTATTCATCTCAATGGTGAATGCCGGACTTCCGGCGCCACACATCGCTCTGACAATCTGATCAGAAAGGATAGATGCCGTTGGCAGCTCCGTTCATCAGGGCGTTGAAGAGATATGCGTTTGTGAGAATGCCGTCAGTACGGTTTATGTCATTGCCGGTCTCCCAAAGGAAAGGTACACATCCGTGCTTTTTAGCTGACATCGTGACATATTCAGTCCAGTAGGCACGGCTCGCAAGATGTTTGTCGACATCCATTCCATTAATGTTGCGGTTGGCTTCGACTCCATATTCACCAATGATTGCGGGGATACCTTTGCTGACATAGTAATTCTGAATTTTGGCAAACTGTGCGTCGACATGACTTTCATCACCCCATGTGCAGTTGCGGTCTGAACCTTCCACAAAATTGTCCTTACCCCAATAGAGCTTGACAGTAGGTGACCAGTCGCCGTCCTTCTCCATGATAGTGAAGTCCGAGGGATCATAGAAGTGTACTTCTACAAGCGCACGGTCAGCAACAATATCTGTCGGCATTGAATAAAGGCCCTTTATACCTTCATCTATATTGGTGAAAGGAGTCTGATGGATGAGACAGCGAGTGGCATTGTTTCCGCCCGTAGCACGAACAGCATCAACAAACGTCTGCTGATAGGCCATGATGGCTTTCACTGACTGTTCCTTACCGGCCTGAGTCTGGTTCTGCTGACCGGGTTCGTTCATACCGGCAAAGAGCAGGTGCTCGTCATAGTGACCGAGCTTGTTGGCAATCTGAGTCCAGAAAGTGCTCTGCTTTTTGTCAACGTCAGCATCATAGCCGTTTACGCAGCTTTCTTCAAGCCAGCCACCGTCCCAATGGATATTCACGATGGCATACATACCTTCACCGATAACCCAGCCGACGATTTCGTCCACACGGTCAAGCCAAGCCGGATCAATTATATTTTTAGCTTTCTCAGCGGTTGTTTTACCCTGAATGTGGCTGTTCCATGCACAGGGGATACGCACAGCGTTGAAGCCTGCGGCCTTAAGACCACGGATATAGCTGACAGTCACAGGTCGACACCAGGAGCCTTCACCGTCAGGAGCTTCAAGAGTATTGCCGATGTTGACACCAGCAAAGATGCTTTTAGCAATCTCTGTGGCACTGACATTGTTGATGGGAGTCTCAGGAGCAACCACAGGAGCGCTGGTGGGCTGTGTCACAACCATACCGCGAGCCACATTACCGGCAAAAACCGATACACGGGCCGAACGCGGACCACGAGTCTCATTGAGTTCGGTGGTAACTGTTACGGGATAACCATCGGCGGTGCAGTCTCCGACTTCGGCCTTAATCCATTTGAGGTCATCGTTTTCAGACATTTTTTCAACCTGAACCGAAACAGTAGCAGGAGACTTGACCAAAAACGTCTGTGATCCGCCTGTTGCATCAGCTGTCATGCCATCGGCAAAAAGCTGATCAGGCACCTGAATCACATCATAGCGCACTTCATTTCTGTCATCATCACACGATGCTGCAAACGAACCACCGACGGCGATACAGACAGCTAAGTAAAATGATTTGGTTATATTCATCAGAATTTAGATTTCGTGATTGAGACGGAGCTCCAGAGCCGAAGCTCCGTCATGAATAGTTAATTTTACAAGTAATTTACCAAACTACCGGTTTAAAAGGAGTGTCAACAGTGAACTTGACACGGATCGAATCAGTGAAACCGAGTTCCTTTACGACCTCTCCCTGAGGTGTACCGAAAGCACAACCCTGACTTGAGGTGACACCGTAGCAGTTCCATAATTCGAGACGGTGCTTGTCACCGTCATCTGAATTGGCAACCTTCGCGGGATCCCATCCGGTGACAGCATTGCCGTCGATCTCAAGACCGGTAAGGGTCATCTGAGTGCCGGGGAACACATTCATAAGTTCAGGAGTGTTGACGAATGTCATGATCGAGCCACCGGCAAAAGCACCGTCTTTGATTGTGATGTCAAATTCCTTTTTGCTGGCTGCGATTTTGTTGTTTTCGTCAACTACAAATTTGAAAGAGGCTCCGGAGGGATCTGTAACACCGGCCCATCCAGTAGGTTCATACCAGCTTGAATTGACTGTCAGCAGACCAGGGGTAAAATATGCCGGGTTGAGTGTGATTGTATAATCAATCTCAAGTTTAGACGAAACCGAGAATGCCGGATCACTTTCAACATTTGTGGCTGCACTGAAAGGACTTTCCACTACCTTGCCGCCCTGCTGGCCCTTGCCCCAGATGTTGAAGAGCTCAATGCGGTAGTTGCCGTTATCTTCAATGTCGCCATAGAAGA
Organism: Duncaniella sp.; assembly: GCF_029054785.1. Classification (GTDB taxonomy): domain Bacteria; phylum Bacteroidota; class Bacteroidia; order Bacteroidales; family Muribaculaceae; genus Duncaniella. Next base: position 11,019 of record NZ_JAIDEN010000086.1, read on the forward strand.
ATCTGTTGGCATCAAACTTTATTGATTTGCCGTCACAACGGATGTCGTTGATATAGACGATTGCAGTCGGATATTTTGCAACGAGGTTCTGGAAGTCAATATTGAATACCATAGCGCCATTGACGGTGCCGTTATAGGTCACGGTGTGTTTGCCTTCGAGTTTTTCGGCATCAATGCGGTCGCAGATCGTCCCCCATTCACCGTTCCAGTCACCACCTACACACTGGAAGTTGACCGGAATGGCATCATCGAACTCACGTTTGCGTTCGCTGTAGTAGTTGACTGCATAGCCGTAGTCTCCGTCAGGGATGGCGATGCGGAGTCCGTCATTGTCAAGAGCGAGGATCTTGAGGCTTCCAGACTTATTGGCAAGCCAGGTGTTGCCGCAAAGGATATCAATGTCAATGTTCAGGACAACGTTCTTTTCATCAATAGTGTAGTGGCCGGTCTCGTCGGTAACGGTTCCGTCCTCGGCGATACGATGGATGCTAACGGTTCCGTCTTCAAGGAATTCCATGTAGCCATAGTCTTTTCCGTAAGTGTAGCCGATCCAGCCGTTGTTGGTTCCCATTTCCCATCCGATCTGCTGTTCGACATTGGGATGGTTGTTGGTGATGGTGTTCCAGTTGTCAGTTACGCCAAACTGGGTGAAGGGACCTTCAAACACGTGGAGTTTGCCGTCCTGGCCGTTTTCCATGTACCATTTGCCATAGAGTTTTGTCTTGTCAAACGGAATGTTGCGGGCAGTTGAAATGGCACGGACTGCTGCCGCCTGATAGACAGGAAGAGAGGCGCGGGCTCTGTTGGACAACGAGAACTGATAGGCATAGTAGAAATCGCCATTGTTTACAGAGCCTGTGGCATAGTAACCTGCTGTGCCCTGAGAGCTGATATCACTGACTGTACGAGTGCCGGCAGCGGGAAGGAAGATGGAGTTTCCGTTGGGACCGGTCAGTCTGTAGCCAGCTACGCCCTCAACTTCAGTCCATTCGGCTGTACATTTTGCAAAAAGTTCCTCATAGTCCTGGTAAGAGGGAAGTGTTCCTACACCTCCGGTCACGTTCCATGCGAGGTCCTGCTTAGTGCGATAGATGTCACCTGAAGCATAGTCTTCGGGGAGATATGAAGTATTGACACCCGTGAGATCACCGAATCCGAAGAGGCCTCCGAAATCAGACTCTGATTTCGCGCCAATATTGCTTTTTGCCCATTTGACAGAGAGACCGAGGTCTACGAAATCGGCATCGGCATCAAAGGTCTTTGTGTCAGTGGTGAATTCTTTCACATCGCCGTAGATGACACCTGCGCCAAGATCAAGATAGGCGGCATAGTAATATTTGGTTCCGGGAACGAAGCCTGATTTTTCGACAGAGAATGCGGCAGCCTGCTCAGCAGCGGGAACAATGAGACCTGCTCGTACCTTCTCTACATCAGGATCAGCCGATATGACAACACCTACTGTGGCACCTTCAGGAGCTTCGGTAACGGCTCCGCCCATAGTGGCTGATGCGAAATCAACGGTCTGAACATTGTCAGTGACAACGGTGGCGCTGGTGGTCACGAATGACTTGACTTCGCCCTGGAATGAAACCTGACCTTTGAGAGAGACAAACACCTGATAATAGTATGTCTTTCCGGTTTCAAGGCCATCGACAGTGGCTGTCACGACGTTTTTGTCAAGCACACCGTCAACGCGGTTTGTCAGACTGTTCGGGTCCTCGCCATAGTAGAACCCTACAGAGTAGAATGCAGCAGACTTGTCGGCCAGGCCCTCCACTGTACCGTGGAGGGTCGCGCTGTTGGCCGTCACATCAGAGGAACCGGTTGTGACCGATGACTGGTCGATAACGGGGTCCGTCGAGATGAAATAATTGTCATCGTCATTGCAGGAAGCCAAGGAAAGGCCGAGCATGAGCGACGCACAGAGAAATATTTTGGTTTTCATGTTAAAATTTTCCTTGTTTCATGGTTTATTCAATTGTCAGCGAAACGATTTCGGGCTTGACCACATCTGCATCAAGATTTCCGTCGGCATCAAGCGGTGACACTACAAGACCCTTCTGCTGTATGCAGATTGAGAAGCAGCTTGTGCCCTCAAATTTCAGAGTTCCGGAGGTGGTATTGGTCAGGCTGATTTCGGTCACACCGTCCTTGTTGAGGGAAACAGACGGATTACTGAACACACCTGCGTCATTTGAGTCCCAGTTGAAAGCAGCCAGGTCATCGAAGTTATGGCCGAAGACTACTTTGGGGTCAGCTCCGTCAGTCCAGGTGATGCCGGGGAGGCGGAATGCAAGCTTTATGGTCTGTCCTTTCTTGAGACGGAGTTTGGTCACATCAACAGGATAGAGGCCATCGGCATCATAGAATGCGTTGTAGACTTCCAGACGATAGTGGTGGCCATCCTGGATGTAGCAGTTAAGATATTCCGGATTTACAGCAATTACTGTCGGACCTGTCTGGCCACCGCCAAGAGGCTTGACAGTCAGATTGGCACAGACATAGCGGTTGGCAACACCGTTTTCATCCTTAGCCACGGGAACACCGATAACGAGGGTGCCGTTTTCGGGGTTACATTCAAAGACTGTGAATTCTTTGCCCTTGACGGGATCAGGAGTAGTGGCGAGAAGTGTCACTTCCCGTGCAAACACGATCTTGTTGCCTTCAATGGTGAATTCAGTTTGCGCCAGGCGTTCTTCAATGGCAAGTCCGTAGGCATTGTAAGGGATGCTGAATTTGCCGTCAGAATCCTCTTTGTAGCCGGTGTAGCGATTCATTGTCATTACGAATTCGTCATCAGAGAAAGCCGGACAGGCGGGAGTGCCATAGAGTTCAGAGAGTTTTTTCCATGCACCTTCAACCTTGCCTTCACCGTTCTTCACTGTACCGTCCCATTCCATAAGGCAATAGGGCAGTTCAGAATCAAGGAGATATGTGACAGCGGTTGCGTGATAAGAAGCATCATCGCCGATAATGGTGAAGAGATCCGTGGCAAGATCCTTGTACTCAGGAAGAACCGGCGGAACTGTCGACAGAGACGGTCCGGTGACAGGCCACTCGCCGTCCCAGCCTTTTTCAACGAAGCAGAGAACCATGCGCTGGTCCTTGTTGCCTCCTTTGCCGTCGTTACGGATGAGTTTGAGACCGAGAACGTGTTCGTTGAGTTTGACCAGTTCGATATTAACCATGTCGACAAAATACGAGTCGCCAATGCGGTCGCCAAGCCAGTTCAATCCGGCAGGCATAGTGATAGTTTTTCTATCAGGGTCCATGACGAACGCTTTTGTCTGGCCGTTGACAGTCAGATTTGCACCATTGATGAGATCGAACGTGAGTTCGTGGATAGACTCGATGGTAGCTGTGGTAGTGGCGGCATCGCCAAACAGCCAGTCAGGAGCACCGGCCTGCCATACCCAGTTGGGGTCATCGACACCATCTTCGGCATATGAGGGATAATCGGCCTCGGTATATGTTTTGCCGTCGGTAAATTTGTCCCATCCCATCGGAGCGCACATGAATGTGAACGCGCCTAAATCAAGGTTTTTGGTGTCCAGCTCCCATGTTTTTGACTGGTCGGCACCACCGGTGAGGTATGTCCAGAGAGGGTCTGTCAGCAGGTCGCCGTTGGTATTTTCGAGTGTGAAACGATAGGGTTCGCCATAAACTATGCCGCCACGGGTCATTACGCCGAAACGGATTTCATAATCACCGGCAAAGGGGATGTTGGCTTCAGTAGAGGTTTTGCGCTCTATGCCCTGCGGATGAATCCAGCTTGTGACGTAGCGACTTCCAAGGAGGCTTGTCATTTTGACCTTGTTAGTAGCCTGATCGATTTCAATTGTGTATGCTTTGCCCTCCACGAGATCCGCAGCCGTCAGGTCAGGAGCGGGGAGGGATTCATCTTCCGGCGTACAGGCTGTGGAAGAAAACAACAGAGCCACGCCTGCAAGAAATGAATAAAAAAACTTATGCTTCATGTTTTTCAGAAAATAATAATATAATAACTGTGTGTTTCCTTAAGGTCAATTAGCCCAACCTGGGTTCTGCTTAAGCACACCGTTTGAAAGAATAATCTGATCATTGGGAATCTGCGAAAGACCCTTTGTGGCGATGATCTTGTTGCGGTTGTATGATACCTGACCGGTAGATCCGCCATTTTGTACGGAACCGGCACCGGCAACAACAGCATCAGCCATCACTTCAACTCCCTGACGCAGGAGATCCCAGTAACGGATGCCTTCAAAGGCAAGTTCGCGGGCACGTTCCGCCATGATGTTTTCTTTGTTGACAGGGATGTCTGAAAGGCCGGCGCGCGAACGAATGCGGTGCATGTAGGTTGCAGCTTGAGGCGAGCCGAGTTCGGCTGCCATCAGGAGAACGTCGGCATAGCGCATAATATTGTACGGCTGGCAGTTATTGATCTGCATATCACCGGCTCCGGTCGACATATTAGCATTTTTTATGACCAGAGCTCCGTTTTCGAGCTGATAGAAGGCTATCGGAGAATATTTCTTAACAGTATATCCGGTATATTCACGCCAGTCATTATATGACGGTTTGAAGTTTGCGTCTGACCCGATGCCTTCGCCTGCGATATCAATCACACCTGCTGTGCGACGGGGGTCGGCAGCATCATAGATAGTATTGATGAATGAGGGAATCACGGTGCATGCGCCCCAGCCGCAGTAGTAGGGAACCACGCTGAGCGGGCTGCGCATACCCATCATCACCTGCCAGCGGTTGCCGTCAGCCGATCCGTCGGTAGCATAGGAGGCCATAGGAGTGAAGTTCATGCTGAGTACCACTTCTGAGTTTGCATCACCGGCGTAAGTGGAGGCTGCTTCGTTCCATCCGGCCGAGGTTGTGTTGGCCACGAGCGACGATGCCGGCCAGAAGTCTTTGTATGAATCAAGAAGTTCGTAGTTGCCGCTGGAGATGACATCTTCGACAGCTGCAAGGGCTTCTGCCTTTGTGACAACGCCTGTGGTTACGCCGGATTCATTGGTAAAACCGGGTTCCTGTCCGTAATAGCCTGTATAATAAAGGTAGGCACGGGCGAGGATTGCTTCTGCGGCAAACTTGGTGATACGGCCAAATTGTGATTTCTCAAGATTAGCATCTTCAGGAATATTGGCGATGGCATATTTGAGATCTTCGAAAATAGCAGCATAGACTTCTGCGGGATCAGCCTGACTGCGGTTTTCATTGACGGGTTCGAGGAACAGAGGGATGTTGCCCCACAGACGCACCATGTCAAAATAGAGCAGCGCGCGGAGTGCGCGACATTCGCCCATGTAGAGACCGCGGTTAGAGTCTTTTTCTTTCCATTTGATCTGGCCTTCACGGGTTATAAGCTCGTTGCATCGATAGACGCCCTGATAGTACATCTTCCAGTCCTGGGCATACATCTGGAGGTCGGCAGGTGATTCGCTCTGGTCAAAACGGTCGATGACCTGATAGTTGCGGGCATCGGAGTTGCCAGTACCGCCGTAGCATTCATCGCCCATGACGGTTGAAGCCACATAGAAACCGATACCGGGAGCTGTCGATGTCTGACGCCATCCGTTGTAACAGCCGATCAGCGCACGCCAGGCATCGGCTTCGGTCTTGTAGAAGTTGTCGGTGTTGGAATTGGTCTTCGAATTGACATCGAGGAAACTTTCGGCACAGGAGCTGAGTCCGAGAAGTCCGACAACACCGAGAGTCAATATGTTGAATTTGAATTTATTCATTTGTAGTAGATCTAAACTTTGTGTGAAGTGGATTAGAACGCAAGGTTAACACCGAAGAGGTAGGTGCGCGGACGAGGATAGTAGCCGAGGTCCACACCTGATACCCATGACTGGGTGCCGTAGCCGATTTCCGGATCCATTCCGTCATATTTGGTGAATGTGCAGAGGTTCTGAACCTGGAAGTAGAGACGGGCGTTGCTGCACCATTTCTGCTTCATGATGGGAGCGAAGTTGTAGCCGAAGGTAAGGTTCGAGAGACGGAGGAAATCGCCATCCTGCACATAGAGGTCGGAGAACTGCCAGTTGATGTTCTGGTTGGTCACACGGGGAATCTTGTTGGAAGTGCCTTCGCCGGTCCAGCGGCCGAGGATACGGGTGGTGTAGTTGGCCTGCTGGCTGTCCCAGCTGCGGTAGCTCTGCACGATCTTCTGACCGGCTGCGCCTGTGGCGACAAGGCCGAGGTCGAAGTTCTTGTAGTAGAGATTGATGTTGAAGCCGTAGGTGAACTTGGGCATGCCGTTGCCGAGGTTGACTTTGTCATTGTCATTGATGACACCGTCGCGGTTGATGTCGACAAAGATCACGTCGCCGGGCTGTACATTGTCCTGAAGCACACCGTTGCCTGCCTGAAGCCACTGGTTGATCTGCTCCTGGTTCTGGAAGATGCCTGCGGTCTTGAAGCCCCAGAAGTAGCCGATGGGCTTGCCGTTTTCAGCACGGTAGAATTCGGGGGTGTTGTTGTAGAGTTCGTTCACGTTACCGTGGATGATGCCGTCCTGGTTGGGGATGGAGCCTACTTTGTTCTTGTTCCAGGCACCGTTGACACCTACACTGTAAGAGAAGTCACGACCGATGACGTCGGTCCAGGTGAGGTTGAATTCGACACCGGTGTTTTTAACGTTACCGCCGTTGATGAATGGAGCGTCAGTACCTGCGGTAGCAAGGATCGGGGCCACAACAAGCCAGTCTTTGGTGTTCTTGATGTAGAAGTCAAAGGCAGCTGAAAGACGGCTGTTGAAGAGGCGGGCGTCAAAACCGAAGTCGGTCTGCTCGGAAGTTTCCCAGGTGATGTCGAGGTTGCCGAGACGTTCGGGATAAGCACCCCAGTTGTCAGCCCAGGTTGAGTTGTATTCACCGTTGTAGACACCGTTGGGGCCCATGTACTGGCCGAAGAAGTAGTTGGCGTAGAGGTTCTTGATCGGAGAGAGATACTGATAGTTGTCGATGTTCTGGTTACCGACACGGCCCCAGCTTGCACGGATCTTGAGGAAGTCAAGCCAAGAGCGGGTGGATTCCATGAATTTCTCGTTCGAGATGTTCCAGCCGGCGGATACCGAGGGGAAGGTACCGAAGCGGTGGCCACGGGCAAATTTTGAAGAACCGTCGCGGCGCACTGTGGCGTTGATCATGTATTTTTCCTGCCAGTTCCAGCCGATACGACCGAAATAGCTGACTGAGCGAGACTCGTCGTGAGGATAGCCTGCGGCATTAAGACCGTCGGCTGTCGAAGCGGCGGTACCGTTGCTGATCCATGCGTGGCTCCAGTCATCAAAGCCTTCTTTCAGGTGGCCCTGCTTGGCTTCGAGATATGAACCGGAGTAACGGTAGCTTTCCATACCGATGAGGACATTGAAATGATGATCCTTGATGTCCCAATCGTATGTGGCGGTGTTGGTCCAGGTCATGCCGAGAGAGTTGGTCTTGTTCTGCGACACCTTGGTATAAGAGTGAGAGGTGTCAGTCGAGGTGAACTGGAAGACCGGTTCGAAACTACGAGACTCATTGGCTCCGTAGACGGCGCCGAATACGGTGCGCACCTTGAGGTTCTTGATCGGCTCGATCTGGGCATAGACGTTGCCTGAGAATGTGGCTGTCTTGTTGTTGTTCTTGAGCAGCATCATGTTGCCGTAGGGGTTGCCGTCGCCCTTGTTCCAGTCTGAATTGACGGTTGAGTTGAAATCGCCGTCTTCATTATATATAGGTGCGAGCGGAGAGGTGTAGAACGCGCCGCGGAGGGTGTTGTTATACTGGTTGCCCACGCCGATACCGGTTGATTTGACATAGACGAAACTTGCCTGCTCACCGATAGTCACGATGCCGTCGAAGAGCTTGTGGTCGGAGTTGATGCGGAAGTTGTAGCGTGAATAGTCGGAAGCATCCTTACCGCCGACGATACCTTCCTGATTGAGATAGCCGAGCGACATGGCGTAGGTTGAATTTACCGAACCGCCGGTCACACCGAGAGTGTAGCTCTGAGTCTTGGCATTGTCCTTGAACATCGCGTCCATCCAGTCAGTATCATAGACTGAGACAGGATTGCCGTCGGCATCGCGGCGCCAGATGCTTGAGATCGACGACCAGTCATAGGGAGCCAGACCGCTGTTGATCTGCTGTTCGTCCATGATGGTCATGTATTCCTGAGCATTGAGCATGTGAGCCTTGCGGGGAGCCGACTGCCAGCCGTAGTAACCGTCGAAAGTCACTTTGGCTTTTCCTTCACGGCCCTGGCGGGTGGTGATGAGCACAACACCGTTGGCAGCCTGTGCACCGTAGATAGCGGCGGAGGCAGCGTCTTTCAGCACGTCGATGCTCTCGATGTCGGCAGGATTGAGGGTGGAGATGTCACCGCCGATACCGTCGATAAGATAGAGGGGCTGTGCGTTGCCGGTGGTGCCGAGACCGCGGATTGTCACTTTCATGCCAGATCCGGGCTGACCGGACTCACTGGCAATGTTGACACCGGGAAGCTGACCCTGCATGGCCTGGAGGGGCGAGGTGGTGTTCATCTTGGCGATGTCGTCGCCCTTGATCTGGGCTGTCGCACCGGTGACGAGTTTCTTTTTCTGGACACCGTAACCGACGACAACAACTTCGTCAAGCACTTCGGCATCCTCAACAAGCGCTACATCGAGGCTCGATGATGTCACTTTGATTTCGCGGGTTGTGAAACCGACATAAGAGAAGACGAGGATGGCGCCTTCGTCGGCTTTAAGGGTATAATTGCCGTCAATGTCCGTCGAAGTTCCCTGAGAAGAGCCCTTGATGAGGACGCTGACTCCGACAAGCGGTTCACCGTCGGAAGCCTGGGTGACTGTTCCGGAAACAGTCAGGGGAGCAGCCGAAGCTGTCATTCCGGCCAACAGGCAGAATGCCAACAGGGCAGCCCGGAATAGACGCAGCGAATTGCATCGTTCCAATAGTTTTTTTCCCATTTGAATAGATTTAGTTTTACAGGTTAGTTTGTTGAATCGATTTGTATTTTTTTCGGTTTGTGCGCGATCGGTTTCCGTCTTGAAAAACGATCAGATGGTCTGGAGAAGGATATGTCAGGCAAAGCGCCGGAAAAACAGGGTCAAGTCAGATCCGGACTTTGTAAGGTAAGAAGATTTTAAATAAAAGTAAGCAAATGTAAAGATAGCTTTCGTAATTGCCAATTTTTTGCCCTTTTTATATATGATGAAAACTTATCGCCGGAGGGGGCTATTTGTTAAATTTATTAGCTTAAAATGTTTTATAGATAATGGATTACTACTGAAATTCAACCGTTTAAATCCAATCACAGATGTTATCACCTTCGACCCCACATCTCCGGATTTGGAAATTTCCAAGAAATCCGTTTACTTTGCGAATATAAATATTCCTTAAATGTTAACGCCATGCGTTTATCTATTTTTCTAAGCCTAACAATTTGTTTTCTCATCGGCTCTGCACAAGAGTTCATTCTGAAACATCTTGACACATCCAACGGTCTTGCAAACAACAAGATAAATACTTTTCACCACGACTCAGACGGATTTCTTTGGGTCGGCACATCATCAGGACTATGCCGATACGACGGTTATGGCTTCAAGCTCTACCTTCCGACTGCCGGAGACTCTATCGCCACTGTCTATGACGAGGATGTCACCGATATCCAGGAAGATCTGAAAGGACGCCTGTGGGTCCGGGCCGGAAAAACATACACTGTCTATGATCCTGAATCAGACCGCCTGTCAGCCGACATCTCGCCTTACATGGAAGAACTAAACATCAACGGCACCCCATCGCTCCTGCATCTTGACAATGAAAAAGGCATCTGGATCCACATACATGGAAAAGGACTCTATCGTGTCAAACCGGGATCGACACGTCCTGAAATGCTGAAAGACAAAAGCTATGCAGAGTCCGAGATAACAGACATTGTCTCTACCTCAAAAGAGATCATGACAATCGACAACAGAGGTATCATACGCTTCATCTCTCCGGAATCGCTCCTTATCGTACATTCCGATTCGCTCATTGCCAGAAACACCGATCATAACACCACCTTCATCTACACGATAAAAACCGACAACGATGGTCTGGCCTGGATATTCAGCAATGAAAAGCTGTATCTCTATGACACCCGCAACCGCCGATGGCTCAATGATCTTCTCCCCTCCGACAGCAATCACAAAGTGGTCAAGACATTCATGCAGGACAATTCCGGGACTCGCTGGATTGCCCGCGACCACCGAGGACTGGAAAAAGTTGTCCGCGAAAACGGCAGATTTCGCTTCGTTCCGGTCTCGACGACTGAAGATCCCGGAGTCAGCAACACTGTGACCGCTCTCTACGAAGACGGCAGCGAGTCTCTCTGGATCGGCACTTTCAAGAAGGGGATCTATTATCACAACGAAAGCGCCAACAAATTCAAACTCATCCCCTTCCCTGATGTCAACTGCCTCTATCCTTCGCTTATCGACGGCTCTGTATGGGTAGGGACCGACGCGGCAGGACTGATCAAATGGAATCCAAGTACCAACAGCCGCAACAACATCCCCGATCCGACAGCCGACGGCTCATATCCGGCAATCACTTCCATGATCGAGCTTCCTGACGGCACTCTCTACTTCGGATCTTTTGCCCGCGGACTGCGCCGGTGCCGAAATGGTAAAATCGAGACTCTGACAACCGGCTCACAGCTCGACAACACCTACACATGGGCTCTTGCCAGGACTTCTGACAACAAACTCTGGATCGGAACTCTCGGTCACGGCTTCTTTTGGTTCGACCCCGAATCAATGACCGTCAAATCCTATAACCTTTCGAATTCGGACATCATTTCCGATTACATCCTTGATATCGCACGTGACGGAGAAGGCCAGAAGCGGATCTACCTGGCAACATCGTCCGGCGTGGCCGTCTTTGACCCCGTCAAGGAGAAATTTTCCAACATCCCGCAACTCGACGGCCTGAAAGTCAACGACCTGCTCCACGATCCACGCGGATTACTCTGGGTGGCTTCGACACGCGGACTGCTCATCTATGACCCTCAGCGCAAACGCAAAATCCCGCTGAAAACCTCGCTCGGAAAGGCAACTCCCGACTTCATCCTCGGCCTTCAGATCGACAATAGCGGCAACATCTGGGTCAGCGAAGGAGGAAACATCGTCAAATTCACCGTAAAGTTCGATGACAAGACAGGCGATTTCTCTTACAGCACAAACCGCTATGACTCAGCCGACGGATTGCAGAACTGCGATTTCAACCAGCGCTCGTTCGGTCGCCTGCCATCAGGGAAGATATTCATCGGAAGCCTTTACGGCATCAATGAATTCAACCCTGACAGCATCCGCCACAACCGCACACTGCCAAACGTGATGTTCTCGGCCATCAGCGTCGGCTCACACCCGATCGAGGTCGGCGAAAAGGTCAAAGGCCATGTCTTGCTGAAATCATCGCCAAACCATGGCGGCAAACTCGAACTCTGGCCGGGCAACTCTTCATTTACAGTGACTTTTGCCACTGACAACTATGTTTTCCCGGAGAAAACCACCTATCAGTACAAACTTGAAGGGCTCGACCGGGAGTGGATGACCACACCGACCGGCGTACACCGCGCAAGCTACACCAACCTCGCACCGGGCACATACAAGTTGCTTGTCAAAGCTGTCAACAACGACGGATATGAAAGCGCAAAACCGGCAGAACTCATAATCGTCATGCATCCGCCGTTCTGGCTGTCTGTCTGGGCAAAGCTGCTGTATGCCGCTATTATATGCCTGATTATATATGCCGTCATACGCCATATCAAGATACGCGAACGCCGTCGATTCAACGAAAAGCGCAAAGAGGACGCTCTCGCCAAACAAGAGGAAATCAATCAGCTGAAGTTCAAATTCTACACCAATGTCAGCCATGAACTGCGCACTCCACTGACACTCATTGTATCTCCATTGGAAAACATGATAAAGGAAGCCACTGACGAGAAACAGATCCGGCGGCTGACTCTGATGCGCAACAACGCAATGCGTCTGCTGATGCTTGTCAACCAGCTCCTTGATTTCCGCAAAAACGAAGTGACCGGACTCTCGCTTCAACTATCCGAAGGCGAACTTGTCGGTTTTGTCCGTGGAGTCTGCCATTCGTTCGCCAATCTGTCCGAAAAGAAAAACATCCGCCTGACTTTCACCTCGGATTCTCCTGAAATCAATGCCATGTTTGACGAGGACAAACTCTACAAATCAATCATGAATCTTCTCTCCAACGCCTTCAAATTCACTCCTGAAGGAGGCGAGGTGAAAGTTGAGCTCTCAAACACCCAGTCAACCGTCTCAATCCGCGTCAGCGACACCGGCACGGGCATCAGCGACAGCGACAAAGCCCACGTTTTCGAGCGCTTCTTCCAGGCCGACAACTCAAAAGCCGACAATTCGATGACCGGCAACGGAATAGGCCTCAGTATGGTCAACGAGTATGTGAAACTCCACAACGGCACAATCGACATCACCGACAACCCCTGCGGAGGCACAATATTCACAATCAATCTGCCCCTTATCAAACAGCCACAAAAGGCCGCCGGACAGGCTCCATCTGTCAGCGAGACTGTCTCTTTGGCCAATCTTACCATCGACCAGACAGATCCGGTTTCCGAAAAACAGGAGACATCTTCGCCTGAAAAGCCGACCGCATTGATTGTCGATGACAGCCGCGACATGATCGAGTTTCTCCATGACGGACTCAGCGATGACTTCCACGTCATAACTGCCCCGGACGGCACCGCCGCTCTCCGGCTGCTCGAATCAATCAGACCGGCCATTGTCCTTACCGACCTGATGATGCCTGGCATCGACGGACTCGAACTTTGCCGAAAGATGAAGGCCACCCCCGACCTGGCCTCGACTCCGGTCATTATCCTGACAGCAAAACACGATATCAGCGCCAAAGTCGAAGGTCTCACCACCGGTGCCGACGACTATATCACCAAGCCCTTCAACATCGAACTGCTGCTGCTGAAAATGAAAAAACTCATTTCACTCTCCCATCGCGGCAGCGGACGGACTCTGATCGACCCCGAACCGGACACGATCAAAATCACTCCTCTGGATGAAAAAATGGTCGAGAAAGCCATCAAATACGTGGTGACAAACATCAAGCGTCCCGAACTCTCGGTTGAAGAACTCAGCAGCCACCTCGGCATGAGCCGCGTCCATCTCTACAAAAAACTCAAAGCCACCACCGGCAAGACTCCGGTCGAATTCATAAGGCTCATCAGGCTCAAGCGCGGGGCGCAAATGTTACGCGAAAGCCAGCTAAACGTTTCTGAAATAGCCTTCCAGCTCGGCTACAACAACCCCAAATATTTCAGCAAATATTTCAAGGAGGAATTCGGTGTACTCCCTTCCGTCTACCAGGATAAAGAGGGTAAGGCAACAAATTATCATGTATAAATTAACATTACCTACCCGTCTGACATCATTCCGATCCATGAGGGTCAACATAGACTGAACCTCATGCCAATTCTTATTTATAACTTTGCATAGTCTCGGAGTCCACCCTGTCCTGAGCCTCCGGGGCTATGCTTTTTCATCCGGCTTATTCCTGCCGGATCTTCTTTCCTTAAACAATCAATTGAAACTAACCCCAGTTCTAATATTCAATCATGAAATCAGGAACCTTGACAGCCTCTTTGTTTGCCGCGATGCTTCTCGCCTCGTGTGCCGAAGGCAAATATGAAAAATCAGACCGCGGAGTGACCGTCAACGTCACAGCCGACACCGAAAATTCGGTCCGCAAAGTGCGTCTTCAGGTGATCGACGACAAAATCATCCGCGTATCAGCGACTCCCGACAAAAAATTCTCTTCTGACACCAGTCTCGTGGCCCTGCGTCCGAAAGCTGATGTCGCATACTCTGTTTCTGAAACAGACTCCACTGTTTCCATAAGCACCTCGCAGCTGACAGCAACAGTCTCTTTCGCGACAGGCAATGTCAGATTCTATGACAAGGACGGAAAGCTGATTGTTGCCGAGGCGGATGGCGGACGCGAATTCTCCCCCATCGAAGTAGAAGGTACCAAGGGCTACACAGTCCGTCAGGTATTCGAATCGCTTGACAAGGAAGAAGGCATCTACGGCCTCGGACAGCATCAGAGCGACGAATTCAATTATAAAGGTAAGAACGAAGAACTGTTCCAATACAACACCAAAGTTTCAGTCCCCTTCATTGTGTCCACTGACAACTACGGCATCCTCTGGGACAGCTACTCGCTCTGCCGTTTCGGCAATCCCGAACCCTACAAACAGCTCGGTCAGGTGTTCAAGCTCTACGACAAGGACGGCAAGGAAGGCGCTCTGACCGGCACCTACATCCCTGCCAAAGCCGAAGAGCCGACAATCGTGCAGCGCGAAGACTCTATCTATTTCGAACACCTCATCCGCAAAGAACTGGTCCATGTGGTCAACCTGCCGCAGGATTTCAAATATCAGGGTTCCCATGTGACTTATGAAGGCGAGATCGAACCGTCGGAAAGCGGAGAATTCAAATTCATCCTCTACTACTCAGGCTACATGTCTGTCTACATTGACGGCAAGGAAGTTGTCCCCGAACGCTGGCGCACTGCCTGGAATCCCAACTCCTACAAGTTCTCTGTCAATCTCGAAGCCGGCAAACGCGTTCCCCTCAAGATCGAATGGAAGCCCAACGGCGCTGTGGCCTACTGCGGCCTCAGAGTCTACTCTCCTGTCGATGACAATGAGCAGATGCAGATGAGCTGGTGGGGTGAAATGCAGAGCCAGATCGACTACTACTTCATCTATGGCGATGACATGGACGATGTCATCCACGGCTACCGCACCATCACAGGCAAAGCTCCCATGATGGCCAAATGGGTCATGGGCTACTGGCAGAGCCGCGAGAAATACAACACCGCCGAAGAGGTGCTCTCCACTTTCGCAGAATTCCGTCGCCGCGGCATTCCGATCGACAACATCGTGATCGACTGGCTCCACTGGAAACAGGACTCATGGGGCAGCCACGAATTTGACCCCGAACGCTTTCCCGATCCCAAAGGAATGGTCGACTCGATCCACTCCATGAACGGACGCGTGATGATCTCAGTATGGCCGAAATTCTATGTCACTACCGAACACTACAAGGAATTCGACAAAAACGGCTGGATGTACAAACTTCCCGTCCAGGACAGCATCCGCGACTGGGTAGGCCCCGGCTATCTCGGCTCATTCTATGACGCATACAGCCCCGACGCCCGCAAGCTCTTCTGGAAACAGATCGAAGACCACTACGTACCCGTAGGCCTCGACGCCTGGTGGATGGACGCATCCGAGCCCAACATCCGTGACTGCACGGACCTCCAGTATCGCAAAGACCTCATCACCCCGACCGCACTCGGTCCTTCGACCAAATATTTCAACGCCTACGGTCTGATGAACGCCGACGCAATCTATAACGGACAGCGCGGCATCAATGACAACCGCGTCTTCCTCCTGACCCGTTCAGGCTTTGCCGGACAGCAGCGCTACTCGACAGCGACCTGGAGCGGCGACATCGCCACCCGCTGGGAGGACATGAAGGCCCAGATCTCTGCCGGACTCAACTTCGCAGCCTCTGGCATACCCTGGTGGAGCATGGACATCGGCGGCTTCTGCGTGGAAGACCGCTATGTGGCCGCAGCCGCCGAATTTGACAAAACCGGACGCGAAAACCCGGACCTGAAAGAATGGCGCGAACTCAACACCCGCTGGTATCAGTTCGGCGCGTTCGCCCCGATGTTCCGCGCCCACGGCCAGTGGCCCTACCGCGAAATCTTCAACATCGCACCCGAAAACCATCCCGCATACAAATCAGTGGTCTACTACACCAACCTGCGCTACGACCTGATGCCCTACATCTATTCGCTCGCAGCCAAGACCCACTTTGACGATTACACCATCATGCGCCCGATGGTCATGGACTTCACAGCCGACAAAGCTACTCGCAACATCGGCGACCAGTACATGTTCGGCCCCTCGCTGCTCGTAGCCCCCGTCTACACCTATGGTGCGACTTCACGCGAAGTCTACTTCCCCTCAGGTGCCGACTGGTATGACTTCTACACCGGCAAGGAGGTCAACGGAGGCCAGACACTCAAAGTCGCAGCGCCCTACGAACGCATCCCCCTCTTTGTGCGCTCCGGTTCGATCATCCCCTTCGGACCTGCCATGCAATGGTCTGCTGAAAAGCCCGCCGACATGATCAATCTCTATGTCTACACCGGCGAGGATGGCAAATTCGTCCTCTATGAAGACGAAAACACCAACTACAACTATGAGAAAGGCCAGTATACAATGATCCCATTCTCATGGAACAATGAAACATCTACCCTCACCATAGGCAAGCGCGCAGGTCAGTATCCAGGCATGCTCCGCAACCGCAAATTCAACATCATCAAGGTTTCAAAAGAAACCCCTGTCGGCTACGGTCGTGACAAGAAGGGTGTTGTGGTTGCCTATAACGGAGAGGCTAAAAACGTAAAACTTTGATGATAGTATCACATAAGCCTCTACGAACCCCACACACAATAGGTCATGTTATCTAAGGTAAATTTGATTGTAATGGTATGCCTCGTCCTTTTTGGCGGGGCGGCCATTTTTTCGGTGTCTGCCGCCGATCCGCGAGCCGTCTCTTTCAACAACGGATGGAAATTCAACCTCGGCGATGCCCCGGAAATGGCCTCTCCTGATTTTGATGATTCCGGATCGCGGAATCTCAGTCTGCCCCACGACTGGGCCATTGAAGGAGATTTCAACATAGACAACCCGTCCGGAACCGGCGGAGGCGCTCTCCCAGGCGGTGTCGGATGGTATCGCAAATCATTCTCCCTTTCCCCTTCTCAGACAGGGAAACAGATCTTCATTGACTTTGATGGAGCCTATATGAACTCAACGGTTTTCATCAACGGTCATGAACTCGGCACCCGCCCCTACGGCTACGCCTCGTTCAGCTATGATCTTACGCCCTATCTGAACGCCGACGGCGAAAACGTCATCGCCGTCCGCGTCGACAACGCCGAACAGCCTAATTCCCGATGGTACAGCGGCTGCGGCATCTACCGCAACGTATGGCTTCGCTCCCTCAACGCGATCCACATTCCTCTGTGGGGACAGCAGATCTCTTCTGCTGTCACCGACAGCCTTGCCTCCGTAAGCATCGTGACAGACATTGTCGGCAAACCGTCAAAGACAACCAAGGTCAGCATCTACACAGCGCTCATGGATGCCGCAGGCAAAATGATCGGCAAAACCGAGACTCAGACCGTTCAGCTCGGCAAAAAAAACACATCCGTGAAAGTGAATTCCGGACTTGACCTTAAGAATCCGCACCTATGGTCAACCGAAGATCCCTATCTCTACACCCTCGCCACTTATGTCTCCGATGCGAAAAGCGGCGAACTGCTTGACACCTATATTCAGACCACCGGTTTCAGATATTTCAATTTCGATCCCGCAACAGGCTTCTCGCTCAACGGCAGACCAATGAAAATCAACGGTGTCTGCATGCACCACGATCTTGGCGCACTCGGTGCGGCAGTCAACACACGCGCAATTGAGCGTCAGCTCGAAATCCTAAAGGAGATGGGAGTGAACGCCTATCGCGCATCCCACAACCCGCCCGCGCCTGAAGTGCTCGACCTCTGTGACCGCATGGGCATTCTCGTAATGGACGAGACTTTTGACATGTGGCGGAAGAAAAAGACATCCCACGACTATGCCCGCTACTTCCCTGACTGGCACGAAAAAGACCTGACAGACCTGATTGTCCGCGACCGCAACCATCCGTCGGTCATCATGTACAGCATCGGCAACGAAGTGCTCGAACAGTGGAGCTCTGCGAAAGCCGACACTCTTTCGCTCGAACAGGCAAACCTCATCCTCAACTTCGGCCACGGAAAAGAAAATCTGGCCAAAGAGGGCGAAAAACTCAGCATAAACTCGCTGCTCACAAAGAAACTTGCCGGAATGGTCAAAGAACTTGACCCTTCGCGCCCTGTCACTGCCGGCTGCAACGAACCTGATCCCGGCAACCACCTCTTCCGCTCAGGAGCCCTTGACATCATAGGTTATAACTATCACGACAACTGGTTTGACTCCGTACCAGGCTGGTTCCCGGAAAAACCGTTTATAATCACCGAAAGTGTCTCCGCACTGATGACCCGCGGCTATTACCGTATGCCGTCAGACAGCATGTTCATATGGCCAAAACGCTGGGACATCGCGTTCACCGACAGCACATTCTCCTGCTCTTCTTATGACAACTGCCACGTGCCCTGGGGAAACACCCATGAGGGTACGCTCAGCCATGTCGACAACAAGGATTTCATAGCCGGACAATTCATCTGGACCGGCTTTGACTACCTTGGCGAACCTACGCCTTTCGGCTGGCCCGCCCGCAGCTCCTATTTCGGCATTGTCGATCTTGCCGGCATTCCAAAGGACATATATTATATGTATCAGTCCCAATGGCGTCCCGACAAGACTGTCCTCCACCTCTTCCCGCACTGGAACTGGGAACCGGGACAGGAAATCGACATGTGGGCCTACTACAACAATGCCGATGAAGTGGAACTCTTCATCAACGGCGAATCACAGGGCACACGCAAAGCCGACGCCGGAAAATATCACGCCTCATGGCGTGTCACCTTCTCGCCGGGCAGCGTCAAGGCCGTCAGCCGCAAAGAAGGCCGGGTTGTTGCCACACGCGAGATCCGCACCGCAGGCGCTCCTGACCGTATCCGTCTTACTCCTGACCGCTCCTCGATCAAGGCCGACGGAAAAGATCTCAGCTATGTTCTCGTCGAGATTCTCGACAAAGACGGCAACCTCTGTCCCTGGGCTGAAAACCAGGTGACATTCGAAGTTTCCGGCTCAGGCGTCAACGAAGGTGTTGACAACGGCTCCCCCATCTCCCTCGAACGCTTCAAAGATGACAAACGCAAAGCCTTCTATGGCAAAGCGATGCTTATAGTCCGGAACAACGGTTCCGAAGGACCGATAACAGTCACCGCGACCTCTCCGGGGCTAAAGCCTTTCACCACAACTCTAAATTCATTCTGAAAAACAAATGACTCTGAGAAATTCCTTATTTGCTCTCGCCATTGCCGGCTCAATAGCCAATGCCGGTGCTGCTGTTCCTGTCTATCAAGATGAATCCAAGCCGATGGATGAACGCGTGGAAGACGCCCTTTCACGCATGACTCTCCGGGAAAAAGTGAATATGATCCACGCGCAAGGCAAATTCTCCTCCGCCGGCGTTCCCCGCCTCGGAATTCCCGACCTCTGGATGAGCGACGGCCCTCATGGCGTACGCGCAGAGATCAACTGGAACGACTGGGGATATTCCAACCGCACAAATGACTCCATCACAGCCTTCCCGGCTCTGACCGCCCTCGCGGCAACCTGGAATCCTGATCTGTCATTCGCCTACGGCAACGCTCTCGGCGAGGAAGCCCTCTACCGAGAGAAAGATGTCATGCTCGGCCCCGGTGTAAACATCTACCGCACACCGCTCAATGGCCGCAACTTCGAATACATGGGCGAAGACCCCTACCTTGCCTCAGTCCTTGTCGTACCTTATATCAAAGGTATGCAGCAGAACGGCGTCGCAGCCAGTGTCAAACATTTTGCCCTTAACAACCAGGAACTCTGGCGCGGCCACATCGACGTCAACCTCTCGGACCGCGCGCTCCACGAGATCTACCTCCCGGCCTTCAAAAGCGCCGTGACCGACGGTGACAGCTGGACCATAATGGGTTCCTACAACAAAATCCGCGGCCAGCACGCCTGCCACAACGAAATGCTCCTCAACAAGATACTCAAAGGCGACTGGGGCTACAAAGGTGTGGTTGTCACCGACTGGGGAGGCGCTCATGACACCCGCGAGGCTGCTCTCTACGGTCTTGACCTCGAAATGGGCTCCTACACCAACGGTCTGACCTCAGAATCAGAGTTCACTACCGATGACTATTACCTGGCCAACCCTTACATCGAGATGCTTCAGAAAGGCGAGGTCCCGATGGAGACTCTTGACGACAAAGTCCGCCGCATGCTGCGCCTGAACTTCCTGACAGCGATGAAGCGCGACAAACCCCTTGGCTCACTGGCGACAGACGAACACTATGCCGTAGCAGAAGAGATCGGCAACGAAGGCATCGTGCTTCTGAAAAATGCTCCTGTAAGCAAAAAAGCTCCCCGACTGCTTCCTCTCAACCCTGACGTCAGATCAATCCTCGTTGTCGGCGACAATGCCACCCGCGACCTGATGAAAGGCGGAGGCTCAAGCGAACTCAAAGTAAAGGACAACGTCACTCCGCTCGAAGGCCTGAAAGCAATCTACGGCGACAAAGTGAAATATGCACAGGGATACCGTGCAGGCAAACCGATGTATGCCCACGTTGAAGAAATACCTCAGGCCATCCAGGACTCGCTCCGGGCCGAGGCTGTTGCGATGGCCAAAGAAGCAGACGTTGTCATCTTTGTCGGAGGCCTCAACAAAAACCATCAGCAGGACTGCGAAGCCGGCGACCGCGAGGAATACGGTCTCCCCTTCGGCCAGCCTCAGCTCATCAGAGAGCTCAGCGAAGCCAATCCGGATCTCGTAGTTGTTCTCCTCTCAGGCAATGCCGTGGAAATGCCCTGGGCCAAAGATGTCCCGGCAATCGTCCAGGGTTGGTATCTCGGATCAATGGCAGGCCGCTCACTCGCCAATGTCATCAGCGGCAAAGTCAGCCCCTCTGGCAAACTCCCCTTCTCCTTCCCCGCACGGCTTGAAGACAACGGTGCCCACAGCTTCGGTGCCATCGCCTACCCCGGCGACTCGATCCGCGAGGAGTATCTTGAAGACATTCTCGTCGGCTACCGTTGGCACGACACCAAAAAGATTCCGGCTTTCTACCCCTTCGGACACGGTCTGAGCTACACAGACTTCAAATACGGCAAAGCCTCGGCCTCAGCCAAGACAATCGGCGCTGACGAAAACCTCACAATCGAGATCCCCGTCACCAACACCGGCGCCGTCGAAGGCAAGGAAGTGGTCCAGCTCTACATCGGCGACGAATCAGCCTCTGTGTTGCGCCCGCTCAAGGAACTCAAGGGCTTTGAAAAAATCAGCCTCAAACCCGGCGAGGAAAAGACTGTCAGATTCACCGTCAGACCTGACGATCTGAAATTCTATGACGACAAGGCCGGAGAATGGCGCGCCGAACCGGGCAAATTCAAAGCCTACATCGGATCGTCGTCAGCCGACATCCGCGCTACCGTCCCCTTTGAACTCAAATAAAGGCGTGTTTCAAACTGTTTTAAATTCATATCACTTTGCTTCAGAGGCTTCTGTCAGTGTCTGTCAAAAGCCGTATCATATAAATTTAGAGGTTGTTTACTCCTGCTCTTAATTTTTAAACCTCCCCCGATAACAGACCTGCAAGGCTTCCCGCCTTACAGCGACAAGACACCGTTTTCATCCCGGCAATCCATTGTTCAGCCGATTTGAAAACGGTGTCTTGCACATCTCAAGAACCTTACATTCAGAGGTTGTCAGATCGCCACTAAACCATGCATAAGCCAAGGGCGTTTATAATAGAAACATTCAGAACAACAATTCTGTCATCACGTCAACTATTTGTTTCCTATGGTCTACGCTCTTATCCCCTCGAACCAGCTGGCCTCGTGGCTGCTGGTCCACATCCATCGCCTGCTTGACTCCATCGGTCTTGAAAAAGACCACACAGCCGAGGAAATCATCTATACGGCAATTATTGTCTGCTTGGCACTCTGCCTCGGATGGCTGATCCGGACACTGGTTCTGCTCGGAGTCCGCAAATTCGTCATGCTGCGCCACAGCAGCCTCGGCAAAGAACTTGTCCAGCACAAAGTGCTGATCCATTGCAGCCACATCATCCCGCCTCTGGTCATGCTCTCGCTCCTGCCGTTCGCCTTCACCGAAGACTCCATGCTGCGCACCGTGGTCTTCCGTGCGCTGCTGGTCTACACAACCTTAGTTATCTGCCGCGCCGTCTGTTCGGTCACCTCTTTCATCTGGCTGCGCTTCGACGAGACCCGCAACAGCAAAAACCTCCCTATCAAAGGTATTCTTGATACAATTGTGGGAATCCTCTGGTTCATCGCCCTCATCATCAGCGTGGCCGTCATAGTCAACAAATCTCCGGCAAATCTGCTGACCGGTCTCGGAGCCTTCGCCGCAGTGCTGATGCTGGTATTCAAAGACAGCATCCTCGGACTTGTCGCCGGATTGCAGCTGTCGCAGAACGAGATGCTTCGTGTCGGCGACTGGATCGTGGTCCCCTCCACACTTGCCAACGGCATTGTGACCGATGTCTCGCTGACAGCCGTGAAAGTCCAGAACTTTGACAACACCATCGTGACACTTCCGCCCTACACCCTGATCTCCTCATCCTTCCAGAACTGGAGAGGAATGGCCGAAAGCGGATGCCGCCGCATAGCCCGGTCGGTAATCATCGACTCTGACACCATTGTCGAAGCAACTCCCGAAATGATCAAGACCGTCTCGGAGAAGTTCCCGATCATCAAAACATATCTGGACCACATCGGGCAACTCGGCCATCCCGACTTCAATCCAGGACTGGCAGTTGTCAACGGCACAGACTCGACGAACCTCGGACTCTTCCGGGCCTATATGTGCCAGTGGCTCATCAACAATCCGGCCATCTCCACAGACAGCCAGATCCTTGTCCGCGTCATGGACCCAACCGGCGAAGGCATTCCGCTCCAGATCTACTGCTTCACCGCAACCACCCAATGGACCGCCTATGAAGCCATCCAGAGCGCCGTCATCGAGCATGCCGCCGTCACCGCACAGCAATTCGGACTCCGGCTCTTCAACGACCCCTCAGGCACAGACGTCACCACCGTCAGCCTCACACCCCAAATGCAGCAGCCACAGGCCTGATGAGCCAAAACTCCTGACCGGCATCACAACACAGCAGCGAAGCGCCTCCACTCCGGAGGCGCTTCGCTGTTCCATTTCAGATTCGAAGATTTCAGATTGTCATCGACCGCTTCGTCATCACCCGGCCTTGCCGTCCTTGAGGACCACCGGAAGAGCCTGGGGATTGACAGCGCCGGCGGCATCTGTCGGAAGAGTCTTGAGCAATACGAAAAACTCCGGTATCATATAGGCCGGCAGATACTGGGCCATGCGGTTCTTGACCCAGGAAAGTCTGAACGACCGGCTTTTCGGGACCACATAGGCCACCAGATAAGCCGCGCCCTGCTCGTCGACATAGTGGACAACCACACAGTCCTCGACCTCATCGCTCTTCCTCATGGCGCGCTCCACTTCACCCGTGACAACTTTCTTTCCGAGAATATTGACCTCGCTGTCCTTTCGGCGCAGATAAGCGAAACCGCCGTCAGGGAGCTGACGGCCAATGTCGCCTGTGCGGAACACCCTCCGGCCATCGTTTATTATTGCAAACGGCTGAAGATCGCCGCGATGATCCCCCGTATAGTAATCCGCCAGTCCGTCACCGACAAGACAGATCTCACCCTCGGCGCCCGGAGAGACTTCACGCAGATCATTGTCAAGAATCATGACATCGGTCCCGTTCATAGGCTTGCCGATCGGGAAAGTGCCGTCGCGAAGCACCCCGTCGGGAGTGCAGCAATAACAGGTCGCGCTGACAGTAGCCTCAGCCG
The DNA here is from genome assembly GCF_029054785.1 of Duncaniella sp. Lineage (GTDB taxonomy): Bacteria > Bacteroidota > Bacteroidia > Bacteroidales > Muribaculaceae > Duncaniella. Next base: position 34,719 of record NZ_JAIDEN010000086.1, read on the forward strand.
GACCGTATGTATTGTAGACAGGCACCTGTTCGAGCAGATGGCTGACCACCGCGGCATGAAGCACATCTCCGCCACTGATCAGCAGCCTGACAGTCATCGGCAATGACCTCAGACGGTCAAGTTCCATCATCAGGTAAGGGAAACCGCTGATGACAGTGACATACTGCTCGTCAATAAAGCGGATCAGCGAATCGAGATTGTTTCGCGTGGCGGCTGAAGGGATGGCGACAGCCGCGCCGTTGAGCAGCGCGCCGAAAACCTCCTGAATGAAGATATTCATGATGCAGGCCGAAAACTGCAAGAGAATGTCGTCACCGCTGATGTTATATGTCCGCCTGAATGACTCAGCGAAATGCAGCACCTGACTGTTGCCGACAGCCACGCCCAACGGATAACCGTCAGGAGTCGAAGTGTACATTATATATGCCGGCCGGTCAGAGCGCGAACGGTCGGGAAGCGGGTGCAGGGCCGGATCTATAAAAACCTCACTCGTGATGATCAGACGGGTAAAGTCCTTGACAAGCGCAGCATATTTTTCCTGGGTGATCACGAAATCCACACCACTTTCCATGAGGAAAGTCGTCAGTCGTTCGGGCGGGAAATCAGGTTCGACAGCCACGAAAGCCGCTCCTGACTTGATGACAGCAAGGATGGAACCAATCATCTCCACATTATGGTCCATCACAATACCTACACGGGCCGGAATGAAAGAGGGAAAGCGTGAAATGAGACTGTCCACTAAACGGTCGAGACCTGCATAGTTGACACAGGAGCGTTCGTCGATGACAGCAGGATGATCCGGGTCATTGTTGACGAGCTCTTTGAAGCGTGAGTAAATCGTCGGTTCCATAATATTACATCCTTTTTATTTTAAGAGGTTGTTTAAAACTGTAACCACATTGTCTGATAGCGATTTGATACCTGAATAACGGCCCGAACTCGCAATAAGTTTAGAGGTTGTTTAAAAACAATCGTTAAACAACCTCTTAGTCCGTCGCTGTTAAGAGGGTGTTTCATAACAAGAGTTAAAATCCGAGTGGTGTATCTTTTAGATAAATTGTTGTAAATGAGAAAGTCACATAGCTCGCCATGCTCCTTCGATTCAGAGTCATATCCACCTCAAAACTTTCGCTCAGATTTTAACTCCTGTTATGAAACACCCTCTAAAAATCAGTCAATGCGGCAAGGATGTATCTATGCCGTCATTCAATGCCGAACACTGCCCGGATCGCCCTCCTGATGGTCGAGGCCGGATCCCGGTTTTCTTTCAGAATCGAGAGGATGGCGCGGATATATGTGTCCTTGTCATCGCGTCTGAGGCCACAGGCCCGCGCCACATGGCTTTCGGAAATCATGGTCTTCCGGTTGTAGACTTTCAGTACCGCCGCATAGTCTCCCTGCGCCACATAGCGCCTGAAGTCCCGGCAGTATCCTTCATAAATGCCACGTGGATTGATCGACTGGCACAGGTCATTGATATGCTCTTCGAGCTTGCCGATATTGGCGAAACGGCCATCGATACGGTGTTCGACAGTCTTCTTGACCTGATGGCGCGTGTGCATCAGAGCCTGCTGACGCAGATCGGTCTCAAACAGGCGCATGATCGACTTCTTGACCTTCGCAAAAGCATCGTCTTCATTGCGTCTGAAATGGCGGGCTACTGACCTGACAACCTCTTCCAGCATAAAGATGTTCTCTATCTCGGCGACTTCAGGCACAAAGATCTTCTTCCCACGCAGATAATTGACTTCAGCCTCGTTGCGCCGGTCGCGGTCGACGATTCCGAAAGCATCGAGATTATGGAACGCCCGCAGACTGTTGAAAGTGCGCGTCGACTCGATCACACGGTCGCAGCCCCCAAGCGACTTCACGGTGTACTCCTCGAAAATCAGCGGATAGAGTTTGGCGTCGATCGAATTGACCCCGTCGCCCTCTATGAACAACACCGGCTTGCGCGCGCCGAGAATTGCCAGATAGACTTCGTCGTTGAGACCGTCGGCCGAAGTCAGAAAATCATAGTCCCACTTGTCCTGCGACGGATCGCAGCCCTTGACCCAGACCGTCACGCCGTCGCCGCGCGTCGATGCGAACGAAAGATCATGGGTAATGTAGACAAACGAACAGTCGCGCCTCATCTCCTCGATCCGGTCCCAGAGCGAGCGGATCGACGATGGGTGCAGCAGCAGATCCGGAGCTTCGACAAAGATCGTAGCGCCCTTGGGAGCGAACATCGCACCGCCTATATAATAGAGCACCGCTCTTTCGCCAGCCGACAGTTTGGCTGATGAATAAGTGTCATCCGAGCTTTCGCTTCCGAAAATCATCTTTCCGCTTTCGATCAGGACCCGATTGCCCGGAAAGACCCTTTGCCACAGACGCACCATACGGTCCAGACGCGTCACCGGCAGTTTCCCTTCCCGGCCTCCTTTCTGACTCCCGGAAGATGGGGATGATACCTGTACGCTATATGAATTATACTTGAATGCGATCAGGTTGAGCATCTCCTCATTCAGCATGAGCGCAAGCATACGGTCAAACTCCCCCTTGATGTCGTTGCGGATGAAATTTGATCCCCCCGAAGTAGCCTCCCTATACAGAGCGTCAATCGACCCCGGAGTCATGTCCTCCTCTTCTTTGCCATAAAGAGCTTTCAGAGCCGACATGCGGAATGCATTGGTACCGAGATCAGCCATCATCCGGTTGGCAAAACGGGTCTTGCCTGAGCCGTTGGCCCCGATAATGATCAACTGACGGTTTTCTGCGGTGTCAAGCTCAAGCGGCTGCCCCGAAAGGCGTGGAGGAAGAGTGAGTTTCATATCGAATGGGATCTTTAATGTAGCATCTTAGAGACGGTCTTGCCCGCTCTCCGGCAAAAATAAGGATTGTTTCTATAAAATCAAAATTCCAGACTTACAATAAGGCCCGGCGACAAGAGACTCCGCCCTTTATGCCAAGGTTCCTGTCCTCCGGAGGCAACAAGAGCCGTCGGCTGTATGGAAAGCCGATAGCTCTCGCCAAGTCCGCGCGTCCCGAAGACACGGTCGGCAAGAAAATATCCCGCCTCTGTCATGGCGACACCGATCAGCGCCCCGGCAGTCACATCGACCGCTGAATGGCGCCGCACAGCAATGCGCTCTATCGCGATACCGGTCGCAAAGGCATAGGCCCCGACCGAATACCACGGCGAACGCCATCCCAGCTCCCTGGCCACGACCGTAGCACCGGCAAAAGCCCATGCGGAATGCCCAGACGGAAAAGAGCGGTCATCCGACCGGTCAGGCCTCTCCGAGCCGACAAGCCGTTTCAGCGCATAGACAGACCCGCCGGTCAGCACAACCGAAAAACTCTGTGAAACAACGAGGCGCCCCCAGTCGGAACGCGTCGGCCCGCCGCAGATTTTCATAATCTCCGGAAAAGCCATAGGCAGATATTGCAGACAATCCACTACTCCGTCATTGGCCCGGCTGACCATCCGTGAATCCCTTTCCTGGGCCATTACGGACGAAACCGCACAGCAGACCGACAGAAGAATCAATACTAATTTGTTCACTTCTTCAATGTTGACCATCGAGCGGCGCAGAACCTGTCCCATAAACACAGGCGGCAATAATGGCTCTTATGCACCCTCGATGTTTCTATGTATAGTGTGTATGTAAATGCGTGAGGAGAAAGCAGGTCTGAGGAGAAAAAAGAGAAGAATTTCAGAAGAGCGGCGACAGCGGGCTTCAGTTAGAACGCTGGTACTCCGAAGGCGACAGACCGGTCAGATGTTTGAAATACTTCCCGAATGACGACTGGTTCGGGAAATTCAGCTCATAGCTCACCTGCTGGATGTTTTTGCCTGAAAAGCGCAAGAGATTCTTGGCTTCGAGAATCACATAGTCATCAATAATCTCTGCGGCAGAGCGTCCGATTGTTTCTTTGATGATCAGCGAAAGATACTTCGGAGAGATAAACAGTTTGTCGGCATAAAAAGCCACCGTGCGCTCGCTGCGGTGATACTCATGGACCAGATGGATGAAATCATGGACATAAGTCAGGCGGCGTGACTTCGGACGGTCCTTTGACTCGGCCGGAATCCGGCGGCTGACAATCTGGATAAGCTGATAGGTCAGAGCCGCGATGATGCAGCGGGCAATCGACTTCCCGTAAGCACTGTCCGAATTATGAGTATTATGATGCAGAATTTCAAAATAATCTCTCAGCAGTGTGGCCTCATCGGTCGAAATCGGAATCACAGGATTCTCTTTCAGCCCCCACTCTCCCATAGGCGCGAGAGTGCCGAGGATGTTGAGATCAAAATTGATGTCCTGAATGAAAGCGCTTGAGACAAAGAGCATGTAGCAGTCAAGTCCTTTCCAGTCGATATTCTTCAGCTCTATAAAAGAGCCTGGACGCGTGACACCCACCGAATTTGGAATCAACGAGGCCGGTGTCAGATTGACCTCGAAATCAAGACTGCCGCCAAAACAGAGAAACCATGACATGCCGTCAAACCTGACAGGACCCGTATCGGCAAACAGGTTTGAAGCACGCGTCTGTTCAGTCAGACGCGTAAAGATATAATCATCACTGAGGTTTGAAAACTCCGTGACAAATTTTTCAAGTGATTTGAGCTGAGTCAGATTTACAGTCTTGCCCATATTCAAAGTAACTTTTATACTGATTTCTCATTGTAATCATCGGCAAAATTATCATTTTTCATCCAAATTCACCATCAAACACCACAATATTTGTCCTTTTAGAGTAAAACAGTGGACATTTAGACCAATCGCAAGACAAAGTCCCGATCAAAATACACCGACAACCAAACCTCACAGCCTCAATCAGAATCTACGATTTGGATAATTAAGCTAATGTTAGTACTTTTGCACAAATTTTCACATCTTACGATTTCCTTACCTCAAATCATCATGGATCAGGATTTAAAAAAACAGCTGTCACAGGATCAGGACGGACTACTGACGTATGAATATATCGCCAACCACATCGGTCATTGCGATGACATCATGGACGAACTGATTGACAACATGATTCTTGTTGACAACACCGGACAATTCGTTGTCTCAGCCGCCCGCTATCTTTTCGCGATTGACAGCGAACACTATGCTGCAACGATATCGCGTCTGACAGCCATCGCAATTGAAAAAGACCGCGAACACCGCTATCTGCCGGATCTGATTACAACAATCTGGGGTGCGGACTATCAGTCTCGCGCTGCCGAACTCAGCGCCGCCGATGATAATTTCCGACGCATCTACAAACGCATTACCCCGACTGAAAGCATCTGAGACCAGCCTCTAAAGCGCACCAGTCTTTATGAAATATATTCTTCCTCTAATCATAGCGCTTGCCTTGGGTCTCGGACTCCGGGCGCACAATCTCAATGAAGAAATGAACGATCTCCAGACAAATCCGGGCGACGTCAAAGTCATGCTCCACACATCGCTCGGCGACATCACCCTCCTGCTCTACGGTGACACCCCGCTCCACACAGCGAATTTTGTAAAACTCGTCAACGACGGCTTCTATGACGGGCTGCTCTTCCACCGTGTCATCGACAATTTCATGATCCAGGGCGGTGACCCGACATCCAAGAACGCTCCGAAAGGCAAGCGCCTCGGAGAAGGCGATCCGTCCTACCGGATTGATGCCGAGATCCTCTTCCCCAAGCATTTCCACCACCGCGGCGCACTGGCTGCCGCCCGTGAAGGAGACGCGACCAATCCTGAACGCAAATCGTCCGGATCGCAGTTCTACATCGTCACCGGCAAGAAATTCTCACCCGCACAGCTCGACCAGATGGAACACAAAGCCGTGATGCGCCACAAACAGGACGTTTTCGACAGCCTGTCCGTGCAGCACCGCGACAGCATCATGAACATGCGCCGCAACCGCGACCACGCAGGCCTTGAGGCACTGCGCGAGCAACTGGCCGCCGAGACCGAAAAACTCACCGCCAACGACTCGACATTCTTCACGCCTGAACAGCGCGACCTTTATGTGCGCGAAGGCGGCACACCCCACCTCGACGGCGCCTATACCGTATTCGGACGTGTACTCTCAGGCATGGATGTCGTAGACCGCATCCAGAAGGTCGACACCGACGGCTATGACCGCCCGATCGAGGACGTCCGCGTAATTTCCGCCAAGATACTTCCTTGACATTTTTTTACCTTTCAAACAGAAGTATTCTCGCATTTAAACCCTAACTTTGCAAAGACAATACTTGTTTCTAAGGTAATTTAATTTAACGGATTCAACTGTTATGGCAGAAATCAAATGTGTAGGCATCCTCACTTCCGGAGGAGACGCCCCCGGCATGAACGCCGCAATCCGCGCCGTAACCCGCTCGGCCATCTTCGGAGGCCTCAAGGTCAAAGGTATCTATCGTGGCTACCGCGGTCTCATCACCGATGAGATCCAGGAATTCCACACCCAGAACGTTTCCAATATAATTCAGGCAGGCGGTACAATTCTCAAAACCGCCCGCTGCAAGGAATTCACAACTCCCGAAGGCCGACAGCTTGCTTTCGACAATCTCAAACGCCACGAAATCGACGCGCTTGTGGTCATCGGCGGCGACGGCTCTCTCACGGGTGCCCGCATCTTCGCCAACGAATTCAACTTCCCGATCATCGGTCTGCCCGGCACCATCGACAACGATCTCTACGGAACAGACTCGACTATCGGCTACGACACAGCCCTCAACACCATCATGGAATGTGTCGACAAGATCCGCGACACAGCCACAAGCCACGAACGTCTCTTCTTCATCGAAGTCATGGGACGTGACGCAGGTTTCCTTGCGCTCAACGGCGCGATCGCCTCAGGCGCCGAAGCTGCCATCATCCCTGAGATATCCACTGAGGTCGACCAGCTTGCCGAACTCATCCAGAACGGCTTCCGCAAGAGCAAAAACTCCTCGATCGTGCTCGTGGCCGAAAGTCCTGTGACCGGCGGCGCAATGGGTCTGGCCGAACGTGTGAAAAACGAATACCCCGGCTATGACGTGCGCGTATCGATCCTCGGTCACCTCCAGCGAGGTGGCTCGCCGACAGCCTACGACCGAATCCTCGCATCACGCATGGGAGCCGCCGCGATCGACGCCCTTCTTGAAGAGCAGCGCAATGTGATGATCGGTATCCGCAACGACGAGATTGTCTACGTGCCTTTCTCGAAGGCTATCAAAAACGACAAGCCGATCAAACGCGAGCTGCTTGACACACTCCGCAGACTCTCGATCTGATCCGCGGAATATACCGCCTCCCCCCTCCAAGATGATCCAGGTAAACGACATAACCAAAAGTTTCGACAAACTGCAAGTGCTTAAAGGCGTCTCGCTGTCCATTGAAGACGGCGAGATGCTTACCATTGTAGGACCGAGCGGAGCGGGAAAAACCACTCTGTTGCAGATCATCGGCACCCTCGAACGTCCCGACAGCGGCTCTGTCATCTTTGACGGCGAGGACATCACAGCCCTCAAAGACTCCAGGCTCGCCCGCTTCCGCAACCGCAACATGGGTTTCGTATTCCAGTTCCATCAGCTGCTGCCTGAGTTCACGCTTGAAGAAAACGTAGCACTCCCGGCACTCATCGCCGGCACCCAGCGTAAGGAAGCCATCGGCCATGCCCGTAAGCTCCTGGAGGAATTCGGACTCGGATCACGCCTCGACCACCGCCCGGCACAGCTCTCAGGCGGCGAACGCCAGCGTGCAGCCGTGGCCCGTGCCCTCATCAATGACCCGAAAGTCATCCTCGCCGACGAACCGACAGGCAGTCTCGACAGCCACAACCGCGCCGAACTCTACCGCCTCTTTTTCGATCTCCGCCAGGCAACCGGCAAAACATTCATCATCGTCACCCATGACGACACTCTGGCCCTCAACTCAGACCGTGTCATCAGAATGAACGACGGCAACATCATCTGAATCCCCCTCACCTCTCAGCTACCGTGACAAGAAGAAAACTCACAACCACAATCTGCAATCTGGCCTCCGCCCTCATCCTGCTCGCCTTATGCCCTTCGTGCGCGGACGAAGAAGGCGTCAACGGACCTGTCGAAATGCAGCTGTGGGATATTGTCACCTATGACGGCACCACTGACGGCGGCGACCGCTGCTGCTTTTCGTTCCGCCAGGTCGATGACAGCCCGATGGTCTCACTCTTCTCGTCAACCCTCTTGCCTTCAGAAATCGAATCAGGGACACGGATGGTGATCCGCTATATCCCTGAAAGCGGCAAAGCCTACACATCCGGAGAGATAACACTCCTGAGCGCGTCGCGCATAAACCAAAGTCCGGTAGCGACCGAATGGAAAGACGAATTCAACAACTGGAACAGAGACAAGATCTATCTGTACAGCGTCTGGCGCTCCGGTTCATATCTGAATTTCCATGTGCGCCTGACCTACAATCCGGAACCGCGTCTGTTTCAGCTCGCAGTCGATCCGGCCACTCTCACATCGGCATATCCGGATGTCTATCTCATCCACGTAATGGCCGCCCCCACAGACTATCACGACCGCGCCTACTTCGCATCGTTTGACATTTCCAGGCTTTGGGAATCGCCCGAAGTCAAAGGAATCACACTCCATGTGGCCAATACGAACCTCGAACAGCAGGAATTTGCATTTGTTAAGAATAATTAATCAGGCTCTGTCCCATAAACCCCTATTATCAGTGGATTTAATTGCCTTGCGCAACACCTTATCAGATGTGCAATAGGTTAAAGTTTAATTAAAATATGACATATAAAAAGAATTATATGTAAATTTGTGTTGAATAAGTATGTCTACGATGAGGAAATATTCTATCCGCACCTCACCGCCAAACTAACCGCTAAAACATCATGGCAAAAGTTATAGGAGCTGTCGAAATCAACCGCGAACGTTGCAAAGGATGTGACCTCTGCGTTGTAGCCTGTCCCTGCAATGTGCTTTCGCTGCAACAGAACGAAGTCAACGACAAAGGCTATCACTTCGCAACTGATATTGCTCCGGAAAAATGTATCGGCTGCGCAGCCTGTGCAACCGTATGTCCCGACGGATGTATCACCGTCTATCGTGTGGTAGAGAAATAACATCCATCACCCTCATCACCCCCGAAACAGAAACGCAACAAAAAAATCAGGCACTGCCAACAAAAGTGCACCTCAATATGGAAGATGAAGTCAGACTAATGAAAGGCAATGAGGCCGTGGCCCACGCCGCCATCCGCTACGGAGTCGACGGCTATTTCGGCTACCCGATCACACCTCAGAGCGAAATCCTCGAAACACTTGAAGAGCTTATGCCCTGGGAGACCACCGGAATGGTGGTGTTTCAGGCCGAAAGCGAAGTCGCCGCGATCAACATGGTCTATGGCGGCGCCGCAACCGGCAAGGCCTGCATGACCTCATCCTCAAGTCCGGGTGTCAGCCTCAAGCAGGAAGGCATTTCCTACATAGCCGCAGGCGAACTTCCGGCTCTGATCATAAACTGCATGCGCGGAGGTCCGGGCCTCGGTACAATCCAGCCCTCGCAGGCCGACTACTTCCAGGCCACAAAAGGCGGAGGCCACGGTGACTACCATCTGATCGTGCTCGCCCCTGCCTCGGTTCAGGAGATGGCCGATTTTGTCGCCCTCGGCTTCGATCTGGCATTCAAATACCGCAACCCGGTGATGATGCTTGCCGACGGCGTTGTCGGGCAGATGATGGAAAAAGTCGTGTTGCCCCCGCAGCGCCCCCGACGCACCGACGAAGAAATAGCGCGCCAGTGTCCCTGGGCCGTGACCGGACGCACCGGAAAGCGCAAGCCCAACGTCATGACAACCCTCGAACTTGATCCGGTGGCAATGGAGAAAAACAACCTGCGCCTTCAGGAAACCTATCGCCGCATTTCGGAAAACGAGGTGCGCTTTGAGGAACACGGCACCGAAGACTGCGACTACCTCATCGTCGCATTCGGATCTGTGGCCCGCATCTGCCAGAAAGCAATGGAAGATGCCCGCGCCGAAGGACTGAAAGTCGGAGTACTCCGTCCGATCACCCTCTGGCCTTTCCCTTATGACGAGGTCAAACGACTGAGCAAGAAAGTCAAATCAATCCTCGTTGTCGAGCTTAACGCAGGTCAGATGATCGAGGATGTCAGACTCAGCCTTGAGGACCGTGTGCCTGTCCATCACTTCGGACGCATGGGCGGTATAGTCATGGACCCCTCCGAAGTTCTTGAAGCACTTAAGAACATCATTGAAAAGTAAGAGTTACTTAATGAATAAAAACGATAACAGAAGTTCCGGAAACCAACCGTTACGGCATCACTCCTGTTATCAAACAACCTCTCAGAGACTGTCATGACTCCAGAAGAAATCAGACAAAGCGCCAACATAGTCGAGACCAAGCCCAGGCTTCTCAACGACAACACCATGCACTACTGCCCCGGCTGCTCCCACGGAGTGGTCCACAAACTCATCGCGGAAGTGATTGAAGAAATGGGCGCTGAAGAAACAGCCATCGGCATCGCCCCTGTGGGCTGCGCCGTCATGGCCTACAACTATATAGATATCGACTGGATCGAAGCCGCTCACGGACGTGCGCCTGCAATCGCCACTGCCGCAAAGCGCCTCAATCCGTCAAAACTGGTCTTCACCTATCAGGGCGACGGTGACCTTGCAGCAATCGGCACCGCAGAAACAATCCATGCCGCCAACCGAGGCGAAAACATAGCAATCATCTTCATCAACAACGGCATCTACGGCATGACCGGCGGACAGATGGCACCGACAACCCTTGAAGGTCAGGTGACTTCGACAACCCCCTATGGGCGCCGAGTCGATCTCAACGGCTATCCGCTGAAAATAACCGAGATCCTCGCCATGCTCGACGGCACATGCTATGTCACCCGCCAGAGCGTCCACACTGCCGCAGCCGTGCGCAAGGCGAAGAAAGCCATCCGCAAAGCATTTGAGAACTCGATGTCGGGATTCGGAACCTCTGTGGTTGAAATCGTCTCTACCTGCAACTCCGGCTGGAAAATGAGTCCCGCCAAGTCAAACCAGTGGATGGAGGAACACATGTTTGCCAAATATCCCGTCGGTGACCTCAAGGACGTGAAATTCTAAGATGTTGTTAAAAAACAAGAACGATGAAAGAAGAAATCATTATAGCAGGCTTCGGCGGTCAGGGAGTGCTCTCGATGGGCAAGATCCTCGCCTATGCCGGCCTCATGGACAATCTTGAAGTGACCTGGATGCCGGCCTACGGTCCGGAACAGCGCGGAGGCACCGCTAATGTCACGGTGATTCTTTCCGATCAGCCGATCAGCAGCCCGGTGCTCAACTCCTACGACACCGCTGTTATCCTCAACCAGCAGAGCCTCGACAAATTCGAGTCCAAGGTCAAGCCCGGAGGCACTCTGATCTATGATCCTTACAGCATCCACCACGCCCCGACACGCAAGGACATAAACATCTATCCGGTCGAAGCGATGGAAGCCACTTTCGAGCTTTCGTCAAGCAAGGCCTACAACATGGTCCTGCTCGGCTCTCTGCTCAAAATCCGCGGTCTGCTCCCGGTCGAGGCCGTCATGAAAGGACTTAAAAAGACCCTTCCGGAACGCCATCATCATCTTCTGCCGATCAACAAGGACGCTATTCTCAAAGGAATGGCACTCATCTGAAACTGCCCTCTGTCACCTTCAGATCAATAACAGTAAAGCCGGCCAATTCCCGTCTTTTACAGACAAGAGATAACAATAACTCATAAAACATCAGATCCCCGCGAGCTTCGGAACTCGCGGGGATCTGATGTTTTATGCTACTTTTGCTTCAGAAAGCGCTCAGCGTCTTCTGCGAGTGGCTTTCTTACGGGTTGATTTTTTTGCAGCTGCCTTGGCGGGTATTTTCAGAGTCTGGCCGGCTCGGATGTTTGTGCTCTTGCCCAGACCGTTGGCCGACTGGATGGCAGCAACCGTAGTTCCGTGCTTGCGGGCGATCTTGTCCAGAGTGTCACCGCTGCGGACCTTGTAGGTTGTAGCCTTGGGAGCGGCAGCTTTTGCAGGTGCAGGCTTGGCAGCAGCCTTTGATGCAGCCGATGTTTTGACAGGAGCCGGATTTGCAGTTGCCGAAGCGGATGACCGGGCGGTAGCGGCAGCGGCAGTAGAGGAAGAAGCAGCCGACTCGCGGAGAGTCTCGGCGCTCACCTGAGCCACTTCAGGAGCAGCGACCACTTTGACGCTCTCAGGAGCCACACGCTCGAAGACCTCGATCTTCAGCTTGTCGCCCTCCTTGACCTTGCCTCGGCGCAGCTGGTTCCAGCGCTTGATGTCCGTGGCCGATACGCCATACTGGCGGGCTATATCGCGGATGCTCTCGCCACGGGTGACCACATGGGTCTTCACAACGGTCTTCTCCGTCAGCTGAGTCTGGGCAATCTCATTGTTTGTCTCGGCATTGGCCGTCTGACGGCTCGCCTGGGCAAGATTCGAGACACCGTTATCACCCTGGATCACTTCCGGCTCGGAGTTTTCGCCCGGTTCGACGTAGCTGCGGCGCGCATATCGGTCGGCATCGTATTCGACAATGCGTCTCTCGCTCATCACATAGCTCAGACACTGCTGGGTCGGGAGTGTGAGCAGATAAGGCCGATAGTCACCGGGGATGATATCCTTTCGATACTGCGGGTTGAGCATACGGATTTCATCGACAGGGATGTTGAGCACGGCTGCGATCTGGTTGAAGTGGATATATTTGTTGACCTGGACGGTGTCGGTGGTCAGATGGCGCTTGATGACGGTCGGAGAGATGCCATGCCTGTTATAATAGTTCATGACATAGTTCGCGGCGATGAAGGCCGGGACATAGCCGCGGGTTTCGGCAGGAAGGAAGTTGTAGATTTCCCAATAGTCTTTCTTGCCTTCGCCTCCGGCACGGCGCAGAGCCTTGTTGACATTGCCCGGACCGCAGTTGTAGGCAGCGATGGCCAGTGACCAGTCATTGTAGATCTCATAGAGCTGCTTGAGATAGCGGGCGGCATTGCGCGAGGAGAGGCGGGCGTCGCGGCGCTCGTCAATCAGAGAGTTGACCTCCATTCCAAGCCCTTTGGCGGTGGCGGGCATGAACTGCCAGAGGCCTGCGGCACCGGCGCGGGAAACGGCGTTGGGATTGATCGCCGACTCGATCACCGGAAGATACTGCAACTCCGTCGGCATTCCTTCCTTGAGAAGCTCCTCGACGAAGATCGGTCCATAGTAGCTGTGGAGCGCGAGCATATCGGCCACAAGCGAGCGGCGCTTGGTGAGATACATGTTGATGTAATTGCCGACAATCGAGTTGTAGGGCAGCTCGATCTCGGTCGGCAGTTTCTTCAGCCGTTCCTCATACTCGGCGGCTGTCGCTGTCTGCGAGGCGCCGAGGTCGATGCCGGGAACCACATAATTTTTCAGATAGAAATTCTCCTCAAGCAGCCGGGTCTGGGTCTCGAAGCTTTCAGGAGCTATGATGTTGTCATCGGTAATCGAATTCTTTATCTCAAGTATGGACTTGGCGCCAAAAGCGCTCACTGCGTTGAGTCCGATGGCAAATACTGTGACAAGGATTGACTTATTCATTATTTCTTTACAGATATATCAATAGGAGAGGTGGAATTTTTATCATTCGGCTGACTGCACGTCAGAAATTGACAGCCCAGCAGACTCCGAGTCCCGGCAGACCGTTCTTGCGGGTCTCCGTAGGCAGCAGCGCCGGAGCTATGTCCACACTGAGATCAGGACTTATGTCAAAATGAGCGAGCTGCGCATCGACATAGGCGTCGATCATCGCAACAAGATAGACACCGACCATGCAGATGACACAAAGGTCACGCTGACGGCGATACATGTTCTTGCGCTGACGCAAAAGATTTGTCAGCCATTCTTTATTAAGATCGGCCTCATTCACGGTCGGCGCGAAGAAATCCATATAGCTATTTGTCGACGGGTCGTTGTCCATGATGTCGGAATAGGCGCGGGTGTAGTCACGCAACATTGTATTGTTCCAGTTCATGGCATAGCCCAGCCCCATGAATCCGCCGACAACGATCGGGAGCTTCCAGTAACGGCGGTTGTAGAGCTGCCCCAGACCGGGGAAAAGGGCCGACATCCAGACGGCCTTTGTCGGGTCAGGCACGAAGGTGAATTTCTTCTCCGCAAACCCTCCGCCGACAGAATCGGTCTTCGCGATCAAAGGCGCGTTGATGACCGCCACGGAGTCGATCGGCACAATGCTGACAGAGTCTCCACGAGCCGAGAGACTGTCAAGCACCACCAGCGCCGGCGATTTCAGAGGATCACCGATCGGGAAACTGTCCGGCAGATTTGAAATAGGCGAAGTGTGGCGTCTCTCCGGCCTTACCGGACGTCGGGAAGGCGCAACAGAGGGCGCGACCGTATCCGCGACCGCTATTTCTGCTGAAGCCGGCAAACTTTTAGAAAAAATGTTAAACGGGCACGTCAGCACGATCAAGATCATGCCGACGACAACGCTCAAGATGGTTCCGACCGTTCGTGGTTCTTTTTCCGCTTCGAATTGCATTTGAAATTATCATCCTGATTCCCTGATAGATAACAACACCCACAGGGAGATTTCCAGGCGGTAGCTATGATCGGCTACTGCTTTGCAGTGTCAAAGATAGCAATTAATCTTTCAAGTTCAGCCTCATCACGGAAAGAAAATGAGATTTTTCCTTTCCCGGAAGCGTCGCAAGTCAGCTTTACAGGGGTGCTGAAGCGCTGCGAGAGATGATCTTTTAAAATATCATAATCATTGTTAGAAAATCTTCTGCTGTCGCTTTCAGGCTTCTTCCCTTCGAGAGCAGCCTGCTGGTATTTCTTGGCCAGTTCCTCGACACGTCTGACCGAAAGACCCTGCTTGACAATCTCGTTGTAGAGACGCAGCTGGAACTTCGGATCATCGATGCTCAGAAGGGCGCGTGCATGGCCCATGTCTATGCGGCGGTCGCGCAGGCCGAGCTGAACCTCTGCCGGCAGACGCAGCAGACGCAGAAAGTTGGCTATCGTGGTGCGCTTTTTGCCTATGCGTTCGCTCAGACGCTCCTGGGTCAGGTTGTACTGGTCGATCAGCTTCTTGAAAGTCAGGGCGATCTCGATTGCATTGAGGTCCTCACGCTGGATATTCTCGATGAGAGCCATCTCGGTGAGTTCCGTGTCATTGGCCGTGCGTATATAGGCTGGGACAGTTGTCAGGCCGGCCATCATCGCCGCGCGGTAGCGGCGCTCTCCGGCAATGATCTGATAGGTGTCCGGTCCGGTTTTCCTCAGCGAGAGGGGCTGAATGATGCCGAGCTCGCGGATCGAGCGCGAAAGTTCCTCCAAAGCCTCCTCGTCGAAGAGGCGGCGTGGCTGGTCAGGGTTGGGAGAGATGCGGGAGATCTCTATGTCATTTATTGCCGACGTTCCGCGGGCGGGTGCGTCATCCATTGCGATGAGCGAATCGAGTCCGCGGCCGAGGGCCGGGCGTTTTGGCTGCATGAAATTAGGAGTGATATGTGATTAGAGAGTGTTTCTGTCAGCTGTTTTTGGCGATGAGCTCGCGGGCAAGAGCGATGTGCGAGGTGGCGCCGCGCGAAATCGAGTCGTAGAGCAGGGCGGGCAGGCCGTGGCTCGGCGCCTCGCTCAGACGGATGTTGCGCGGAATGACCGTGTCGAACACCATCGGTCCGAAGTGGCCTTTCAGCTCCTCATAGATCTGGTTGGCCAGGCGCAGACGTGCGTCATACATGGTCAGCAGGAAACCTTCGATCTCAATGTATGGGTTGAGCTTCGATTTGATGATGCGGATCGTGTTGAGAAGTTTCGTGATCCCTTCCAGGGCAAAATATTCGGCCTGCACGGGTATGATGACGGAGTCAGCCGCCGTCAGGGCGTTGACTGTTATGAGTCCCAGCGAGGGAGAGCAGTCGATCAGTATATAGTCATACTTGTCCTTCACAGGCGCCACGGCCCTTTTGAGGACATTCTCTCGCGCGGGCTTGTTGATAAGTTCGATTTCAGCACCGGCAAGGTCGATGCGCGACCCGATAAGATCAAGTCCCTCGCAGCAGGTCTGGACCTGAGAACCCT
Source organism: Duncaniella sp. (assembly GCF_029054785.1). GTDB lineage: Bacteria > Bacteroidota > Bacteroidia > Bacteroidales > Muribaculaceae > Duncaniella. The sequence continues at coordinate 50,815 of NZ_JAIDEN010000086.1, forward strand.
CCATAGGGTAGTCGTCGACCAGACATTCGTAGATCGACGATGCCATGGTCTTTGGATCGATACCGTAGCCCGACGTAGCGTTGGCCTGCGGATCGGCGTCTATGATAAGCGTCTTTTTTCCTTCTGCCGCCAGAGATGCGGCAAGGTTGATGGTTGTGGTGGTTTTTCCGACGCCGCCCTTCTGATTGGCGATTGCAATTATTTTACCCATAAGGTTTCTATTGGTTTCTGATGCAAAGTAACAAAAATTCCTCTGTCCGTTAGACTTTTCTACTATCAAATCGTGTTAAAATGTTGAAAACTGCCCCTGATTGTTAATAAACTCCCCCTAAGCGCCGCTAAACCTTAGTCAGGCCTAATTCGTTTATCATATAAACTCCATCACGCAAACTATTTATATCTTATGAAGCGACTGTTAACACTGGTCATCGCACTGACCGCCGCGGCCTTCGGGATGTGGGCCGACAGCCAAACCGAGCTCAACCGCCATCTGAAGGCCTACAACACGCAGTTGGCCTCCCGGCAATATCTTCCCGCCGCGCGTTCGGCTGCGGCCGCAGCCGCAATATGCGCCGACGCTAAAAACTATGACGGCGCTTTCCGCCTTCTCTCCAACAACGACCGGATTCTTGCCGAACGCCATATCTCGGCCGACTCCCTTCCGGCTGTGTTCTATACCACCGAACGCGCCCGTTTCATGATCTACCGCAACCTCTCCAACAATTCCGAAGCCGGACGCTCGCTCACCAAAATGTCGGCCTACGCAAAGAAAGCCGGATCAAAGGAGCTTGTCACCGACATGCTCTTCAACGAGGCTCAATATTACTACGCGACCAACCAGACTGCCAAAGGCGATCTCTGCATAGCCCGCCTGATCAAGCAATATGACCAGGCCAATGACTACAAAGCCGCCGACAAGGCCTATCAGGAACTGATCGAGCGCGCGGTCAACGCCAACGACGCCCGTCTGGTCGAGCACACTTATGAAAACTACATGCGGTGGTCCGACTCGATCGAGGCCATCACCGCTGACACCGAACTCGGAAAGGTCAAACAGGAATATGCCGAAAGTCAGGAGACAATCGCCGACAAGGACCACACCATAAAGACCCGCACCGGCTGGATCGTCACATTTGTGACACTCTTCGTCATCGCACTCGCAGCTCTTGGCGTAGGCGCTATGTTCTACTGGCGTGTGATGGCCAAAAACCGCCGCATGAAGAAATCAGTCGAGACCGCCAACGCCGAAAGCGCTGCCAAGAGCGCTATTCTCCACAACATGTCGTCAAAAATGGAGCCTACCCTCGAACAGCTTGACCAGAGCGATCCGGCGGTGCGCAATCTGCGCGGCTACGTCCAACGTGTCGGCGAGCTCTCCGACGTTGGCAGTTCAGCGCCTCCTGAGGAAGAAGCCCTCGAAGAAGTGAACCTCCAGACCTACTGCGACGCCATCGCCGCCAGGATACGTCCTATGCTCAATCCTCGCGTCTCCCTCAATCTCGACGGCTGCAAAGGCTATGCGAGAATCGACGCCCCTGAAGTGGACAAGATCCTCACCCACCTGCTCGAAAACGCGGCCAAACACACTCCGGAAGGAGGAAAGATCACCCTCGCCTACCGTAAGCGCGGAGCCAAAAGCCACCAGTTCATCGTGACCGACACAAGCCCCGGCATCCCTGAAAACGAACGCGAAGACATCTTCAAACCCTTTGCCATCCCGACCGACATCAGCAAAGGCGCACGTCTCGGCCTCCCGATCTGCGCCCTCCGCGCCGAAAAGATCAACGGAAACCTCACCCTCGACCCCAACGTCACCACCGGCGCCTCCTTCATCCTCACCCTCCACAGCTGAACAACAAAATTTCATAATATATAATCTGTGATTAAGAGGTTGTTTAAAAACAAGAGTTAAAATCTGAGTGGTGTATCTTTTAGATAAATTGTTGTAAATGAGAAAGG
>NZ_JAIDEN010000087.1 GCF_029054785.1 Duncaniella sp.
GATTCAGAATGTGAAATACACAGTGGAGAACTTCCGCGTTGATCAAAAGACCGACTACGACAAGCTCACACTTGAAATCACCACCGACGGATCAATTCTGCCAAAAGACGCTCTCAAGGAAGCAGCCAAAATTCTTATCTATCACTTCATGCTCTTCTCCGATGAAAAGATCACTCTTGAAACGGACGAAACTGACGGTGAAGAAGAATTTGATGAAGAAGTGCTCCACATGCGACAGCTCCTCAAGAGCAAGCTCGTGGATATGGACCTCTCTGTCCGCGCTCTCAACTGCCTCAAGAGCGCCGAGGTTGAAACCCTTGGTGAACTCGTGGTCTTCAACAAGACCGACCTCCTGAAATTCCGTAACTTCGGCAAGAAATCACTCACCGAACTCGATGAGCTTCTTGCAAACCTCAATCTCTCCTTCGGAATGGATATTTCCAAATATAAACTTGATAAAGAGTAATTATAACGATGAGACACAATAAAAAATTCAATCACCTCAGTCGCAAGAAGGCTCATCGCGACGCTCTGCTCGCCAACATGACGATTTCCCTGATCATGCACAAACGCATTTTCACAACTCTCGCTAAGGCTAAAGCACTCCGCGTCTATGCTGAGCCCCTCATCAACCGCGCTAAGGAAGACAGCACTCCCAACCGCCGTCTGGTTTTCGCTCATCTCCAGAACAAGGAGGCTGTGACTGAACTCTTCCGCGAAATCGCTCAGAAGATCGCAAACCGCCCCGGTGGTTACACCCGTATCCTCAAGACCGGCAACCGTCTCGGTGACAACGCCAAGACTTGCTTCATCGAGCTTGTTGACTACAACGAAAACATGCTCAAGGACAACGGCGGCAAGAAGCAGACCCGCACTCGCCGTTCACGTCGCGGTGGCAAGAACGCTGCTCCCGCAGCTGAGGCTTCCGCTCAGGCTGAAACTCCTGCTTCTGAAGCTCCCGCAGCTGAATAATTCAAAGCTGACAACGAGATTCATTTATAAAAATTTCACCGTAAGTCCCATCAACGGGACCTGCGGTGAAATTTTTTTATTATATTTACGGCGTTTTCCCTGCGAAATTTGCGGCGAAAAAAATTCCCGTGCGGAATATTGAATTCTGAGAGGGTCTTAAAACAAAAATTAGAATCTGAAAAGCATTTCCCTATGGCTTACTTTACCTCCGGAGAACGAAGAGGGCTGATCGTGCTCGCCTGCTTCCTTGTGGCGCTTGCCGTCATTCTGGCAGGCCGTGACCTCAGGTGGCGCTCAACCGAAGCCTCAGGTGATGCGGAAGCGGCTGAGACAACGGTTAGGGCTGACGATAGCCTCGGTCTGCCGCTTCGTGTGGAATCAGCTGACGATTCATTGAAGAGAGGCGCAGGAACGGCAGCGTCGGAATCTGCCGGAGATTCGTTGGTGTTGGCCCGAAAAACCTCCCCGGATTCCCGCCGAGTAAGTGAGGTCTCAGCCAAAGCACCGCGTAAGTCAAAGCGGAAATCATCGGGTAAAGCCCGTAAAAGCGCACCTCTTCCCGCTCCACGTCAGCCATTGGATCAGCCTTTGAACTGAATGCAGGAGGGCCGCTGTCGGCGGTATTATTTCACTTGAGCTATCAGATTTGTCACTCCCGCAACAAGGGCGCATAGGCTCATGCAGACCGCTTCCAGAGGCGGCTTCTTAAACAACCTGTTAGTTGTGAGGTAGGGTAGGGGGAGTGGAATATTCGGCAACGGTCCAGGCTCATTGACGGCATATTAAAAACGCCCGCTCGGTCGCTGAAGGCCGTGCGGGCGTTTGTTATGAATGAACCCATTGTTGGAGCCTGAGGTCACGAATGTGATTCAGACACCAAGCGGTTGTTATAGATTGCGCGGATCTGCATCTTCGTCAACAGGAATGTCTGTATTGACATTCTTGGAACCGACAAGACCGTAGAAAAGCAGGTAGGCAAGCATGGCGATTACGAGCCAGTATGAAGCCATGTAGCCGACATTGGTTGCGATAGCGTTCTGGATGAGAGGCATGATGCCGCCGCCGACAACCATCATCATGAAGATGCCTGATGCCTGGGCTGTGTATTTGCCGAGACCTTCGACTGCAAGATTGAAGATGCCGCCCCACATAACAGAGGTGCACAGGCCGCAGAGCACGAGCAGGAGAGCTTTGGTCGGAACCAGAGCCATCGAGAAGCCGTCAGCAGCACTGTAAGCAGGCATTGACATGCGGATTGAGCTTGGCATGAAGATTGCGATTGCGATAAGGATGATGGCTGTTGTTGAAACCACGATAAGCTGGGCGCGGCTGGAGACTTTGCCTGAGATCACGCTTGAAACCAGACGGCCTACGAGCATAAGCAGCCAGTAGATCGCCGCGATACCGCCGGCTACGGCTGTCGCGTTTTCGGTGATTCCGGAAACACTGCTGTCGCTAAGATAGAAAATCAGCACACCGGGAATGCCGATCTCGATGCCGACATAGAAGAAGATGCCGATCACACCGAGAGTGGTGTGGCGGAAACTCCAGGGGCTGTATGGCGATTTTTTTGATACGGATTTCTGTGCTCCCTGTTTCAGGTGAGGCTCAGGAATGGAGACGCAGCTGATGATGATGAATGCGGCTACGAAGACACCCATTGCGATGTAGAGCAGGGGAGCGACATCACCCATAGAGGTGGTGTTTGTCACCTGGCCGATCAGCATGCCGACAAACAGCGGGGTCAGAGTGCCGGCCAGAGAGTTGAACGAGCCGCCGATCTGCACGAGCTGATTGCCGCGGTTGCCGCCGCCGCCAAGCTGGTTGAGCATCGGGTTGACTACTGTGTTTAGCATGCAGACGCAGAAACCGCAGATAAACGCACCCAAAAGATAGATGATAAAATTGAGTGTCACAGCCTGTCCGCTCACAGTGAACACGCTTGTCTCGGCACCTACAATGCCTGAGAGCCACTGGAAAACAAGACCGACGAGGCCTACGATCATTGCATAGAGTGAAGTTTTCTTGTATCCGATCTTTGTCAGAAGATTTCCCGCGGGAATGCCCATGAAGAGATAGGCGAGGAAGTTCATCATGTTGCCGAGCATTCCGGACCAGTCATAATTGTTTTTCCAGATCGTGCCCAGAGGCGCGGCGAGATTGGTGACAAACGAAATCATGGCAAAAAGGAAGAACATTGCCACGATGGCCACTATCCGCCCGTTGTTCTTTGCAGTAGTTTCCATTTTTTGATTTTTGGTAGAAGAAGATTTATTTAAAAATATATTTGTTTTAGATCCTTAGAATTTGTTGTTGGAAAGGTGTCGGGTCTGTCACCTGAGTTTCATTACTCAGCAAAGATAAACATTCTTTTTAAATAAAATTGCCAGATTGCGGATAATTATGGATTTTGGGATTGATTTAATCGGATTTTCCATTTAAGCGTATGGACCGGAGAGGCTTATTGTAATTTTGACAGTGTGGTTTCGCCGGCAGAAAACGCTCTTTCTCTACAATATGTCCTTTGAGGCTCGGAATATGCCCAAAGGAAGTTTTTTGGAAAAAATGTCATGGTTTTTTGTTGCCATTTCGATAATATTCCATAATTTTGTGACGCAATTCTTCAGATTATAAAAAAATGGTATTCAGCCGGCCCGTTTGATGAGCGTGCTTTCTGTGCTGGATAGTTTGCGGCTATTGGTCTGCGGATCAGTACCGCCCGCTTACGGATTAACAACATAAAAACATATAAAAACTACCGCTTGTATTATAAGCATTCCATATTCCAGATTCAAATTGACTTGAGCTGTGTCTGTAAAAGACGTGGCTCCTGACCGTATAGATCCGAAATCTGTATGGCGATAAGCCATGTCGGGCTTATTGTTTTCAGTCATAAGCATGGCAGATTCCGGATTGCCCGCATAGATGGTAATCCTCTTTGGGAAAAGCGGGTGCATCTATTTTATTTGTTACTATTGTGTGTCGAATTCCTTGCCGTTTATGGCAGGGAATTCGTTTTTAATTTGTAAATTTGCATCACCTCGTTTGTCATATCAATATCGAGTGTACCAATCAACCTCCGCTGGAAACTATTATCTTATACATATAATAACCCCATGAATCTAACAGCAATTAACCATGCAGCCGACAATATCCGTGTGCTCGCTGCATCAATGGTTGAAAAAGCCAAGTCCGGCCATCCCGGAGGCGCCATGGGTGGCGCTGATTTCGTCAACGTTCTTTACTCCCAGTTCCTTGTGACCGATCCTGATGACGGCAAGTGGCTTGGCCGCGACCGTTTCTTCCTTGATCCCGGCCACATGTCTCCGATGCTGTACAGTGTCCTGGCTCTGTTCGGTCACTACACATTGGCCGAACTTGAACAGTTCCGCCAGTGGGGCTCTCCGACTCCCGGCCATCCTGAACTTCATCCCGAACGCGGTGTGGAGAACACATCCGGACCTCTGGGCCAGGGCCACACAATGGCTGTCGGATGTGCGATCGCAGAGCGTTTCATGACTGCACGTTTCGGCGAATGGATGAGTCACAAGACCTATGCCTTCATCTCCGACGGCGGTATTCAGGAAGAAATCTCCCAGGGCGCAGGCCGTCTTGCAGGCTATCTCGGCCTCCACAACCTCATCATGTTCTATGACAGCAACCGCGTTCAGCTTTCAACAATGGTTGATGCTGTCGACCGTGAGGATGTAGCCGCAAAATACCGTGCATGGCATTGGAATGTGCTTGAAATCAACGGCAACGATCCTCAGGAAATCGCACAGGCCATCATCGCCGCACAGGGTGAGAAAGAACGCCCCACGCTGATCATCGGCAACACCGTGATGGGCCGTGGCGTTGTCAAGGCCGACGGCTCCAATTTCGAAGGCCAGTGCTCGACCCACGGTCAGCCTCTGAGCGCTTCAGGTGCCGACTATGCAGCAACAATGAAGAACCTCGGCGCTGATCCCGAAAACCCCTGGGTTATCTTCGATGACGTCAAGGCTCTCTACGACGAACGCCGCAAAGAGCTTCGCGAAATCGTCAAAGCCAAACGCGCGGAGCAGGCTGCATGGGAAGCTGCAAATCCCGAACTTGCCAAAGAACTCCACACATTCCTTGACAACAAACTTCCGGAAATCGACTGGAAGGCTATTCCCCACAAGCCGGGAATCGCATCACGTCAGGCATCGGCCGATGTCCTCGGAGTGCTCGCCGAAAAGGTCAACAACATGATCGTATCCTCGGCTGACCTTGCCAACTCTGACAAGACCGACGCCTTCCTCAAGAAGACCCGTCCTTTCACCAACGGCGATTTCTCAGGAGCCTTCCTCCATGCCGGTGTGTCGGAACTTACAATGGCCGCTGTCATGAACGGTATCGCCCTTCACGGCGGAGTCATCGGCGCCTGCGGAACATTCTTTGTATTCAGCGACTACATGAAACCGGCAGTCCGCATGGCCGCCCTCATGGAACTTCCCGTGAAATACATCTGGACACACGATGCATTCCGTGTCGGCGAAGACGGTCCCACCCACGAACCCGTAGAGCAGGAAGCCCAGCTCCGTCTCATGGAAGAACTCCGCAACTTCAACGGTGAGCCCTCGATGCTCGTTCTCCGTCCCGGTGACGCAGCAGAAACCTCTGTGGCATGGGCTATGGCGATGGAAAACTTCAAGACCCCCTCGGCACTCATCCTTTCCCGTCAGAACATCCCCGATCTGCCCGCTGCATCAGGCGACCGTTTCGCAGAAGCCAACGCAGGCTGCCGCCGCGGCGGTTACGTGGTTGTCGAGGCTGAAAACCCCGATGTCATCCTCGTTGCCAACGGTTCTGAAGTATCGCTCCTCTGCGAAGTCGCAGAACGTCTCGCAGAGCAGGGCAAGAAGGCCCGCGTGGTATCCGTGCCCTCGATCGGTCTCTTCTTCCTTCAGGATGCCGACTACCGCAAGGCCGTCATCACTCCCGGTGTTCCCGCTTTCGGTCTCACAGCCGGTCTGCCCTCAACATTGCGTGAGGTTGTCGGTGCCGACGGCATGGTCTTCGGTCTTGACCACTTCGGCGCATCCGCACCCTATAAAGTCCTTGACGAGAAATTCGGCTTCACAGTCGACCATGTCAAAGGCCTCGTAGAAAAATTCATCGGCGCCTGAAACAAGGTCCCGATAATCGGTCAGGCTGTCTGAACGCAGATCTGTGACCGGTATTCAACAATAAGAAACATCGCTTCTGCTGCTCGGTTTCGTCATTGACATCGGCTTGGAAGCGATGTTTTTTGGTATTTTGAACCATGATTTCCACGTAAAGACCATGAAAACTCTTCTTTTTTGGTCAAAAAGGAAGAAAATTAGCGTTTGTTAAAGAAAAATTAGCTAAAATTTAGATAGAATGAAAAAAAAGTTATACCTTTGACGATAATTTCCATAGATAGGTATGGATTCTTCATCTATGCCGCAGTCTTAGGAATGGCTATACACCTTAATAAATAGACACAGTCTTAAAACAAACATTTTTCAACTATTCCAATAATTTAAATTATTATGAAAAAAAGTGCTATCCTTAGCTTGGTAGCTGCTCTTTTCATCGGTCATAGCGCAATGGCCCAGAGCAACCAAGAAATTAGCTATGTTGAAGATCCCGCTCAGGGCTATCTTTTCAATAGCTTCTCAAACAACTGGTTCGTGTCAGTTGAAGGTGGTATGAACTATTACTTCCGCAACCACAATTCAGAACGTGACTTCCTTGACCGTTTCTCACCCAACGCCGGTATCTGGGTAGGTAAATGGTTCTCACCCATCGTAGGTCTCCGTGCAGGCGGTAACTTCACTCAGGTCAAAGGCCTCAGCAAAGACGGTGGTGTTGGTTACTACGGAACTTTCGATGAATTCGGCAAGTACAAACGTAACGAATTCGGCATCAACCTCGACGCTATGTTGAACCTCACCAACTGGTGGTGCGGCTATCGTCCGGGTCGCGTTTACAACGCAATCGTTTACGGTGGTGCAGGCTTCAACTGGCAGTATGTTCCCGACTTCAAAGCTAACGGCGAACGTGACGGCTGGAAGAACGGCGGCAACAAGAACCTCACTGCCCACGTGGGTCTTATCAACAACTTCGCTCTCAACAAGCACCTCAGCCTCTACCTCGACGTTCGTGCAGCTCTTCTGACTGACGACCTCCGTCAGGCCGGTTCAGCTGAAGCATTCCAGCAGAAGCAGTACATGGACCTCCAGGCTTACCTCGGTCTTACTTACAACTTCAACAAGACTACCTGGTCTGCTCCTATCGTTCCTGTATGTCCCGAACCCACCAACTGCGACGCTGTTGAAGCTCGTCTCCAGGCTGCTAACGCCCGCATCTCTGACCTCGAACGTCAGCTCCGCGACTGCCTCAACCGTCCTGTTGAAAAGGTTGAAGCCAAGGAAGGCCCCCTCTGCACCATCTACTACACTATCGGCAAGTCTAACATCTCTCGTGTTGACAACAAGGTGCTCGGCGCTGTTGCTGAAATCATGAAGCAGAACCCTGACCAGAAGTACACTGTAACAGGCTGGGCTGACAACTACACCGGTACCGACCAGGTTAACGACCGTCTCCGTAACGCTCGTGCCAAGGGTGTTGAACGCGTTCTTCTCCGCAACGGTGTTAACGCTTCTCAGCTCAACGTAACCGTTAACAACGGCAACCTCAACGACATGGGCGAGAAGTTCGTATCTCTCGACCGCGCCGTAACAATCGAGGCTGACAAATAATTGACGCCAATCTCGATTCTCTTTACATAGAAAGATCTAACGAAGTTTTCTATATGAGACAGACCGCCTGCTCCAAACCGGAGCAGGCGGTCTTGATTTTATGTGATAGCTTTTCGTTTTTAACTCTTGTTTTTAAACAACCTCTTAAACGCTTTCCGGGATTCTTTTTTTCAGACCTACTTGACCAGATCCATATAGCCGGAATAGCCGTTGGCAGCCATCTCTTCGAGAGGGATGAAACGGAGTGAGGCACTGTTGATGCAGTAGCGGAGTCCGCCGCTTTCCTGCGGGCCGTCGGGGAAGACGTGGCCCAGGTGCGAATTGCTCCTGATGCTTCTGACCTCGATGCGGTCCATGCCGTGTGACAGATCCCTCGTTTCTGAGATCAGGTCCTTGCTGATCGGGCGCGAGAAACTCGGCCATCCGCATCCGGAGTCAAACTTGTCGGTCGAGACAAAGAGCGGCTCGCCGTTTATGACATCGACATAGATCCCCTTGCGGTGTTCGTCGTGATATTCGTTGAGAAACGGCGGTTCAGTTGCGTTCTGACGAGTGACGGCATACTGCATCTGAGTCAGCCGGCTCCGCAGTTCCTCATCCGTGGGGACCGGAAATTTTTCAGCAGTCTTCATCCTTGCCTTCCGGGCTATTTCAAACAGCCGCGGATCAATGTGGCAGTAGCCCTCAGGGTTCTTTACGAGATAGTCCTGATGATAGTCTTCGGCCTGATAGAAATTCCGGAGCTGAATCACCTCGACGGCAATCGGAGCCTGGTGCTTCGCGCCCTCTTTGCCGACCTCTTCCAGTGCTATGCGCTGTTGGTCCGGTGTGGTGTAATAGATCCCGGTCCTGTATTGAGTGCCTGTGTCATTTCCCTGGCGGTTGACGGAAGTCGGATCTATCGTCATGAAATAGAGGCTGATCAGAAAGCGGAGATCGACTTTGTCAGTATCGTAGGTCACACGGACCCCTTCGGCGGCTCCTGTGCGCCCGGTGCATACGTCCTGATAGGTCGGGTGGGGGATGCGGCTGTTGGCATAGCCCACCTCTGTATCGGTCACCCCGTCGATTTGTCTGAAAAAGTGCTCGGTGCCCCAGAAACAGCCTCCGGCAAAGTAAATTGTGGCTTCGTGGTTTGTCATATTGTTGTATGTCTGATTGATGAAACTTGTCTGAACGTTCTCTTGTTCAACATCCGCGGGGATGTCAAAGTTGTGTGGCGGAGTCGATCAGTCGGAGTTCCTCCTCGCTGAAAGCCGGAGAACGCAGGGCGTTGAGATTTTTCTGCAACTGGGCGGTCGAGCTTGCGCCGACAATGACGCTTGTCACTTTCCGGTCTCTCAGAATCCAGGCAAGCGCCATCTCAGCCAGTGACTGTCCGCGTCGGGTTGCGATTTCATCAAGACTTCTGATCCTGCCGATCATATCCTCGGTCAGAGCCTCCTTTTTCAGATGGCCTCCGTTGGCGATGCGCGAATCTTCAGGGATGCCGTGGAGATACCTGTCGGTCAGCAGCCCCTGGGCGAGAGGGGAGAACGCGATATATCCGGCGCCGTTTTCGTCCGCACAGCCGATGATTCCGCCGTTTTCGTCAGAGCGCTCAAGCATATTGTATTTCCCCTGATAGATCAGACAGCGCACGTCGCGGGCGGCGAGATAGTCATAGGCGGTCCGGGCAGCCTCATAGGGCCAGCGCGAGATCCCGACATAGAGAGCCTTGCCCCGGCGCACAATGTCGACCAGGGCCTGAAGAGTCTCTTCCAGCGGAGTCTCAGGATCGTAACGATGGCTGTAAAAAAGATCGACATAGTCGAGATTCATCCGCCGCAGGCTCTGGTCAAGACTCGCCGTCAGATATTTCCTGGAACCCCAGTTGCCGTAAGGGCCGGGCCACATGTCATAGCCGGCCTTTGTCGATATGAAAAGCTCGTCGCGGTAAGGGGCGAATGACTTTTTCATGATCAGGCCGAAGGTCTCTTCCGCCGAGCCGTATGAAGGGCCGTAGTTGTTGGCAAGGTCAAAGTGGGTGATGCCGTGGTCAAAGGCATAGTGGGTCATGGCGATTGAGTTGGCCAGCGGGTTGACATCCCCGAAGTTGTGCCACATGCCGAGCGATATTTCAGGCAGCAGTATGCCGCTGCGTCCGCAACGTCGGTATTTCATTCCGCTGTCATATCTGTCGGCAGCGGGGGAGTAGGGTGCATGGATCATGGTCTGGTTGATTTCTTGATTGCAAAGATATAAAAAGCTCTGCTGAAAATTGAGTTGGTAAAGGGGCCGCAAGAGAACTACCGGGTATCTTGCCTGAAATTAAAGAAAATTAACGCGATGAACTGATTGTTTAGTTTTGGAACTTAAAAAATAGTTTATATCTTTGCCATGTCAACTAACGTATTAGTTAGAAACACCCCCCTAACAATATTCTCTTGATTATGAAACCAGGAAGAAAACCTCAGATTCTGACGGAAAAAGAAACTGTCATCATGCGCATGCTCTGGGAGCGCGGGCCTATGTTTGTCCGCGAGATGCTTGAAATCTATCCCGAACCAAAGCCACATTTCAACACGATCTCGACCATTGTGCGTATTCTCGAAGAGAAAGGCCATGTCAGCCATGAAGTCTTCGGTGGCTCACACCGCTATTATGCAGTGGCCCGCCAGGAAGATTTCCGCAAAAAATCTCTTGCACGCCTGGTCAGCGACTATTTCAACAATTCCTACAAGAATGCCGTTTCCGCACTTGTCGAAGAAGAGAAGATCTCGGTTGAAGAGCTTCGTGAGATCATTGACCTGGTCGAGCGCAAGAACAGCGACAGGTAAGATCCGGATCAGAAATCCTATAAAAAAACGCAATTGTTTCGTTAACCAACCTCCCCTCCTTTTATGGGCGCAATTTTTTCCTATTCGCTTTATAGCTCCATTCTCCTCTCCCTGTTGTATCTGTCCTACAAATGGGTGCTTGCCGGAGAAAATCAGCACACCTACAATCGCGCGGCTCTCTGGCTCATCTATGCCGCATCGTTGTTGGCCTTGCCTGTCATCGGTTTTCTCGGCTCGCTCTCGGCTCAGGCCCCTGTTGCGATGCCGGAGATCGAAGTGGGAGAGATCGGCATCAGCTATATGGCCGATGAAGTGGCGGCTGCCCGACCGCCTTTGTGGCTGACGGTCTTGCTCTGGATCTATCTTGTGGGGATTGCAGCTGTCACGGCTTACACTCTGTGGATCGGCTTCCGGCTCTGGCGCATAATCGCTGCGGGTACATTTGTCAGCGAAGGCCGTTTTAAGGTTGTGCTTACCGATGAAGCCGGGATAGCCCCGTTCAGCTGGTGCCGCTATGTGGTCATGAGCCGTCGCGACTGGGAGGAAGGCGGACAGATGATTCTGACACATGAACTGAAGCATCTCGGCCTGCACCACTGGATTGACTTGCTTGTGGCTCAGCTTGTCGGCATTTTCCAATGGTACAATCCTGCCGCATGGCTGATGCGTGAGGAACTTAAAACCGTCCATGAATATCAGGCCGACAAGGCTGTGCTCGATTCCGGCATTCCTGCCCGTGACTATCAGATGTTGTTAATAAAAAAGGCTGTCGGCGCGAGATTCCCGTCACTTGCCAACAGCCTGAATCATAGTAAACTTAAAAAACGTATCACCATGATGTACAATCAAAATTCGTCGGCCTCCCGCCGTCTGCGCGGTCTGGCCCTGGTTCCTGCGCTCGTCGCAGCCATCGCAGTCACTGATGTCGAAGCCGTTGCTTCGGTAATTGAAGATCTCTCGTCCGCCGAAATGGTCATACCATTGGCCGAAGAAACTCTTCTGACAACTCAGAAGTCTTCCGATGAAACTGTTGCAGTCCTGAAGGAAAGCGATGCGGCTCTTTACGGCGGACAAGCCCGTGAGACTGTTGCGGAGGCAATCGGACGCAAAGATAGTGAAAACGCCGGAATTTCGCAAAATGAAACCCTTCCGGCTCCTCAGGAGACTCCCGCCGCCATCACCGATGAGCCGCAGACGTCAGCTGACAATCAGTCAGACAAATCGATTTTCTTTGAGTGTGAACAGAAGCCTGAATTTCCCGGCGGCGAAGCTGCTCTGTTGAAATATCTCTCTGAAAACATCCGCTATCCCAAGAATGCTCATGACAATAAGATTGAGGGGCGTGTGGTGATCAGTTTCGTCATTCAGAAAGACGGAACCATCGGGGAGACTAAAATCCAGCGCAGCGTAGATCCCGAACTTGACGCGGAGGCTGAACGTGTGGTCCGCTCACTCCCTGTCTTTACTCCCGGTAAGATGAACGGCAAAGCTGTCGCAGTCTGGTACTCCTTGCCCATTACTTTCAAGCTGAAAGGAATGGATACAGGGAGGGAAGATGATGGACTCAGCAGCCGTGCAGCCGCTGTGCTTGTCAACGGTCGCCCGGTGGTTATGGTTGCCGGAGAGAATGTAGCTGTCGACGTATATGTTGACGGTAAGATTTTCGAAGGCCGTATGGATGAGATTGATCCGAACACAATTCAGGAAATCAGAGTCGAGAAAGGCAAGGGAGAGAAAAAAGACGCCATCTACGTCACCCTGAAAAAGTAGCCCGGCAACACTGCCGCTAAATCGCAGTTAAGAGGTTGTTTAAAAACAAGAGTTAAAATCTGAGTGGTGTATCTTTTAGATAAATTGTTGTAAATGAGAAAGGAGCATAGCGAGCTATGCGACTGACGAATTTCAACAATTTAGCAAAAGAGACACCAAGGCTAAGGTAACTTTAAAAATTCTCAGATATGAAATTATTAAAAGGGAAAAAGATAATACCGTCGCTCAGATTTTAACTATTGTTTTTAAACAACCTCTAAGTAATATAAATATACATAAAGAGGCGGTCCCCGGCTGGTTGAAGTTCGGGACCGCCTTGATTTTTAACGAATTGGTTTCGGTTAATAGTTAAGTCCGAAATGCCAGAGCGGGATGAATTCATTGTGGCCATATTCAATATCATCACGCACTATGATGCCGTTGCTGACACCATCAAGCTGCTTTTTCCCTTTCTTTGCACCTCCGACTTCAAAAGTATATTTCCCGATACGGAAATCAGAGACTTTAGAGGAGACAACATCGTTGTTGACTCTCATCTGGTTAAAGAAAAACGTTTCGCGGATATTTCCGATATTCGGACTTGTCTCGGCAATCGCATACATCAGATTCGGGTTGTCGACATAGGTTTTCTCAACTTTCCCAAGACCGCGCAGTCCTCCGGTTTCATCGCGCAACTGTCCGATCATTCCTGCCATTTCCAGATAAAGCATATAGTCAGGAACATCGTTTTTGCTGACTTTCAGTTCGGTGCTGAGGTTCATGACACTTGGCTTGAAAGGCGAGAGTTCCGATACTATGGCCAACATTCGTTTCAGTTTGCGGGCGGTAGAGATATTCATTCCCGCATATTGGGGAATGTCTACCTCGATGGTCTGCGCGACTATCTGTTGCAGCCTGATATCATAGCCCTCCAGATTGCAGAACGGGTAATAGCCTTTGGAAAGATAGTCTCTGAACAGCGGCAAAGGGTGGATGCCGTCAGGAAATTGAACTTTGTGGTCAATGATTTCTTCAAGAGAGTAGACCGGAAATCTGATTCCTTGAAACAATTCAAGGTATTCGCGGAACGAAAGTCCCTGCATTTCAAATATCAGTGCTCTGCGGCTGAGGTCGGCACTCCCTTTCCGGATATCAAGAATCGAACTGCCTGTAAAAATGACCTGGAGGTCGCTGTGCACATCATAAATCTGTTTCAATTCCCTTGACCATCCGTCATATTTGTGTATTTCATCAATAATCAGGTGTTTGCCTCCTTCTTTAACGAAGTCATCGGCAAGATCGCTGATGGTATTGTTGGCGAAATATGTATGATCGGCGGAGACATAAAGCCATCCTTTGCGGTCATCATGGCTCAGGAGGTATTGTTTGACCATTGTGGATTTACCCACACCTCTTGGGCCGATGATTCCGATCATGCGGTCATTCCATAGAATGCGGTCGTACATATAGCGTTGGAACTGCAACGGTGTGCGTTTCAGCTCCTCTTCCATATATGCTATAAGTTTTAAATCAATCATTGCAGTATTGTGTTTCTGCAAAGATAATCATTTTCCCCTCAAAAGGGAAAGATTTTGCGAAATTTGTCCCCTTTGAGGGGAAAGATTTGCGTGATTTTGTCCCCTTTGAGGGGAAATTGCGCGATTTAGCCTCAAAAATGAGCATGAAAGCAGTGCTTCGCCGCATTAGCCGCGTAGGCGTCGGCTGAGGTCTGACAGCAGTTTGATCACTTGCGGGAATCTGACATGGGTCCATATCTTGAAGCGCAGTTTCAGTGGCCGGGCCTTATAGTGGGGGTTCGAGCGGTAGTCGGGCAGATGGCGTGAGATAGTCTTGCGGATATAGTTGTGGCGCAGCATCGGCACACGGTCAAAACGGTAGATGCAGCCGAATATGCTGTGGGTGAAATACTGGTTGATGAAGATGAAATCCAGCTCATCCTTGTTGCGCTCATAAAGGCCGAGCCGTTTGAGATTTTCCATCAGCATCACGGCTGAGGAAAGGCGGTCAAAGAACCGGTAATTGTTGGTCGAACGTGTGACCGAGGCATTGTCGAAGCGATAGAGATAGAGCGCCTCGTTGATTTTCACCGGATTTTGAGCTGAAAGCTGAATGGCGAGCGCCACGGCATTGTCCTCATAGAAGACTTTCTCAGGGAAAAACAGATTGTTGGCAGTGATAAGTTCTTTGCGATACATTGCCGACCACACAGGAGTGGACCGCTGCATCACTCTGCGTCTCAGCTCTTCTCCGCGAAGTCCGGCAGCGTCGTCGGCGAGCTGGCATATGCGCTCGCCGAGGTTTGTGGGCGATGATGTAAAACGGGCATAGTCGAAAATGACCATGTCGGCATTTTCTTTCTTTGCTGTTTTCAGGCAAGTTTCCACCGCATCTTCTCGCAGAGCGTCGTCAGCGTCCACAAACATCACATATTCTCCGCGGGCCTCGCGCAGCGCCCGGTTGCGCCCGCCCCCCTGCTTGATGTTGACCGGAGAGTCGATGACGCGCATGTGGCCGAGTATGCCGGTCCGGGCAAAATCTTTGTCGGCCAATTCTTTGAGCAGCGCAAGGCTCCCGTCGGTCGAAGCGTCATTGAAACAGATAAGTTCAAAATCGATTTCTGTCTGCCTGAGAACCGAGCCGACAGAATCATTGAGAAACTTTTCGGCATTGTAGACAGGCATAATGATGCTGACGGAGGGATGTTTGGTGGAAGACGTAGACATTGTTGGCAGAATGATGAAACAAAATAATGCTTTGGAACAAAAATAGTCTATTTTTGTAAAACAATCAGATTGTGTGATGCGGCTAAACTATTTTTAACATTACTGTGCATCGCTACGGCTCATCGCGATATTAATTTTGCAATGTTATGACTGAAGCGACTCTCGAAAAACTAAAAATCTTGGCTGCGGCTGCAAAATATGACGTGTCATGCTCGTCAAGCGGCACTGTGCGGCGCAACGACGGCAAGGGGGTGGGCAATACGGTTGGCGGAGTGGGCATCTGCCACAGTTTTGCCGCTGACGGACGTTGCATCGCTCTGCTGAAAGTGATGCTTACAAACTACTGCATGTATGACTGCGCCTATTGTATCAACCGCCGCAGCAACGACATCCCCCGCGCCACTCTCTCGGTCTCCGAAGTTGTCGACATTACGATGGAGTTCTACCGGCGCAACTACATCGAGGGGCTCTTTCTCAGTTCGGGAGTGGTCCGCAATCCTGACTACACGATGGAACGCATAGCCCGCATCGCCAAGGACCTGCGGGAGATCCACCGCTTCAACGGCTACATTCATCTCAAAAGCATCCCCGGCGCATCGCGTGAGCTGGTCAACGAGGCCGGGCGCTATGCCGACCGCATGAGTGTCAACATCGAGATTCCGCGCGAACAGTCGCTGAAATATCTTGCGCCTGAAAAGGACCATAAGAGCGTCTACGAACCGATGGGGTTCATCCGGCAGGGGGTGCTTCAGTGTCAGGAGGACAAGAAGCGGATGCGCCATGTCCCGCGCTTCGTCCCGGCAGGACAGAGCACTCAGATGATTGTCGGCGCCTCGCCTGACACCGACCGTGACATACTGCTGACATCATCGGCGCTCTACGGGATGCCGACCATGCGCCGCGTCTATTATTCCGGCTATGTCTCGGTCAACGCCTATGACACGCGTCTGCCCGCACTGAAACAGCCGCCGCTCGTGCGCGAGAACCGTCTCTATCAGGCCGACTGGCTCATGAGGTTCTATCAGTTCAAGGCCGAGGAGATCGCCGACGAGAGCAACCCCAATCTCGACCTTGAGGTGGATCCGAAACTCGGTTGGGCCTTGCGCCATCCGGAGGCGTTTCCGGTCGATGTCAACCGTGCGCCTTACGAGATGATCCTGCGGGTGCCGGGCATCGGTGTCAAGTCAGCCGCTCTGATCGTTAACGCTCGCCGCTACCGCCATCTCAACTCCTCCCATCTCTCGAAAATCGGGGTTGCCATGAAGAGGGCGAAATATTTCATTACCTGTGGCGAACTCGTAGCCCCTTCGATTGCCGACACCTCGCCGGAATATGTCCGCCGGCAGCTGACAGCGCGAAAAGGCCGTCTCGACAATCCGCTGCAACTTTCATTGGATTTCTCATGATCGTCTATCGTTTCGACGGCAGCTTCGACGGACTCCTGACAGCCGTCTTCGACTCCTTTGCCCGCAAGGAGAGTCCCGGTCTGCTCTTGGCTCCCGGAGGGAACCTGCCGCTGTTCTATGATCTGGTCCACGACGTGACTGCCGATGAGGAGAAGAGTCTCAGGGTCTGGCGCAAGCTCTGCAAGGTGGTCTCTCATGGTGCCCGATCGGCGCTGACCACTGCTTTTCTGACCGACAGCCCTGACTTTCCGCTCCATGCTCTCCGTTTTGTCAGCCGCGCAGTGACCTCTGAGGTGCGGATCGAGAACGACTTTTCAGATCCGTCGGTGTTGGCCGTACTCAAGGAATGCCGGCGCGTCCGCGGCGAGGCCCACCGTCTGTTGCAGTTCGTCAGATTTCAGAAAGCCTCTGACGGGACCTATTTTTCGATGATCGAGCCGATTTTCGATGTGCTCCCCTTTGCCGTCAGTCATTTTGCCGACCGCTTTTCAGACCAGCCGTTCATCATCTATGACCGCCTGCGCGGCTATGGCTATCACTCCGACTCAAGCGGTCTGCACCGACTGACGATTGATCCTGACAGCTACCACATGCAGACCGGCCTTCTCTCGGATGACCTGATGGACCCTCAGGAGCGGCTTTTTCAGGACCTCTGGCGCATCTACGTCAAGTCGACCGCCATCATGGAGCGCCTCAACCCGCGCAAACAGCGTCAGGACATGCCCGTAAGATATTGGAAATATCTCACCGAAATGCAGAAATAATCCGTAACTTTACACAGCAAAAAAATACGTAAGGATGTTACTTTGCAGAAACAGACTACGCTTAATTTTTTAAGAGTTACTTATGAAGAAAGGACTTGTTCTTGAAGGTGGTGCGATGCGCGGACTGTTTACAGCCGGAGTCATCGACGTGATGATGGAAGAGGGGATTGATTTTGACGGACTGATCGGAGTCTCCGCCGGTTCGAACTTCGGCTGCAACTACAAGTCGAGGCAGCCAGGGCGCGTGTTGCGCTACAATCTCCGCTTCGGTCGCGATCCGCGCTACATGGGGCTGCGATCACTGCTGACTACTGGCAATCTTGTCGGTGCTGAATTCGCCTACCATACACTTCCCCTTGAACTTGATCTGTTCGACATCCCGACATTCGAGAGCAATCCGATGGAGTTCTGTCTTGTCGCCACCGACGTGGCCACCGGATCTCCGGTCTACTATCGCATGGACCGTGTCAACTATGATTCGCTCGAATGGCTCAGGGCTTCGGCCTCGATGCCGGTAGTCACCCGTCCGGTCAGGGTCGACAGCGGTCAGCGTCTGCTCGACGGAGGAATCAGCGACTCGATCCCGCTGAAATATTTTCAGTCCATCGGCTATGGCCGCAATGTCGTGGTGCTCACCCAGCCGCGTGACTATCGCAAGACACCCTCCCCGGCATGGCTTTGGAAACTATTGCTTCCACGTTGTCCGAAAATAGCCCAGGCGATGGCCCGGCGTCACGAAATGTATAATTCACAGCTTGACTATGTAGCCGCCCAGGTCGCCGCAGGCAACACCTTTGTCATCGCCCCCGCCGAACCGCTCCCAATAGGGCGTGTCGAGATGAATCCCCGCAAGATGGAGCAGGTCTACGCCACAGGCCGCCGCACCTGCCTCTCACTTCTCCCCGCCCTCCGACAATTTCTTGCGGACTGAAAAATCATTGATCATCGAGTATGAAATAACCGTAAAAAAATTACGGGAAAATGGATTTATTCACTAACTTTGTGCAATTAAACACATTCTGAACAACCTCTTATATGCTCACCAAATTCGAAGTATCTAATTTTAAATGTTTCGACGGCGCCTTGAAATTCGACCTTTCGGCAACCAACGGCTACACATTTAATCCGGATTGTATAAAGAACGGAAATATAAATTGTGCGATGGTCTACGGTTACAATGGTTCCGGTAAATCTAATCTTGGCTGGGCGATTTTCGACATCATTGAGCATCTGACTGACCGTATCCGTCTTGAACATCCTTACAGACACTACACCAATGCCGCCAACTCATCTCCGGAAGCCCGCTTTGCCTATGAATTTCAGATCAATGGCAAGACTGTAAGATATGAGTACTCCAAGACCGATTACAGGACTTTGGTTGATGAATCATTATGGATTGACGGTGAACTGTTGGTCTGTTTTGACCGCCGTAACGGCAATGAAAATTTCAAATCTCTTCTGAAAGGGACTGAATCTCTCAACACCACTCTGAAAGATCCGCAGATTTCGGTGTTGAAATATATCAGGAACAATTCCTCGCTGGAGGAGAATGACATCAACCGGACTCTGCTTGACTTTTTCTCGTTTGTTGACCGGATGTTGTTTTTCAGATCGCTTGAGGACAGGACCTATATCGGGCTTGACAAACATCAGGGATCTCTTTCGAGCTATATAATCAAAAGTGACAAAGTCAAGGATTTTGAGGATTTTCTGAGAGAAGCCAATGTCGATTGCAGGCTTGCTGTTGTCAATGTGATGGACGAGCAGGATCTGGCATTTGATTTTGGGGATAAAAAAATACTCTTCCGTGACATTATGTCGACAGGAACAAGCGCGCTGATGCTTTTTTATTGCTGGTATCAGCATATAATAGCTTCTGAGGTTTCATTTGTTTTTATTGACGAATTCGACGCTTTCTATCACCACGAACTTTCACGCCTCGTGGTTAAGAAACTTAAGGAATCCGGAGTGCAGTTTGTTCTGACAACCCATAACATCTCCATCATGAGCAATGATCTGATGCGTCCGGATTGCTATTTCCTTATCTATAAGACCAGGTTGCTGCCGCTGTCAAAATGCACTGACCGGGAACTGCGTGAGGCTCATAACATTGAGAAAATCTATAAATCAGGAGCTTTCAATGTCGGACGATAAGGCGCGCCATCTCTTCATTTTCGAAGGTGCTAAGGCTGAGGATAAGATCTTCAAGAAGCTTGAACAGAACTTTTTGGGCCGGAAACATGCCATAAAGTGTGTCTATGATGCGGAAGTCTATCAGCTCTACAAGCAATTGAGTACCGATGATTTTGCCCTTGATATAGTGAACCTTCTCAAAGAACGCAGTCCGCGCATTGCCGAGGAATTGAAAGACTATGACCGTGACAGTTTTGCTTTCATCTATCTGTTTTTCGATTACGACGGGCATTCTTCTCTTGCCGATGACGGGAAGATTATTGAGCTTCTGGATTTTTTTGACAACGATACTGCCAACGGACAGATGTTTATCAGCTATCCGATGGTAGAGGCCTTGCGCCATTATCGTGATATGGAAAGCTTCAGGGATCTTACTGTCAAATGCAAACGCGCAAACTGCCCTTGGCTTCAGGAGTGTGAGACCGTAGAAAGTTGTCTTGCAGAACCTCACTATAAGAATTTCGTATCGACCGACAACCGCAAATCATTGTCGAATATTAATTCCTATACCTTCGAAGTCTGGAAAGAACTGATCATCGCACATCTATGCAAGGCTAACTATCTGGTCAACGGTCGTTTCGATATGCCGGAAGAACTTATAAGCCAGCAGACTATTTTTGACCGTCAGCTGAGCGGATATATAAGCCGCCGCTGTCCGGAAGTCGCAGTCCTGAGCGCCTTCCCCTTGTTTATATTGGACTATTTCGGAGTTGAAAAGCTCATGGCCCGACTTTTTGGCGAAGAGTCGGATGAGTTGTCGGAAGATCCGGCCTCGCAGCCTGATGGCGGCAGCGGTTCAGACGAATACTCTGTCGTTGAATAGTCGGCCCTGGAGGGCTGCGAAATGGCGGGTCGCGTCTTTGGAACTGAGATATGCCTCGATTGTGTCCGCGTGGCGGTGATTGTGCAGGTCGGTGCCGAGAAAATCCACATAGCCCTTTTCAATCAGCTTCTCAGCCGTCTTTTTCTCCTTTTTGGTATAAGCACCGGCAAGTGAAAGCACATTTATCTGAAACAAATTTCCTGCGCGGTGAAGTTCGTCGTAGCGGTTGGGATGTTCCTCGAAATAGTAGAAAAAGCGTTCGGGGTGAGCGAGAATAGGACGGTAGCCTTTCAGCTTCAGGTCAAACAGGAACTGATCGAGCTGCCACGGCTCCTGAATGAACGAATTTTCAACCAGAATGTAGTTGTTGGGATAGGGCGTGATGTTTCCTGCCGTCAGCTGACAGCGGAAGTAGTCGTCGATACGGTTTTCTGACGCGCGGCTCAGCGGCATATCTATGTTGCGTTTCTCAAGCTCGGCTTTCAGGCTTTCGAGAGCGGCGTCAAGATCTTCAGGAGTGTTTTCAAAAGTACCCTCAGTGATATGCGGGGTCGCGATGATGCGGCTGATGCCCCACGAACGCATCCGCTCCACAAGTTCGGCTGAAGTCTGGGCATCGGGAGAGCCGTCGTCCACTCCGGGAAGGATATGGCAATGGATGTCTGTTGCAAACGGGAGCTTTACTGGCTCACTCGATTTTGAAAGAAAACTGAAAAGGCCCATAGGACAATATTTATGCTCGGTAACTACACTCTTTAATCATGCAAAGATACGCATATACCGCGAAAAACACTTGCTTCGGGAAGTTAATTTGTGATAAGAGGGAGTGCTTCCGGGGAGAGATAGTCGGTGACGATGTAATCGACACCGAGGTTGCGCAGGCGGGTGTAGTCCTCGGAGGTGTTGACAGTCCAGACATTGACCTTGACTCCGGCTTCATGGTAGCGTCTGACACAGTCTGCGTCAACAAGATCGGCTCTGATCTGCACGTCGAGTCTGCGGGAGTTTGACCAGTCGAACATCTCCTTCCATTTTGCATCGGCCTGAAACTGGAGTTTGATTTCCGGGTGGTTCGCCATCAGATAGTCGATATAGTCAGGTTCCGATGTGAGGATCACACACTTTCCGGCCATGCCCTTCTCCCTGATGAGGCTGACAAGCGGCGAAAGGTGGCCGCAGTCCTTGGTGTCTTTAGAGAATGTCTTGAGATGCAGGAGCGGTGCCACACCCTTGTCGGCACAGATGTCAAGAAATTCTCCGACCGTGCAGATTCCTTTGGCTCTGTATGTCGCGCTGTCGCGCTGCTGGGTGTAGGCTTCGTTGCGGAGATCAGCTATGGTCGACGAGGCAATCTTCATGTGGCCGCCGAGTCGGTCAGTCTTGCCGTCGTGAGAAGTGACGAACACAGAATCAGCTGTTGCCCTCACGTGAGCCTCCATCATAGTGAAACCGCGCCGGGCGCCTTCGAGATAGGCATCTGCGGTGTTTTCGACCGCATAACCGCAGCCGCGCCGACCGATCATCACCGGTTCGGAGGCTGAAAGTGAAGTCATGGTGGCTGAGAGCAGCATCGCTGCGATGATATTTCTTGGAGATGCGATAATTTTCATGGACGTATGTGATTTTTACGGATTATTTTATGGTGGTGAAAAATTCGGATGTTGAGCAGGAGGAGGGGGACTGTTGAGAGGGAGAGTCGGCTACACTCTTATCAGTGGCAGGAGGATGGAGTTGGAGGTGAGCCAGCGGGATTCGGGGATGACGTAGGCGCCTGCCGGGGAGATTTCGAGGTCGCCGGAGGAGAGGAGCGGTCCGGCTGTCGAGAGGAAAAATTCGCGGATTTCAGGACCGAAGAAGCGTCCGATTTCGTCGGGATGCAGTCCGTGGCTGGTGCGCAGGCGTGTGATCAGAAGATCATTGAAGCGGTTGTCGGCAGTCTCCTCTTCTGTGACGGCCACATTGCGGCCTCCGGCTGAGATATAGTCTTTCAGCGCCGACGGATTGAACGACCGGCAGCGTCCGTCAAACGAATGTGCGCCCGGCCCAAGTCCGATGTAAGGCGAATTGTCCCAATAGGCAGAGTTGTGGACAGCTTTGCGGCCCGGCAGAGCGAAGTTGGAGATCTCGTAGTGGAGATAGCCCGCATCGCGCATCCTTTCGCAGAGATGGCTGTACATCTTTTCCGCCGTTTCGTCGTCAGCCTCCCTGACCTTACCGCGTTGACGCATGATGTCGAGGCGCGTTCCGGGTTCGTATGAGAGCAGATAGGCCGAGATGTGTTCGGGGCGGAAGCCGATGAGCCGATCAAGCGACATGGCCCATGACTCCTGAGTCTGGCCGGGCAATCCGTAGATGAGGTCACAGCTGAGGTTGCCGATCCCTCCGCGCCGCAGACAGTCGATGGCTTCGGCTGCACGGGCTGCGCTGTGGCGGCGCCCTACGGTCTGCAATTCTGTGTCGCAAAACGACTGGATGCCCATGCTGACACGCCGGAATGGGGTCTCGCCAGTGATGAAGGCGGTCCATTCGTCAGTGACATCCTCCGGATTGGCCTCGATTGTAGCCTCGCGCAGATTTTCGGTCGGGAGAGCGTCGAGCAGGCGGCGCAGCAGCCTTGGCGGGAGCGACGATGGTGTTCCTCCGCCGAAATAGAGTGTGTCTACCGGCTCTCCGAGGCCTTCGGAACGGCAGGCCCATTCGCTGACCGCGGCATCGACAAAGGCTTCCATCCACTCGCGGCGCGGAGTGGAGTAGAAATCGCAGTAGGCGCATTTGGCATGGCAGAACGGTATGTGGACATAGAGTTTCATCGGCTTTGGTTTAGAGTGTGGCGGGGCTTACGACGGGTTCTTGCGGCATATCGCCTTGAAACTGCAAAATGTGCAGCTCTCTTCTTTCAGCGCCTGTGTGAATGGCACATCCGGATTGAAAATCTCGGCCACGGTAGCCCTGAAGCGTTCCATGAAGCCGTCGTTGACCTGACGGTAATCTTCAAGAGGCTCCCCGGCATAGCGCAGTGGAGTCAGTCCGGAGGTGGAGAGGGTGCGGAATGGGTAGATCTGTGGCTTGATCGCATCCTTGTGGCCCGTCTGCTGCGCATAGGCGTTGCAATAGAACAGCAACTGGAGGATGGCTTTGCGGCGGTCTTTGATTTCCGGATCGAAGAGCTCGTCCATGTCCTTGAAATCCGTAAGGTCGCCGCCGGTCTTGTAGTCGACGATGCGCAGCAGTCCTGCCCCCTCGGCATAGCGGCCCGAAGGATAGACGCGGTCGATTCGGTCGATGATCTGATAGATGTTGACGCTCAGTGAATCGCTGATGCGCATGGTGCCGGTCAGTTTGTGTTCGCCGTCAATGAAGTCAAAGGGCGCAATCTTTTTTTCTTCTCTGAACATGAGGATCAGGAAGTGTTTCATCACCCGTCCCAGCACCTTGCACTCGCCGACAAGCGGAGTGCGGTCGCCCGCCGGATAGCGGTTATATTTTTCGTTGATGAGCTCGGTGATCACCGTGTCGAGCCTGACCTCATTTTTGATGAACGAGTCGAGGATCTCGGCCGTGATCTTCACTTCGCTGTGGTTTCCGCGCAACTCCTTGTAGAGCCGTTCGGCTACGGCATGCATGATGTCACCGTAGGTCCCGGAGTCCATGTAGTCCATCACCTCCTCGTCGAGGTCGAGTCCGCAGATGCGTTTGAGATAGAACGAGAGCGGGCAGTTGATATAGGCATTGATCGACGAGGCCGACAGAGTCTTCCCGCCTGGGACCGTAAACTCTTTCAGCTTCGCCATGATCTCAGGAGTCTTCACGACCGTCAGACTCTCTTCCTCGGTGGTGACGCTTGAAAACGATGCCAGATCATGGTCAACCTCGCATTCCGGAAAGAGATAGAGCAGCTGGGCGATGTAGCGTGAGATCTCGCTGTTTTTTCCGCTGAGGGTCCGCGCGTCGTAAAACAGTCTGACATTTGTGGCGCGGGAGATCAGCCGATAGAACGAATAGGCGAAGATCGACTCCTGGAGTTCGGTTGTGGCCATTCCGTAGCTGCGCCGCAGAGAGTCCGGGATGAAGGATCTCGAATACTGCTTGCGCGGAAAGACACGCTCGTTCATCGAGAGGATGATCAGATTGTCGAAGTCAAGGGCGCGGGTCTCCAGGACACCCATCACCTGGAGGCCTTTGAGCGGTTCGCCGGTGAAACGTATGTTGACTGACGAGATTGTCGATTGCAGCAGCTGGATAAAGGTGGTGTCCTTCATGCTGATCTTCCAGCGGCTGCATGAGCGGCGGATGTTTTCCAGTTCGATCAGATAGGTGTCAAGGAAGTAGTTTTCGATCATCCGTTCGCGGTCTCCGGCAGTGAATCCGCGCAGGGTGCTTGCGAGCGTGAAGAAATAGTTGTGGACCTCCTCGATGCCGTTGGTGTCGGTGACAGGGGTGAAGATGAAGCTGAGTTCCGGCGCCGTCCGGGTGATCAGGCTTGCGGGCACCATGTAGAGGCGCCGCTCGACCATCAGTCTCAGCAGTGCGTTGCAGCCCTCAGGCGCATAGCTCTGGAGCATGGGGTGGGTAAGCACCGCGCGCATGTCCTCATAGAAAAACGACCATTCGCCGCGTGAGAGCGAGCTGCGGAGCTGGAGATTGACAATGGTCGACATCAGCGATGAGACAGCCGTGTTTTTCAGCGGGAAACCCATAGTGACATTGAGCGCGCTGATCTGCGGCGGCACGGCGTGGACCATCGGGATGAAAAGATTCTCGTCGGGCAGCACCACGGCGGTGTCGATAGCGTCGGCTGTATCCGTCACCGCGCCCTCTGAAAGCCATTGGGTGAGCTGTTGTCCGGCAAGTTTGGTCTGTCCGAAAGCACTCGGCACACCGGTGATGTGGATTTTCGGGAAAGAGAGCTTTTCGGAGTAGTGCTCGCCAAGATCGTAGAGCGAGGGGAAACACTGGATGTTGTTCTGCATGAACAGTGCCGCGCGGTTGCCTTTGGCCTGAAATGCAGGCGAGGCCATGTCCCAGTAGAAATCGGCACAGCCGCGCGCCCGCAGCTTCTCGAAGATCCTGATTTCGGAAAGGGTCAGCACATTGAAGCCGACGAATATGTAGCGTTTGAACGGCAGCTTGAAATCGCTCCCCTTGCTCAGAAGATTGACGGCGTTGCGGGCAAACATGCCGCGTGTGGCCATGCCGTTGTCGAGCAGGCGTTTGTGGAAGCGGTCGAATAGCTCGTCAAGGACTTCCCAGAGTTGCAGGAATTTGTTTTCGAGAGGGGTGGGGGTGCTGTGTATGTGGTTCCAGAATTCGTCGGGACTGCTGTGGACAAACTTCTCGCCCCAGTAGCGGTTGATGATTTCGACCTGTTCCTCGGTCAGATAGTTGGCGCTGACTTCGCGGAAGCGCTGGAGGTTGACGAAGAGCTTGTGTGGGTCCACAAGATAGAGGTCGACATCGTTGAAGTCGTTGAGCAGCATCTCGCCCCAGAAGAGGAAGCGGTCGAAGTCTGCGACATTTTCTCCGCTCAGGCTGCGGTATTCATTGTAGAGTATGAAGAGCTGGTCGAGGCGAGGCGCTTCGGTCAGAGCCGAAAAACTGCGTGTCACCTCCGCGATTGTCGCGATCTCAGGCATCAGAAACGGCTGTCCGTCGGCTTCGGCTGCAAGATAGTGGGTGAAAAACACCCCGCTTCGTTTGTTGGGGAAGACGAAGCAATAGTCCTGGAGCTTGTTCAGTTCGTTGGCCGCATAGACTCCGGCCACTTGACGGAGAAATGGAATCATTGGAGTGGATATGAGGGGGGCTGGAGTGGTGAGTGACAGCTTATTTTCAGAAATTCTTGATCAGGATGATCATTTTGATGGCAAAATCGAAATTGACAATCTTGCCGTTGGCGTTTCCGGCAATGTCGGTTGCCGCCCGGTTCATTTCCGAGATTATTTTCTCGGCGTTGTTCTCGGTGATGAAGCGGGCGAAGTTTTTGCTGAACTGAGCCTCGTTGCGGTTGAGGTAGAGCAGATCCGGGACATTGAAATTGTAGATGAAATTCTCGCGGATGAGGCGCTGGGAGTAGTCGTAGAACTTCACGGCCTGCTCGCGTCCGAGGGCCGCCACGTCGGAACTCCACTCCTTCAGCCCCTTGACATCGCGCTGGTAGCTCAGGCGCATGAGCCTGACAAAGAGGTCGAAAAACATGCGGCTGACGCTCGTTGCATCCATTGCCCGCAGAGCGCTGTTGACATCACCGGCTGCAATATGGGCCATCGAGAGGGCGTCCTGCGGGTCGATCGCCAGTGTTTCCGCGAGATAGCGGGCCACGGTCTCGTCGCTCAGGCGCTTCATCTCGATCGGGCGGCAGCGGGAGTAGATTGTCGGCAGGATCGAGGCGGCGTTGTCGGAGACAAGTATGAAGATGGTGTCGGCAAAAGGCTCTTCGATCAGTTTGAGCAGTTTGTTGGCTGTCTGCTCGTTCATTTTTTCGGGAAGCCAGATGATCACGGTCTTGTAGCGCGAGAGTGTGGTTGTCACCGCGAGGCGCTGTTCAAGGGCCTCGCTTTCGGAGACGTAGATCACCGGCTGGGCGTTTTTCTTTTCGAAATAGCCTGTCCAGCGGTCGAAGTCCATGAACGGACTGGCGCTCACAAATTCCTTGAATTCGCCCATGTAGTCATCCGACACCGGGGCTTTGAGCTTCTCGGTCTTGACCACCGGAAAGACGTAGATGCTGTCGACATGGTTGAAACTTTCGCTTTGCAGACACGACGGGCAGCAGCCGCACGGTTCGCCCTCCGGTGTCGGAGACTGGCAGTGAAGCAACTGGGCGAAAGCGCGGGCAAGCATGAATTTTCCGATGCCGGCTGGGCCGTGGAGCAGCAGTGCGTGTGGGATGCGGCCGTCGGCCACCATGTCGCGCAACTGGCGCTTGACATTTTCATGTGATGGAATCTGACTGAACTTCATGATAAGGCAAAGTTACGCAAAACACACGACTTTCTTGTCTGACAGGGGCAAAAAAGTCGTGTGTTTTGCGTATCTTTGCAACCGTTATGCTTGATATGTTGAAATTTTCGCGCAAGCCTTATAAACTCGGACTCGTCCTCAGTGGTGGAGGAGCCCGCGGTTTTGCCCATGCCGGCGCTCTGAAAGCACTTGAGGAGGTCGGCATCAGACCCGACATCGTGGCCGGAGTCAGTGCCGGCTCTGTGGTGACGGTGATGTATGCTTCCGGAATGGCCCCCGAAGAGATCCTGAAAGTGTTCAGTAATGCCAAGTTCGGTGATTTTGCCGAGCTTGGAGTACCGCGTGACGGTTTCTTTTCGATGGACGGTTTCAAGAAATTTCTGCGCAGGCAGATTCCCTACGAGAATATCGAGGATCTGCCTCTGCCGGCGGTGGTCTGCGCCACAGACCTTGACAACAATCGCCCCGAAGCATTCTGGGAGGGCACTCTGGTCGACTGCGTGGCCGCTTCATGCAGCATCCCGATCATCTTCAAACCGATCAGGATCAAGGGTGTCACCTATGTCGACGGCGGAGTTCTCGCCAATCTTCCGGCCTGGGCGCTCAGAGACAAGTGCAAATATCTTATCGGCATAAATTGCAGCCCGATGCCGGCCCGCGGCAAGCCGAAATCGCTAATGGACATAGCTCACCGCACCTACGATCTGCTTGTCAAAAACAATTCACAGTCACAGATGGAACTTTGCGACCTGGCCATAACTATTGACGATGTAGCCTCCTACAAGGTTTTCAATCTCAAGGAAATAACCCGTGTCTTCAGGTCGGGCTACGACAACACTCTCCAGGCCCTGCTTGATGCGGGCTTTACTCTCCGTGGCGACAGACGCAAAAAGAAATAGCACCTCACACACTCTCTCCAAAGGTTCAGTTTAATCAGATCAGACAGTCCACGAAATAGGTGACTGTCACATACAATACATTCGGAATGGATAAAAAACCAATCATCTATCAGCTTTTACCAAGACTTTTCACAAACGCGAACAGGAACTGCATTCCTGGAGGAACATATAAACAGAACGGTTCAGGCAAGTTCAACGACATCTCCGACGCTGTCCTTTCGGGCATCAAGGAACTCGGCGCCACACATGTGTGGTACACGGGTGTGATCGAACACGCCACCAAGACCGATTACAGCGCCGAAGGCATCACCCCTGACAACCCCCATGTGGTCAAAGGGCAGGCCGGGTCTCCCTATGCCATCAAGGACTACTATGATGTCGATCCGGATCTGGCTGTCAACGTCGGCAAGCGCATGGAGGAGTTCGAGGCTCTCGTGGCCCGTACACACGATGCCGGACTTGATGTCATCATTGACTTTGTCCCCAACCACACCGCGCGCTCCTATCACAGCGATGTCAAGCCCGCCGGAATCAAGGATCTCGGCGAGGATGACAATCCCGACATGTTTTTCGACCCCAACAACAACTATTATTATATCACCCGTCAGCTTTTCGCTCCATCGGTCGATATGGGAAGCGGCAAGCAGGCCTATATCGAGTTTCCGGCGAAGGCAACCGGCGATGACTGCTTCTCGGCTTTTCCGGGCGTCAACAACTGGTATGACACCGTGAAGCTCAACTACGGACGCGACCCCGGCAACTGGAGCACCCACTATTCTCCGATTCCCGACACATGGATGAAGATGCTCCACATCCTGCGCTTCTGGGCCTCGAAGGGTGTCGACGCTTTCCGCTGCGACATGGTCCACATGGTTCCCCTGGAATTCTGGCAGTGGGCCATCCCCAATGTCAAGGACCGCTATCCCCATGTCAGATTCATCGCCGAACTCTATGACATCCACATCTACCGCGATTTCATCGAGAAAGGCGGCTTCGACTACCTTTATGACAAGGTGAACCTCTACGATACACTCCGTGCCATCCAGTGTCACAACCATTCCGCCGCTACCATCACCAACTGCTGGCAGACCGTCGAAGGAATCTCGCAACACATGCTCAACTTCCTTGAAAACCACGACGAACAGCGTTTCGGCTCGAAATTCTATGCCGGAGATCCGGCAAAGGTCATCCCGTCGCTCGTTGTCAGCTCGATGATCTCGACAGGCCCAATGATGATCTACGCCGGCCAGGAACTCGGCGAGCAGGCCACAGACTGCGAGGGCTTCAGCGGCTACGACGGCAGGACCACGATTTTCGACTACTGGAGTGTCGGCACTCTGCGCCGCTGGTACAATGACGGCAAGCCCGGAGGAGCCTTCCTGACTCCCCGTGAACGCTGGTTGCGCTCGAAGTATTGCACCATTCTCAACATCTGCAACCGCGAACGGGCCATTTCCCAGGGCCGTTTCTTTGACCTGATGTATGTCAATTATCAGAATCCGACCCTCAATCCGCACCGTCAGTATGCTTTCATCCGTCATTGCGATGGCGAGACAATCATTATCGCTGTGAATTTCTCGGCTGACTCCTGTGACCTTGGCATAAACATTCCCCGTCATGCATTCGAAATGTTCGGCATCCCTGAGGGCGAGGCCGTGGCAACGGAACTTATCACCCGCGATCAGGACACCAAGCAGCTGAGCAGCACCGAACCTTTCCGCACGATGATCCCCCCCTATGACGCCGTTGTCTGGAAAATCCGCCACCGTCAGGTGAGACCTGCGGCAAAGAAATAGTCAGCGCCCAGGCGGAGACGCCGGGGCATGACCGAATATAATAGATATAAGAAGAGCGCCTTCAGAGGCGATACCGGATCAGGTATCAGTTCTGAAGGCGCTTTTTTTAGAATATATCCGGAGGGTGCCGGGGCTTTGTCGGCTTTGGCGCCCTCGCGGAGTGGATGTCGGTGTTTACTTCACCACCACGCGGCGGATGTCGTTGAAGTTGGAGACGATATAGAAGCCGGGGGTGAGGGCGATGTCGGCGCTGCCGCTGATGACGCGGTCGGCGAGGATCATGCCTTCGAGGTTGTAGACGATGAAGCGTGTGGCTTCGCCGTGGTTTTCGATGACAAGCTGTCCGCCGAGCGAGTAGGCTTCCCAGTTCTGGATCTCATCGACGATTTCGATGCCTGACTGCTTGACATAGTCGGTCACGCTGATGTTGTCGATGTTCACACGGGAGCCTGAGGTCTGACGCAGACGGATCAGGTTGTTGCCCGGCACGTTGACTGTGAAGATGAATTCCTTGTAGGATGTCTCGGTTATGGCGGCTGAGCCTGCTGACTGCCATGTGTCGCCGTTGTCCGACGAATATTCCACCTCGACAGCCGCGTTGCCGTCAGTGCCGAAACGTTCGGCGAAGAAAGTGATTGTTCCTATGCCGTCAGGCTTGGCCGAGGCGGTTGTGATCGAGCTTGACGATGTTTTGCCGAAACGGACGGCACCGGTCTTGTCAACTCCTTCTGATGCGTTGAAAAGCACATCTTTGCAGTTCCAGGTGGTTGCCGATCCGTTGTAGACATGGTTGCCGTAGGAACCGCTGCCGGAAGGTTCGAAAGTCTCGATAAATTTCGGCTTTGACGGATCTGTGACAGTGGCCTGGATCATGGCATCGTCAGTGAAATATCCTTCGGTACGGGCCGTGATGAAGGTCTCGTAGTGGCCTGGGTCGGTTGCCCCGATGCGTATATAGAAGCGGTCTTCCATCGGCTGGAGCGAGAGGGTCTGCGACCATTCGTTTTTGTCGGTGGAGATTTCGAATGGCGAGTTGACCGCAATCGTGATCCGGCCTTCGATATTTTCAGTCTCCAGCCAGAGTTCCTCGGCGGCAGAAGGCTCTCCGGGGAGTGCGGTCAGCATCACGAATTCATCGCTGCCATAGTGCATGATGACGATCGACGGTTCGGGCTTTTCGGTGGTGACGGTCACGATGTTGGATTTCATTGTGGCCGATGAGAGCTGGTAGGTGTAGGTTGTTCCGGGTTGGAGACCGTTGACAATATAGCGGCCGTCATCGGCGCGGACAGCGACAGGATAGCCGCTGAGCGGAGTGCCGTTTTGGCATACGGTCAGCTGATAGTCAGAGTCGCCGGGAAGTGCGGTCCAGCAGGCCATGAATGATGTTTCGGTCACGTCTGATGGCTCATGAGCCGGAATTCCGTCAATGGCACTGGCCGAAAGGTTGACTTTGGTGACCAGCTGTCCGGAGGTCAGTGTCAGCACTGCGCTTGCGTTCTTGACAGTCTGAGATCTGAATGTCACGATCACTGTCGCTCCTGATCCGTTGATTTCCGAAGCGGCTACGGATGAGCGCGAGAGTGTGAAGTCTGCTGAGCTGACAGAGAGGCTGACGGCTGAAGTCAGGTTCCTGCCTTCGATTCTGACCGGCATCTGGAGAGGATAGCTGACAGCGGTGATTCCGAAGTTGATGGTTGAGCCGTCGGTCGGAAGATTGATCACGGGAGTCTGTGAGGCCGACGAGTGCCAGCCTTCGGTCTTCTTGTCGCCCCAGATGTGTTCGGCAAGATCAGGATGGTCGATGAATGGGTTGCGGTTCTTCTGATATTTGCTGACAGCCTCGTTGCGGTCTATTTCTTTCTGGCTGACCGGGTCCTGACGGTGCCATTTCAGCAGAAGTTTGACGGCCCATTCGTCGAACACCGGATAGCTGTTCTGATCGAGCATGGCCTGAGCCTCCTTGGTGTTCCAGCTTGCGATCCGGTCGTTATAGGCGGCAGCCATGTAGAAATAAGAACGTGCGAAGTCACCTTTATATTCATCGACCGGTTCAAAGACTGTCCCTGTGTAGCCGGGAAAGGTCGAAGATCCGAGTTTGCCGAGTGCCTTGACTCCGTTGGCCGAGGGTTCTGAAGTGCCGTTGGCACATTCGCCGAAGGGATGGTTGCTTCGCTGCCCGTTGACTTTTCCGTCAGTCGGATAGATGTGATAGGCGTCGGTGTACATCGGCTTTGCATCGTCAAACCAGCTTTTAGGGAAGGAATGCTCGCGGTTGTAGCAGCTGCCGATAGCGGTGTAGTTGCCACACTGTTCTTTGCGGTAGGTCCAGCGTTTGGTCGAATACATGTCCCAGACCTTGCCGTTTTCGTCAAGGTCGGAAGAGCCGTAGACATCCCACAGATCGCTGTAACTTACAGCGGTGTGAGGGCCGACAATTTCACACAGAGTGGACAGTAGGCTGGCGGCTTTCTTACCTTCACATTTGTCATAGTAACCGGAGGGAGCGGCCCCCCAAAGAACTGCCGCCATTAAAAATGGCGGCAGCAGTAGGAACAGACGTTTCATAAGCATTTATATGAAGTCTTTATGTTTGATTGTTTCGTGATATTCGTTTATTTCAATGTTCGATATTGTTTTGAGTAGCGGAGCACCTGCGGAAGGTAGTTTTCCTCGTAGCTTACAGTGACATCGGTGATGTTTCCGTCCTTGTCGGTGACAGGGGTGTAGACGGGGTTGACGAAGCCTTTGTAAGGAGCGATGTCCAGTTTTGCGTAGCGGTCGAGGACTTCTTTGTGGAGATCCTGATCGACTTTCACACCGTAGGTTTCCACAAGATCGCGTCCGGCCTGATAGTCACCCTCGCTCTTGATGCGCTGCACTTCGCCGAGGAGCTGGCCGAAGAGTTCGCGCAGCTTGTTGTAGTCGTTGATCTTGACGAAAGTCTTGCCGTCGCGCTTGACCATCTCGATGACGTTGTCGGCTTTGCCTTTTTCATAGACCCATTTGGAGATGAGCTGACGGTTGCGCATGTGGGCTTCTTCCACATCCTTGCCCGGTTCGATTCGCATCAGCTGGGTCATCAGGCCGTTGAGGATGAATTTATAGTATTCGGCCTTGTAGGCATCAGGATTGTCGAGCAGGCCGAGCTCAAGAAGTTTGGGATCGCCAAGATAGTAGAGCGCGAAGAGGTCGGCACGGGCTTCTTCAAGTGTTGATCCGTGAGCTTTCAGTGCATCGGGGTCGACTCCGGGGAGCAGACGGCCTGAGGCGTGGCCAAGACATTCGTGAAGGTCGGTGTGGAGGTTGTCGGTGATGAAGAGGTATTTGTCCATGAGGTCGGAGGTTTCCTTGTCGATGACAAACTCTTCGTTGAATCCGTTGCCGTGAGAAGCCTTGTCATAGGCGTCGGTGATGTTTTCAAGTGTCACCGATTTTGAACCGTGGGCGGCGCGGATCCAGTTGGCGTTGGGGAGATTGATTCCGATCGGGGTTGCGGGATAGGCGTCACCGGCGAGAATTGCTGCTGTGATCACCTTGGCGCTCACGCCTTTGACCTTGTCCTTGCGGAAGCGGGGATCTACCGGAGAGTTCTGTTCGAACCATTCGGCGTTGCCTGAGATGACCTCAGTGCGGTGAGAGGCTTCAAGATTCTTGAAGTTTACGATTGATTCGTAGGCGCCGGTCATGCCGAGGGGATCGCCGTAGCTTTCAATGAAGCCGTTGATGAAGTCGACCTGTGAATCGGTGTCTTCAACCCATGCGATGGAGTAGTTGTCGAAGGTTTTCAGATCGCCGGTGCGGTAATAGTCGATAAGTTTGTTGATGATTCCGCGCTGGGTGTCGTTTTCTGCATATTCAGCGGCTTTTCCGAGCAGCTCGATAATTTTCGAGATTGATTCAGAATAGAGACCGCCGACTTTGTAGACCTGCTCGATGACTTTGCCGTCCTGCTTGATGAGGCGGGTGTTGAGACCCCATGAAACCGGAGTTGCATCGGTGGTGTCTTTAAGAGCGTTGTAGAAGTTCTCGACTTCGGCCTGGGTGATTCCGTCGTAAAGATTGTTGGCCGAGGTGAGGATGAGGTCCTGGCCTTCGGCCTGGTTGACGCGCTTGGGCATCACTGTCGGGTCGAAAATGACGGTCAGAAGTGTCTCAAGGTCTTTGGGCTGCTGCTCGGCGGGAAGTTTAGCGGCCTGGGCGGCAAGGAATTCGCGGCTGAACGCAGGTGTGAACTTGTCCATCGAGTAGTGGTGATGGATGCCGTTGGCAAATTCGATCTGCT
Organism: Duncaniella sp.; assembly: GCF_029054785.1. Taxonomy (GTDB): domain Bacteria; phylum Bacteroidota; class Bacteroidia; order Bacteroidales; family Muribaculaceae; genus Duncaniella. The sequence goes on from NZ_JAIDEN010000087.1 coordinate 34,160, forward strand.
TCAGATAGAGTTCGAGCGCGCTGAATTCAGGGCTTTCGCGGTCTCCGTCAAAGGAAGTGTAGACGTTTTCAATCAGGTCGCGGATAGCGAGGTTGTATTTTCCGTTCTGATCCCAGAGCATGTCACGACCGGTGATGGCCGCTTCGGTCAGATAGTAGATTAATATGCGCTGCTGAGGGGTCAGTTTCTCAAAATCGGGCACTTTGTATCGAAGGATTTCGATATCGGCAAATCTGTCGACGTTATAGTTGAAGTCGTCAGCCGTTTCCTGTGTGGCCTTGGAGCCACAGGCTGTGATTGCCATTGCTGCCATTGCTGGAACAAAAAATTTGGTTAATGACATGGTTGAGATTGGTTAAGAGTTTTTTTACTTATTCAACGTAGACTACGAGTCCTTTGAGATATTCTCCTTCGGGATGATAGATGTTGACCGGGTGGTCGGCGGGCTGGGTGAGCTGGTGGAGGATGCGCACACGGCGGCCCGACATGGCGGCTGCCGTGAAGACAGCCAGGCGGAACTGCTCCTTGCTGATGGCCTGGGAGCAGGAGAAGGTGAAGAGCACTCCTCCGGGGGCTATTTTCTCGAATGCGGCGGCGTTGAGGCGGCGGTAGCCGATCATCGCGTTGCGGATGGCGCTGCGGTGTTTCGCAAAGGCCGGCGGGTCGAGAATGATCAGGTCATAGGCGCCTTTTTCAACTTTGGCAAGATATTTGAAGGCGTCTTCGGCGTAGGATTTGTGGCGTGAGTCGCCGGGGAAGTTCAGGTCGATGTTGGCGTCGGTCAGGGTGATCGCTTTGGCTGAACTGTCGACGGAGTGGACCAGTTCGGCCTCGCCACGCATCGCATAGACCGAGAAGCCTCCGGTGTAGCAGAACATGTTGAGCACACGTGCTCCCTTGCTGTATTTCTGAAGCAGCGAGCGGTTGTCGCGCTGGTCGACGAAGAAGCCTGTTTTCTGTCCTTTGAGCCAGTCGATGTTGAATTTCAGACCGTTTTCAACGGCGATGTTCGTGTTGTAGCCGCCGATGATGTAATCGTTGACCGGGTCGAGACGCGCTTTGAAGGGGAGGGTGGTCTCGGATTTGTAGTAGACGTTCCTGATTCCGGCTCCGGGCAGGCGGGTGAGTTCTTCCGCTATGGTCTTGCGGGCATAGTGCATGCCGGGGCTGTGGGCCTGCAATACGGCGGTGTCACCGTAGATGTCGACCACGCATCCGGGCAGGAAGTCGCCTTCGCCGTGGACCAGACGGAAGGTCGAGTTGTCGGGGCGGATGAGCCCCAGGCGCTGGCGCAGCTCCCAGGCGTGGCGCAGACGTGAGGCATAGAAGTCGCTGTCGATGGCTGAATCGGTGTTTTCGAGCATTCTGACGGCTATGGAGCCTATTTCATAGTGGCCGGTTCCGAGACAGCGGCCGTCGGCAGCTTCGACTCTGACGGTCTCTCCTTCTTCAAGACCGTCAGGGAGTGAGGCTATCGCTCCTGAAAATACCCAGGGGTGGAAGCGCAGGAGTGATTCTTCTTTTCCGCGCTTCAGTGTTATTGTTTTAAGTTGGGATGATGACATATCGTGACAATGGTTGGGGTGGGGTGAAGTGGGAGAGAATCAGGCCTTGGATATACCTTTAGAGGTTGTTTTTAAACAACCTCTTATTTGAAGAAGGCTCTGAAGATGTCGTTGCCGTTGGCGTAGAGCAGGAGCAGCAGCAGGAATGCCATGCCGATGTACTGGGCCACGATCAGCACCTTTTCAGGGGCCTGTTTGCGGGTGATGATTTCCCAGAGCAGGAACATGACGTGGCCGCCGTCAAGTCCGGGGATCGGAATGATGTTCATGAAGGCGAGCGCCACGGAGAGGAAGGCTGTGATTTCCCAGAAGCTGAGCCAGTTCCAGCGTTCGGGGAACATGTTGCCGATCGCACCGAAGCCGCCGAGGCTCTCTGCGCCTTCCTGCGAGAAGACATGCTTCATCGAGCTTACGTAGTTGGAGAGGGTAGTCGTGCCGATTTCCCAGCCTTTGGGGAAGGATGCGAAAAAGCCGTAGTCGACGGTGACAGGCTCATAGACAGCGGTGATCGGTCTGAGCTGGAAGCCGAGTTTGCCGTGTTCGTTGGGAGTGACCGGGATGCTGAGGGTCTTGCCGTCGCGCTCGATGGTCAGAGTGGTTTCCTTTCCGGCGCTTTCGACAAGGGCCGGGGTCAGTTCGGTGAACGACGGGGTCGCGGTCTGTCCCACGGCCACAATGTGGTCCCCCTCTTCGAGTCCGGCTTTGGCTGCGGCCTCGCCGGGGACGATGCGGTCTATGTAGACCGGCAGACGGTAGGCCAGGAAGCCTTTGTCGTCGTTCAGGCGGAAGATGAAGTCATCGGGAATGCGGATGTCGACTGTGTCGCGGTGGTTGCGGATGACAGTGACCACGTCGGCGTCAGCCATCTGATAGGGATAGTCTCCTTTGGATGCGTCGAGGAGTTTGCCGTCGGCCATATAGGGGATGTCGCCGTTGCGGAATCCGGCTTTCTGAGCTGCGGGTGCGAAGTCAAAGCCTTCTGTGGCAGCTTCAAATGGGATATATTGCGATCCCCAGTGCATGGCGATGCCTGCGTAGATCAGGATGGCGAGGATGAAGTTGAAGAGAACGCCGCCGAGCATCACCAGCAGTCGTTGCCAGGCCGGTTTGGTGCGGAATTCCCAGGGCTTGGGTTCCTGTTTCATCTGTTCGGTGTCCATCGACTCGTCGATCATGCCAGAGATCTTGCAGTAGCCTCCGAGCGGGAGCCAGCCTATGCCGTATTCGGTGTCGCGCCATGAGCTTTTGTTGGGATCGGCGTCCTTTTTGGCTTTTGGTTTCCACTTGACCAGCGAGAAGTAGGGGTCGAAAAACATGTAGAACTTCTCGACACGGATGCCGAAAATGCGGGCGAATATGAAGTGGCCGAACTCATGGATGATCACGAGAAAGGCCAGGGCCACTATGAGCTGAAGAGCTTTTATGAGGAATGTTTCCATTATGTTTTAATTGAAATTATGGATGCCGCGGTCTTGGATCATGCGCCGGCAAAGACTTTTTTCAGATTTTCTTCGGTGAATTTGATTGTCGCGTTGTGGGTGGCCACATAGTCATCGAGCGACGGAGTGGCTATGAAGTCGATTGCTTCGAGTGCGTCGGTGATGCTGCGATAGATGGCCGGGAAGGTGATCCGTCCTTCAAGGAAGGCCCGGACGGCCACTTCATTTGCCGCATTGATGATGCAGGCCGCGTTGCCGCCGCGTTTCAGGGCGTAGGGTGCCAGTGTCAGGCAGGGAAATTTTTCTGAATCGGGCTTCTCGAAAGTCAGCGATGAGTAGTCGGCGAGGCTGAGGGGCCGCTCGGAGGAGGGCAGACGCGAGGCGTCGCCGAGCGCATAGCGGATCGGAAGACGCATGTCGGGGATGCCGAGCTGGGCTTTGACGGCGCCGTCGATGAACTCTACCATCGAGTGGATGATCGACTGCGGATGCACGACGGCTTCGATCCTTTCAGGCTCGATGTCGAAAAGCCAGCGGGCTTCGATGATTTCAAAGGCCTTGTTGAGCATGGTGGCAGAGTCGATCGTGATCTTGGCTCCCATCTGCCAGCGGGGATGGAGAAGGGCCTCGCGGGCGGTCATTCCGGCTATCTGTGCGCTGTCCATCGTGCGGAAGGGGCCTCCGGAGGCGGTGATGATCAGCTTGTTGACAGAGCCTTTCTCTTCGCCGACAAGACACTGGTAGATGGCTGAATGTTCTGAGTCGACGGGGATGACTTTGGATTTTGACTCTGCCAGAAGGCGGCTGACAAGCTCGCCGGCCACGACGAGAGTCTCCTTGTTGGCCAGGGCGATCTCTTTGCCCGAACGGATTGCGCGGACGGTCGGCAGCAGACCGCTGTAACCGACAGTGGCCGTGACCACGGTGTCGAAATCGTCGCGGTCCATCGCGTCGGCGATCGCATCGGCTCCGGCGGCGGTCTCGATCCCTAAGGGAGCAAGGGCCTCGCGAAGGCGTGAATATTTCGACTCGTCGGCAATGACAGCGAGAGCCGGACGGTGTCTGCGGGCCTGCTCGATCAGTTCGTCGACTTTCGAGCCTGCCGTGAGCACCGTAGCCTTGAAGCGCTCAGGAAAATGGGAGATCACATCAAGTGTCTGCGTTCCGATCGATCCCGTAGAGCCGAGGATTGCTATATTATGTGGCATAGAATTTCTTTAGTGTTATGGATGCACTGCATATAAGAACTGCAAAAATACGGAAAAATCCTTATTTTGGCATGATTTTTGCGGGAATAATAGTAAATTTGCATATATTCGAACACTATGAACCATCATATAGATATTTCCGGAGACATTGACCGTCTCCTTGCCTCAGGGCGTGTCAACGATGCCATTGACCTCATCGACAATGCCGCTTCTTCGCTCGGTGTCATTGCCGAGATCAATTCCGCCACCTCGCGTCTGCGCGAAAGCTACCGGCTGATGACCCACTATGCTCTCCAGGGCTTCCCGGATCCGTCGCGTCCGCAGCTGTTTGCCGAACTCTGCGGCTCGGTGCGCTCTCTGGCCGACGATCTTCACCGCCGTTCTCGCATAGCCGATGCGCCGACCCTGTATTTCAATACTTTGCGCTATCAGCTCAACCGCCGTGACCTGACGGTAGCTGCCCTGATCGGCGAGTACCACCGTGTCAACCGCCGTCTTCAGATGGCGATGCTCACCGAGGATGTCGAAAAGGCCGGACGCGAGCTGACAGCCCGTTCCGAGTCGCTCGAAAAGGAGATTTTCAACTTCATCTGGACCACGGCGCCGCTGACTGTCGACGATGCCGCCGCCATCGGTAACGTCATTTCCGACCCCTCGCTTCCGCGCCATTTCAAGCTGCTCTGCATTGCCGCTGTCATGATGGGCGAGCTTGAATATCACGACGAGCGCCGTCTGCGTCTGCTGATGGATGCCTATACGGCTGACGACAACGAGGTCTCTGTCCGCGCGCTCTGCTCGCTGCTGATCGTGATGTCGGTGCGCCGCGACCGTCCCTTCTCCCCCTCGCTCTTGCGCCGTTTCGATTCGCTGCGCGAGGAGCCGCGCTGGCACTCTGACGTGCGCATGGCTTTCATGCAGTTCATCCGCGCGCGTGACACCGAGCGCATAGGCCGCAAGCTGACTGACGAGGTGATCCCCGAAATGATGAAACTCCGCCCGGAGATCGAGAAACTCGGAAAGAAACCCCTCGATCCGGAGGCTATGGAGGAAAATCCCGAATGGGCCGAACTCCTCGACAAATCAGGTATTTCCGACAAGCTGAAAGAGCTTCAGGAGATCCAGGAAGAGGGCGGCGATGTCATGATGGTGACTTTCAGCAATCTCAAGACCTTCCCCTTCTTCAACGATATTTCCAACTGGTTCCTGCCTTTCCACTCCTCCCATTCGGCTGTCGCTTCGAGCGGCGATGCTTCGGTCAGGTTCCTCGGCGAGATCATGGACTCGGCCCCGATGTTCTGTGACGGCGATAAATATTCCATCGTGCTGTCGCTTTCCCATGTGCCTGCCTCGCAGAAAGAGATGATGGCCTCGCAGCTGAAAGCCCACTCGGCCCAGATGGCTGCCATGAGTGCCGGCGATCTGTCAGGCGGTCCGATGCAGGACCGTGAGAGAGTGGCCCGCAGCTACGTTCAGGACATCTACCGCTTCTTCAGGCTCTTCCGCCGCAAGGGGGAGTTCCGCGATCCTTTTGCCGTGGCCTCGTCACTGAATCTCGTGACTCTCCCGCAGCTTTCCGAGGTGTTTGACGATGCCGACACCCTGCGTCTGGTCGGCGAGTTCTATTTCCGTCACCAGCACTATGCCGACGCTTTCGATCTCTTCGACCGTCTGTCATTCAAGATGCCCCCCTCGGCTGAACTTTTCCAGAAGATGGGCTACTGCATGCAGATGGGCGGCAATCTCGCCGAGGCCATCCGCTATTATGAGCAGAGCGAGCTGCTGAACTCACAGAGCGAATGGACTGTCAAGCGTCTCGCTTTCTGCCACCGTCAGAACGGCGACTGGGAAAAGGCTCTGTCATATTATGTCCGTGTGGCTGCTTCGCGCCCCGACGATGCGGCTCTCGCCCTCAACATGGGACGTTGCCACATGCTCTGCGGTCGCTATGAAGAGGCACTGAAGCTGTTCTACAAAGTAGAATTCCTCGCCGGAGAGTCGGACCGCTCCTCGCGGCCTATTGTCCGCTGCTCGCTGCTGTCAGGCGACTTCGACCGTGCGCGCCGCTATTCCGGGCTGATCCTCTCCCGCGAGCCTGCCGCCTCCGATCTTCTTGCCGCAGGCCATCTTGAAGTCCTGAGCGGAAACTTGCAGACGGCTGTCGAGCGCTATGCCTCGTCGATCGCCGCGCGCAATTTCGACCGTGATGATTTCATGCGCGATTTCGAGGCCGACCGTCATCTTTTCGAGACATTTCCCGCTCCTGACCGTCTGACCCTCGGCCTCCTGCTCGACGATTCCTTCCGCCGTGCCTCCGAACTCGGCCAAAGCATCGGCTGATTACTATCTTAGCTATCCCCATTTTTACTGAACTCTCAGCGCCCTCAGGGCCTTCATATACAAAGAATATGTCACAGACACAGAATCCGTTTTTCGCTGAATTCACCTCTACTCCCCACGGCACAGCTCCTTTCGACCGTATTTCATTCGCCGACTATGAGCCGGCCATTGACCGCGGTCTCCGTCTCGGACTTGAAGCCGTCGACGCTATTGTCGCCAATCCTGAGCCTCCGACCTTCGCCAACACCATCGTGGCTCTCGAACATGCCGACCGCGACCTCAACCGGGTGCTGATGGTGTTCGATCCGCTCCTGTCGGCTCTGAGCGACGATGCGATGATGGAACTGTCGCTCAAGGTCACTCCGCGTCTGTCGGACTACTCGACATCCATCTCTCTCAACCGCGGTCTCTGGGAGCGCGTCAAGGCCGTCTATGACAGCCGCGAATCCCTTGACCTCGATCCTGAGGACTCGATGCTTCTCCGCCGCACCTATGAATCGTTTGTGCGCAGCGGCGCTCTGCTCGAAGGTGACGACCGCGAGACATATTCCTGGCTCTCAAGCCGCCTGAGCGAACTGACCACGGTCTTCGGCCAGAACGTGCTGAAAGAACTTAACACCTACGAGATCTGGCTCACCGCCGATGACCTTGCCGGTCTTCCCGAAAGCTCGGTCGAGGCTGCCGCCCTTGCCGCAAAGGAGAAAGGCCGCGAGGGGGAATATCTCTTTACCCTCGCCCAGCCGGTCTACATGGCGTTCATGAAATACAGTGACCGCCGCGATCTGCGTGAGAAGATGTATCGTCTCTACACCGGGCGCAACGTCCGCGGCGAGTTCGACAATATCCCCGTCATGAAGGAGATCGCCGAAACCCGCATGCACATTGCCCGTCTCCTCGGCCACGAGACTTTCGCCCATTATCGCCTGGAAAAATCAATGGCAGGGACTCCTGAGAAGGTCTACTCTCTGCTCCACTCCCTGCGCGATGCCTATCGTCCGGCTCTGGAGACCGAGCTGAAGGAGCTGACCGACTATGCCTCTCAGCTCGAAGGCCGCGGGATGGTGCTCTGTCCATGGGATTACAGCTACTATGCCAACAAGCTCAAAAACGCCCGCTATGCCTACGATGAGGAGCAGCTGCGCCCTTATTTCGAACTTGGCAACGTCATTGACGGTGTTTTCGGCCTCGCTACCCGGCTCTATGGGGTCACATTCCGCGAAAACTCCGCAATTCCCGTCTATCATCCCGATGTGAAGGCTTTTGAAGTCATCGACCGCGACGGATCATTCCTCGGAGTCATCTACACCGACTTTTTCCCGCGCGAGAGCAAGCGCCCCGGCGCATGGATGACCGAGTTCCGCAGCGAGGAGATCACTCCCGAAGGTGAAAGCATCCGCCCCCATGTCACCATCGTCATGAATTTCACCAAACCGACCGCCACCAAGCCATCGCTGCTCACCCCCTATGAGGTCGAGACTTTCCTCCATGAGTTCGGCCACGCCCTCCACGGTCTGTTTGCCGCTACTAAATATGCCTCCCTCTCCGGCACAAATGTGCTGCGTGATTTTGTCGAATTGCCCTCGCAGTTCAATGAAAACTATCTGACCGAAAAGGAATTTCTTGACGGATTCGCCCGCCACTATCAGACCGGTGAGCCTATCCCTGCCGAACAGGTCGACCGTATCATCGCCTCATCGCGTTTCGGTGCCGCCTATGCCTGCATGCGTCAGCTGAATTTCGGTCTGATAGACATGGCCTGGCACAGCATCACCGCCCCTGTCGACAATCCTGAGGCCTTCGAGTGGGAGGCCGGAGAGTCGGTCGCCATTTTCGACCACATCCCCGGATCGGTTGTCGGCTCAACCTTCTCCCATATTTTTGCCGGAGGATATGCCGCGGGCTATTACAGCTACAAATGGGCCGAGGTCCTCGACGCGGACGCTTTTGCATGTTTCAGGGAGCACGGAATCTTTGACCGCGCGACCGCCGATTCATTCCGCTCGGAAATCCTCATGCGTGGAGGCACGGAAGACCCGGCTGAACTCTATCGCCGCTTCCGAGGCCGCGACGCCTCGATCGACGCCCTCCTCGCCCGCGACGGCATCAGCCTCTAATTCCAGCTTCGCTAACCGGACATCAGCAGATTTTATGAAATTGACACAAAACGAGATTGACCGCCAGAGTCTTGAAAAGGCAAAGGATCTTTTCATTTCAGGCCGCATCGACCTGATTGAAGTCGGCACAACGCGGGGCTTGCAGGATATTCATGCCGCTTTGTTCGGCGGTTTGTATCCGTTTGCAGGTTGCATCCGTACACTCAATATATCCAAGGGTGGCTTCCGTTTTGCCAACTCGCTTTATCTTCTTCCGGCGCTTGAGGCCATCGAGCGTATGCCGCAGAGGACTTTTGAAGAAATCGTGGCGAAATATGTTGAGATGAACATTGCCCACCCTTTCATGGAGGGCAATGGACGTGCCACAAGGATATGGCTTGACATGATTCTCAAACATTCGCTCGGCAAGGTCATTGACTGGCGCAGGATAAAGCGTGAGGATTACATGATGGCAATGGAACGCAGTCCGGTCAACGATCTTGAATTGCGTGTATTGCTTCATGGGGCACTCAGTGATGAGACAGATGACCGCGACGTGATTTTCCACGGAATCGAGCAATCCTATTATTACGAAGGTTACGAATCGGAAAATTGACAGAGCCGTCCTTGCCTCAAAATCGCTTCTTGGATTATCCGGATTAAAAAAACGGTTTTGTGGAAAATAATAGCCACGGCAGACGCATCTACAGATTGCAGTGTACTAATAGTGTACTTTGGGGGAAGATTTAGGCAAGCCGGAGCAAATGAATTTGAAATAATTATCATCCGTTAGAGATTTTTAACTGTGCCGATTTGCTCCTTTTCACGCTTCATTAGTCCATACCCTTACCTCTTTGTTCCCTTCTTCAGATCTTCCCCATTCCTTGTAGATAAATTCTCTCGGCAGAATAGCTGTCAATTTAAAGATTTTTCGTAACTTTGTACTCCATCGCAATTTGTGCTGACAAAGACCACCCAAATATAATTAATACATTTACCATATATTAAAAACTCTTTCGTAGTTGCAAAAGGTTTGGTCGCCTGTCAGCTTATGGAAGAGCTTCTTGCTTTTAAGATGCAAAGCATAAAGGAAACTTTAGCCTCAAATACAGTTACTACCATATCCCTTTTTTCGGGAGCTGGTGGTTTGGATATCGGTGCAATTTATGCAGGAGCCAAAATCATCTGGGCCAATGATATTAAAAAGGAGGCGGTTGCATCATACAAGAAAAATATTGGTGAACATATACATTATGGGGATATAAATGATTTTATCCCATCGTTGGAGAAATATCGTGGCACGGTGGATTTAGTAATAGGAGGACCGCCATGTCAGGGTTTTTCCGTGGCAGGAAAAATGGATGAAAACGATGAACGCAGCAAGCTGATTTGGAGTTATGCTAAGGTCATTGAAATAGTGAGACCGAAAGCATTTATAATGGAGAATGTCAAAGCTTTGGGCGCTATTGAACGATGGTCTTCAATACGGACTGCTCTGATGGAAAAATTCATAACACTTGGATATTCTGTCAACTTCATGGTTCTAAATGCATCTGATTTTGATGTTCCGCAAGCGAGAGAAAGGGTATTTTTTATTGGATTTATCGGCAATTCTTTTGCTGGTCCTGATTTGTTGGCTATGATTAAACCTTACAGACATAAATCACAAAATGTCCGTGAAGCATTATCAGTACTTGACCGGGCAGGAGAAGGGAATAACACCTCGAGATGTAACGCTCGCATCACTCTTACACCAAATCCTGTAATGCGTAAATCTCCTTATGCAGGGATGCTTTTTAATGGATTAGGACGTCCTCTTAAGCTTGACGGATATAGCGCAACCCTTCCAGCGTCTATGGGAGGTAATAAAACACCAATAATTGATGAGGCAGCACTATATGATAATGAACGTCCTTGGATTGAAGGCTATCACGAAAGGGTTATGCTTAATCCTGAAATTGCAAAAACCGAAACTGTCCCTTCCTCTATGCGACGCCTCACAGTTGATGAAGCGAGAGTTTTGCAAACATTCCCATTAGAATATGAATTTTGTGGGAGTCAGTGTGCTCAATACACTCAAATTGGGAATGCTGTGCCATGCAATCTTGCAAAGGCTGTCTGTTCAATGGTTATTGATGTATTAAATTCTAAAACCCCAATCCTTTATTCTGGATTATTCAATTGATATGCCTAATATTGATTTCAAAACAGCATCATTAATACTTGAACGAGCTTGGGTTGAAGCTAAGGAATACAACGATCCCATTGCAGATCTGATTACCAAGGTGCTTAATGGGACACATAAAACGTATCGCTATATTCTTGTTACGGGATTGCTTGCTAAAGCTACTAATGAATCTGTCAATGCCCTAAGCTTGCAAAAAGGAGATGGTACTAATGGAAAATATGACGCACGTTCATTATGTCATAATGTGGTTGTGCCATTTGAAACAATGAAGCTACAAGGATGCCTCGGAAATTCTAATGAGCCATTCTTGAATAAACCGGCTCGTTTTGTAATGCTTTCTTTGGACAATGCGGTACGAAGAGGAAAAGATTACCAAACATTGTCAGACGTAATTGATATCCTTTCTACTATTACTGACAGCCAAAATGCTTACCGTTACCTAAAACACGCATTGTCGGTTATGGTAACTATTCACGAAAGTTATATTGCAAAATATTCTGTAGGGGATAGTCTTATTGATGTCAGCGAATTTGCACAGCTGGTTCTTGATTATATCTATAAAATTACCGAGCATTCATTTGAAGGAGAGATTTGTCCGTTAGTCGTTGCTCAACTTGAACAGATGTATTTGGGTAAAGATTATCGAGTAGAAGCACACAAAGTAAATCAAAGCGGTTCATCCTCTAAAGAAATTGGGGATATTGATGTTTATGATAATGCTAATAATCTTGTCAAAGCAATTGAAGTCAAGGATAAAAACTTTAGCGAGCAGGATGTCGTACATGCGATAGATAAATTTAGAGCCGCACATCTAACTTCAAGTATGTTCATTTATGGAAAGAATGTCGTTTATGACAAAGACGCTATATTCCATACTTTAAAATCTATTGGTAGAGAGGGGCATTATTGTTGTCTCATATCAATACTTAATTATGCCAAACTGAGAATCAGCGACCTCAAAATAATTACAGTTAGGCAGTTTGTAGATGGGTTACTTGTGTTTGCAAAAGCAATAAATGCAAAAGATGATACTATCAGTGCCATCAAGGAAATTGCCAAACAGATATTTTAGCTGGAATATCTAAGTCAGTTACTTTTAAACTAATTATTCGCCACATAGCACGCAATTTAAAACACAATGGCTGAACAAGATGAGGTATCAAAATATTTGGAACTTCGCAAGAAACTGATTTCTACGCATTCTTCCATTCTAACTCCCACTCTTGGCAAAGGAAAACATTTACACAATTCATATCTCAGAATCTTATTTATTGCTAAAGTAATTGATTATTTGGCGGAGAATGCAATATTTTCTAAAATTATTCAGATACCAGACTCAATAATCATTGATGCTGTATGTAAATCATCCAATATCCTGAGTCATACTCAGACTCAAGAAATATTAGCATGTCTGTTATACGAAATGTCGGATGGACTTGAACTTTTGGATCGTGAGGATATTGGCGAAATAACTGTTGAGAATCCAGCATATTGCTTTGATAAAACAAAGCCCTCGATGATAAAAAAACATCTTGGCTTCAAATACTCTCTCAGCAAGAAAGGCTTTGAATCCTATCAAGAACAAAAGTTCCAAATATTGGCGGCAAATTTACTGTCAACACGAATTAGTAGATTTGTGTCATACACAGCACTTGCAATTGCTTTCTTAGCATTTATAAGCAATTTGATTTTTGGGCAGGCTTAGTGAAATACAGATAGTTAGTAATGTTCAAACGGCAATCCTTTATGTCATTCATCCATAAGGCATAACATCCATTTGCTCAAAAGTTCATTCAGTCATCTGTTCAAAAGTGCATACGTCTGTCTGTACATCCATACGTTCAAATGTTCATACGTCAATACGTTCATACATCAATACGTACTTACAGCATCTTTGCAATCAAGACTGCAATAAGCAACTGTCTGTAGTAATGAGTATTAACCGGATGGCAATCTCGAAAGCATTATGTGTCGCGTATTGATATATCAACTGTCTTTAGTCAAATATAGTTCTGGCTTATTCAGGTTTTTCTATCAAATAAATCTGATTAATTTTCTGCCCTGACGCCGTATTATCGCACTCTTTTCGGGGGTGGGGGATTGTATATTTGCAGAGTAATCCCGCAAAATTCCCCTGACTATGAAAAATTCAAAGAAAAGCAAGCTGCCGGTTTCGGCGAAATTCTATGACGGACTGTGTGAGACTGTCCGCGCGGCCATCAGCGCCGTTGCCTGGCGAGGTCTCGGAGTCTCTTTCTATGAAGCCATGCAGGCAATCGATTTCTACCTGATAAGTGGAAAAGAGCCGCCGGGCTATATGCCGGCGAACGTCATCCTGATCTTCTATCTGCTGCGGCCTGAAATAGACAAAGCGGTAACCCGCTCACGCCGTGCCCGCGAGACTGCCCGGCGTAGGCGTGAGGCTAAAGAAAAAGCCGCAGTTGAAAATAAAAATGTGGAAAGCAGTGAGAAATCACATCCCGACCATGCGGGCGAACGACGCCGGAACAGGAGTCGAAAAGTTCATGTCCTTACGGGTGATCGGGTGGACAAAGCGCAGGGTCTGGGCGTGGAGCGCCATGCGGTGGATCGGCGAACTCTTGGCTCCATAGCGGCGGTCTCCGGCAATGGGGTGTCCGAGGTCTTTCATGTGGACTCGGATCTGGTTCTTTCGTCCGGTGTCAAGCGAGACTTCCATGAGCGAATAGCCGTTGCGCGAACGCAGGGTGCGGTAGCGGGTGACTGCTAACTGACCCTCCTCAGGCTTGTCGGTCGAATAGACCTCGAAACGTGAGTTTTCTGCAAGATAGCTGCGCACTTCACCCTCTTCAGGATCGGGTTTTCCCTCGACCACCGCGAGATATTTGCGGGCGATCACCATATTGTTCCAGTTGTGCTGGAGTTTTTCCTTGGCCTCCTGGCTCTTGGCGAACACCATCAGACCTGAGGTGTCGCGGTCGAGACGGTGGACAATGAAGAGCTTGTTGCGCGGATCCTGCCATTTCAGATATTCGCGCAGAATGTTGTAGGCCGTTCCCTCCTTGATCTTGTCGGTACCCATTGAGAGCAGGCCGTAGCCCTTGTTGACCACGATGATGTCGTCGTCCTCGTAGACCAGTTTGAGGCGGCGGTTGTAGAACACGCGGAATTCGCGTGTCAGATTGGCCTTCACCTCATCGCCCGGATTCAGAGGCATGTCAAACTGTGTCGACGGGATTCCGTTGACTGCAATCTGCTTGTGGCTCAAAAGATTCTTGACCGCAGTGCGTTTGCGCTGTGGCATTGACTGGATGAGGAAGTCAAGCAGAGTGGCGGCTTCGGCCACTTTGTAGGTCTCGATGACATCGGGCTTGAAGCTGTTGCGCTCGGCTCCCGGTTTGGTTGAATAGGTTCTTTTGGCCATTATGGGGTAGATGGTGGATCTGTTTGGTTGGAATAGGGTGGTGGAGGTCGAGAGGGTGCGTCAGCCGGATCTTATTTCTTGCGGCGCACTGTCCGTTTGGGCGCTTTCTCCTGATCTGCCATGATCGCCTTCACCTCTTCGAGAGTGAGAGCCGCAGGATCTGTGACGCTTTTCGGAATCTTGTAGTTGCTCTTGTTGTGGGAGATGTAGACTCCGTAGCGACCGTTCAGAATCTGGATTTCAGGATCTTCCGCAAAGGTTTTGACAACCTTGTTGCTGTCGGCCTCGCGCTTGGCGCGGATAAGCTCTTCAGCCTCTTCGAGGGTGATCGAAGTGGGGGAGAGATCCTTGGGGATGCTGACAAATTTGCCGTCGTGCCGGATGTAGGGGCCGAAACGGCCTATGGCGGCAACCACGGTCTTGCCTTCGAGTTCTCCGATGGTGCGCGGCAGGTCGAAGAGCTTCAGCGCTTCTTCGAGAGTGATGTCAAACACGCTCTGATCCTTGCGCAGCGAGGCGAAACGGGGCTTTTCCTTGGAATCAGCCGAGCCGATCTGCACCACGGGTCCGAAGCGGCCGATCTTCACGGAGACGGGTTCGCCGCTTGCAGGGTCGGTGCCCAACTGGCGTTCGCCGACTTTATGCTCGGTGCGCATCTCGTTGGCTTTCTCCACTTCCGGGTGGAAGAGTCCGTAGAAGCGGGCGATCTCCTTGTTCCAGTCGCTCTCACCTTCGGCTATGCGGTCGAATTTCTGCTCCATGTCGGCTGTGAAGTCATAGTCGAGGATGTCAGGGAAATTCGCTGTGAGGAATTCGTTGACAATGATGCCGGTGTCGGTCGGTATGAGTTTGCCTTTCTCAGCCCCGACATTCTCGTTTTTGGACGACGACGAGATTTTGCCGTCGGCTTTGAGGGTCAGGACCTTGAACGGACGCTTTTCGCCGGCCTTCTCGCCCTTGACAATGTATTCGCGGTGCTGGATGGTCGAGATGGTAGGCGCGTAGGTCGACGGACGGCCTATGCCGAGTTCCTCCATCTTCTTCACGAGCGACGATTCCGTGTAGCGGGGCGGCGCGAGGGTGAAGCGTTCGGAGGCTGTGATGTTGTCTGCCGTCAGCTTCTCGCCGACGTTGACTGCGGGAAGCATATCGTCGTCTTCGGTCGATGAGGCTTCGTCGTCGTCATTGCCTTCGAGGTAGACTTTCAGGAAGCCGTCAAATTTGATGACCTCGCCGCTGGAGGTGAAATGTTCCTGACGGCCTGACGGCGTGATGTCGATCGTTGTCTTTTCCAGTTCGGCATCGGCCATCTGTGAGGCCATTGTGCGCAGACGGATCAGACGGTAGAGCCGTTTTTCCTGTGAGGTTCCCTCAACGGTTTCTTTGTCGATGTAGGTCGGACGGATGGCCTCGTGTGCCTCCTGGGCGCCTTTGGAATTGGTGTGGTAACGGCGTACCTTGAGATATTTTTCGCCGAGTTCTTCGGTGATGAGATTCGAGATGGTCGCGATGGCGAGTTTGGAGAGATTGAGCGAGTCGGTACGCATATATGTGATGTGACCTGCTTCGTAGAGCTTCTGGGCCACCATCATGGTCTGCGACACGGTGAAGCCGAGTTTCCGGCCTGCCTCCTGCTGGAGGGTAGAGGTGGTGAATGGCGGTGCCGGCGACTTTTTCAGCGGTTTGACGCTGATGTCCGAAACGGTGAACGCAGCTGTCTTGCATGCTTCGAGAAATTCACGGGCGCTTTGCTCGTCGGGAAGTCGTTTTGACAGTTCCGCGCGCAACTGGGCGCCGCCGGGGATGGTGAAAAGCGCCGTCACGCGGTAATATGGCTCTGAGCTGAAAGCGTTGATCTCGTTTTCGCGGTCCACGATCAGACGGACTGCAACCGACTGCACACGGCCTGCCGACAGAGCTGGCTTGATCTTCTTCCAGAGCACCGGCGAAAGCTCGAAGCCGACCAGGCGGTCAAGCACTCGGCGCGCCTGCTGGGCGTCGACAAGGTGAAGGTCGATGTCGCGCGGGTTCTCGATCGCTTCAAGAATCGCGTTCTTGGTGATTTCGTGAAACACGATGCGCTTCGTGTTTTCGGGCTTCAGTCCGAGCACCTCATAGAGATGCCAGGCGATAGCTTCTCCCTCGCGGTCCTCATCGGATGCGAGCCAGACGGTTTCAGCTTCCTTGGCAGCTTTCTTAAGTTCGGTGACAAGATTCTTCTTGTCTGCCGGAATTTCATAGACGGGCTGGAAGTCAGAATCAACCTTGATGCTGATATCTTTCTTGCGAAGGTCACGGATATGACCGTAGCTCGACATGACTTTATAGTCCTTGCCGAGGAATTTTTCAATGGTCTTGGCTTTGGCCGGAGACTCTACTATGACGAGGTTTTTCAACATATTGTATATAACACTATGGGTAGCGCGCCGCCTACGGACACTCCGCCCACCATTTCGTTTGGTCCGGTTGCCCGGTCCGATTCAGTGCGCAAAGGTAGGAAAAACTCTTAAAATTAGGTTAATCCTTTAACAATTTATCACATTTATGATTTGTTTATATGATTCTTGTACATGCTTCTTGTTTATTTCCGGGCTGTTTCTTCAGGCCGCAGAAGCCTGATAAGCTCTGCGACACCCTCCGTTGCGGGGCGGGGAATGACTGTCACATACTCAGGCACAGCCGCCGGGCGCGGGTCGATGTAGTAGACGGGAACTCCGGGTCTGACATAGTTGAGCAGACTCGCGGCGGGATAGACTGCGAGCGAGGTGCCGATGACGGCGAAGATGTCGGCCTCGCGGGTCCATTCGATGGCCCGTTCGATGTTTGGGACGGCTTCCTGGAAGAAAACAATGTGGGGGCGCACCGGATCGCCGTGGCTGTCGCGGGTGTCGGGTGTGGTCTCAAGATGCTCCTCGTCGAGGGTGTAGACGCGGGTCTCGTCGCGCATGGATCTGACC
The DNA here is from genome assembly GCF_029054785.1 of Duncaniella sp. GTDB lineage: Bacteria > Bacteroidota > Bacteroidia > Bacteroidales > Muribaculaceae > Duncaniella. The sequence goes on from NZ_JAIDEN010000087.1 coordinate 51,350, forward strand.
TTCATCAATTCGCCGTGGAGATGCAGTATTCTGGAGCTTCCGGCCCGCTCGTGGAGATTGTCGACATTCTGGGTGATGACATAGACATCATACCATTTTTCAAGCTCCACCAGGCCGGCATGGGCCGCGTTGGGCTGACATTTCATCAGACCCTTGCGCCGCTCGTTGTAGAACTGGTGGACGAGGGCCGGATTGCGTACGAAGCCCTCGGCGCTGCACACATCCATCACAGGATAGTTTTCCCACAGACCTCCCGCATCGCGGAAAGTCGAGACTCCGGACTCTGCCGAAATTCCGGCTCCGGACGATATTACGAGTTTCGGTTTCACTGTCAGGCTTTATTTATAGGTTTAGACGGTCTTTATGTCAGACGGTCTTTTATTATAGATGATGGTTTTGACCCCTCTCATAGATTCTTAACGCTTGGATTTGAAAAAAGTGCGCATCAGCTCGCTGCATTCATCGCCGAGCACCCCGGCAGTGACCGTGGCCCGCGGGTGGAAAGGCGATCTCGACGTGAACGTCCGGTAGCCGCGCTTCTCATCCGCAGCCCCGTAGACCACACGGCCTATCTGCGCCCACCCTATGGTGCCCGCACACATCAGGCAAGGCTCCACCGTGACATAGAGCGTACAGTCCTGAAGATACTTCCCGCCAAGCGTCTGCGCCGCGGCGGTTATGGCCTGCATCTCGGCATGGGCCGACACGTCAGCCAAAGCCTCCGTCAGATTGTGGCCACGGCCTATGACCATGCCACGCGGCGACACTATCACCGCACCTATCGGCACTTCGTCACGTTCCATAGCCTCCCGCGCCTCGGCCAGAGCCAAGCGCATGAACTTCTCGTCCTTTTCCTCTTGAGTCATAAATCCAAATCTTGATTGTCGGAATGCAATTGTCAATGCAAATATAAACTTAAAAATCGAATGGACAAAACCGGAATTGCCTTTGCCCGCCTACGGAAAATCCCCGGTCTCAGCCAAATGAAACCGGGGATTGCTCTGGTGTAGTCGGTCCGCTGACAGTGCGCGGACTCTATTAATCAGTCTTATTAAGGATTCTGGACAGTGATTTCAGGGTTGTTCTGAATTTCAACGTCAGGAATCTGATAGATCATCTTGTTGTCCTGTCCGTTATACTTCACAGCGTTGATATATGAAAGTTCTGAGATAGGAGCGTTGACGCTGAGCGAACGGTCGATTGACTCGTTGCGGCGCTTGATGTCAAACAGACGTGAACCTTCCTCGAACATGTCGATTCGCTTGTTGACACAGATTTCCTTGTAGAGGGCTTCGCCGGTAGAGGTGCAGGTATAGCCCGGAACGCGGTTCGACATAATGGTTGTCAGTACTTCCTTGGCCTTGTCGGGCTGGTTGTTCAGGTAGTAGGCCTCGGCTGCCACGTAGTACATTTCTGCCACTCGCATGTAGATCACATCAGAGGTGAACGGTCCTTCGGCACCCAGAGAGGTCATGTATTTGTCGCGGAACTTGTTTGACAGATACGGAAGCCAGTTGTAGCCTTTTTCATATGAGAAGTCTATTTCGAGAAGATTATAGTTTTCCTCATAGCCGAACCACTTCTTGCGGATGTCATTGTCGGCGATCTGGTCATAGAGTTCCGAAGCGATGAGCTTGCGGAAGCCTACCTGGCCGCCGTAGCCCGGCATATAAGTGTCTACGTGAGAGAAGAACGATGCGTAGTAGCAGGTGTTCTCTGTATCCACCTTGTAGCCCCATAGCACTTCAGGCATGTCGAGCGAGTTGAAACCGCTGAGCATGTCGGCATTGGAGTTGAGCTGGCCGCCCTTGATTGCTTTTTCGGCCCATTCTGCAGCTCCGGCATAGTCGCCGGTGAACATAAGTACATTGGCATAGATGAATGCCGCTGCATATTCTGAAATGCTGCCCTTGTCAGTGATGTTCTGTCCTTCAAGATAGTTGTAGGCGGTTGTGATGTCAGAGATGATCTGGTCATAGACCTCCTTGACAGGCACTCGTTCGGGACGGTATTCGCTTTCGGTCTTGACAGGCACGCCGGGGGCATCCGGATCAACGCTGTAGGGCTGCTGCCACATGTTGATCAGATAATAGTAGTTGAGCGCGCGGAGTGCATATGCCTGACCGAGCATCTTACGGGCATCGCCTTCGGGCTCGGAGTCGTCTGCCGGCTTAAGGAACTCGATCACGGTGTTGGCGTCATTGATCACCTGATAGAGTTCGCGCCATGTAGCGGTGGTGCGGCGGTAGCCTGACATGCGGTTGTCAAGCTGATAGTCGAAGCTGAACCACTGGGCGTTTGTCGGAAGAGTCACGTCGTCGGTCATCATGTCGAGGGCTATTCTCAAACCCTGGATGCCATAGACATCATGTTTGGTGCGCCATTCGCCGCCGTTGTAAAAGTTCATGTATGCTCCGGTGAGATAAGACTGCACAAGAGAGGGGTCTTTCTGCATGGTGGCATTCACATCTTCCGCGTCGATCAGTCCGTCGGGTTTGGTGTCGAGGAAATCGTCAGAGCATGAAGATGCCACGATCAGGGCGCTGAGTGCGAGCCCTTTTAATGCGATATTGTGAAATTTCATGTTGTAATCTTTAGAAAGTTAATGAAAGTCCGACTGATACGGTGCGGATTGTCGAGTAGTTTGCAGCAGACTCACCGGAAATGTACTGGCGCGGGTCCATACCCTTGCGCTTCGACCAGAGAGCCACATTGTCGGCGTTGACATAGAGGCGGGCACGTTCGATGCTTGCTCTGTTGAGCCACTTGCCGGGGAAGGTGTAGCCCAGAGTGATGTTGCGCAGGTTGAAGAAGTCGGCGCCGATGAGGAACTTGTCAGAGAATGTGTTGGCGTTCTGGTCGCCGTCGAGAACAGGGATGTTGGTGTTGGTGTTCTCCGGAGTCCATGAATTGAGGATGTCCTTGTGCCAGTTGTGGCCGGCGTTGCTTGAGCCCATGAGCTGTGCATACATGCCGTCATAGATGTCGCCGCCGATCTGGTAGTTCATGGCTACTGAGAAGTCAAGACCCTTCCAGGTGAAGTTGGTGGTGATGCCGCCGATGAAGTCGGGGATAGCGGTGCCGATGTAGTACTTGGTTGCGTTGGTGTAGTCGGAAACGGCTTCACGGCCTACAACCTTTCCGTCTTCGTTCTTCACGTCAGCCCACCAGGTAGAGTGACCTGTCTCGTCAAGTCCGGCAAACTTGTAGTAGTAGAAATCCCATACGCTGCGGCCCTCGCGGATGTTGTAGTAACCGTCGTGGGTGATACCTTCGACACGCTTGTCGGCGGGGATGTCGGTAACTTTGTTGACGTAATGGGTGCCGGTGAATGTCCAGTTCCAGGTGAAGTCCTTGGGCATGGGGATGTTGACACCGAGGGTGAACTCAACGCCCTTGTTGGTCATTGTGAGAGCATTCTCGGAAATGTAGCTTACGCCTGACGAGGGTGACTGAGGTACGTTGTAGAGCATATCTTCGGTACGCTTGTTGAAGTACTCGAAGTCGATGTTCAGCAAGTTGTTGAGCAGCTGTGCGGTGAAGCCCACATTGAAGTTATAGGAAGTTTCCCAGGTGATGTTGGGGTTTCCCTGATAGTAACGGGAGAGGGCGTAGCTGCCGTTGGCATTGGTGAGCTGATACTGTGTAATTGCCGGATAGTAGTTGCTTATGGTAGAGTTGGGGTAGTAGATGTCATCGTTACCTACACTACCGTAGCTTGCGCGGATTGACATGTTGTCGAGCCAGGTAAGGTTCTCCATGAAGTTTTCCTTGCTTATGCGCCATGATGCGCCTACTGACCAGAAGGTACCCCAGCGGTTGTTCTTGGCAAAGCGTGAAGAGCCGTCGCCACGGATAGATCCTGACAGATAATACTTGTCATCATAGTCGTAGTTGACACGTCCGAGCCATGATTCGATGGTATATTTGTCAGCGCTTGACGAAAGCTCGTCCATCGTGATGGCGTTGTCAAACTCAGGAATTGATGAATCGAAGAAGTGTGACTTTTCGCCATAGAGGTAGTTGAGATTCATCTTGTATGACTCATGGCCGGCAAGTACGTCGAAGTGATGCTTCTCGCCGAAGTCCTTGTCATATGAGAGAAGTTCGTTGATGGTATAGGTCTCGTTGCGCTGGCGGGTCTTGTAGGCACGGCCGTCAACGGTCTGGGCGTCACCGAAAGTCGGAGTCATGAACTGGTCGCGTGACAGGTTTGTCACGTCATAGCCGAGGTTTGCACGGAACTGCAGACCGTCGATGATTTTGAGAGTCACGCCGAAACGGCTGCTGATATTGTCGCGGAGATAGCGGTTCTGGTTTTCGTCATCGGAAGCCACAACATTCTGGTTGGAATACAGAGGACGAGTGCCATACACGCCGTCGCCGAAGTCATAGAGGGGAGAGCCGTTTTCGTTGTAGAGACGGTTGCCCTGGCGGTCATAGGCATAGATAGGGTAGATCGGGGCAATATTCTGGATGAATGCGAATGTATTCGAATAGTTCGAAAGGCTTGAGATCTGAAGAGCGTTCTGCTCGCCGCGTGAATAGGCGATGTTGCCGCTCACGTTGATCCAGCGGTTCACGTCATAGTCGCCGCTTGCACGGAACGACAGACGGCTGTAGTCTGAATTCTTGATGATACCCTCGTCTTCAAGATAGCCTAAAGAGAGGAAGTGATTGCTCTTCTCGTTGCCGCCGGTGACAGTAAGATTGTATTCCTGACGCAGACCGTTGCTGATAGCGGCATCGGTCCAGTTGTCGTTCCAGAGGAGGCGGGCGTCTGTGAGATTGCCGTTTTCATCTACAACAGCATTGTTGGCACAGTCATAAGGATTGTAGCCAAGACGGTCGATGAGTTTGGCGCTTGCATTAGCTGCGTCAGACTGGTTTTTGAGAAGATTCCAGTAAGTCTTCAGATACATGCCGGGATCGGTCATGATGTCATAGTTGCTGATACCGCGTGAGTTGGAACCGATACGCACATCGAGTGAAACGCGTGACTTCTGTTCCTTACCCTTCTTGGTGGTGATGACGATCACACCGTTGGCCGCACGTGAGCCGTAGAGAGCGGTTGAAGCTGCGTCTTTGAGCACTGACATTGATTCGATGTCATTGGGGTTGATCGACGCGAGGTCACCGTCAAAAGGCATACCGTCAACCACATACAGAGGCGCGGAGCTTGAGTTGATAGAACCGATACCACGGATGCGGATAGTACCGCTCGAACCGGGCTGGCCTGACTGGATGGCAACCTGGACGCCGGGAGCGGCGCCTTCAAGAGCCTTTGACACGTTTGAAACCTGGAGTTTCTCGATTGTAGAGCCCGAAATGGTCGAAGCGGCACCGGTGAATGATGATTTCTTGGCAGTGCCGTAGGCCACGGTGATGACCTCGTCGAGCATGTTGGAGCCATCAAGGACGATGTTCATTTTCTGACCGGGGACGATATTGACCTCTTTGGTGTTCATGCCGACATATGACACATGAAGTTTTTTGACAGATGCCGGGAGGGTCAGGGTAAAATTACCGTCGATGTCAGTCGCCGTACCCGTGTGGGTTCCGGCTCCCAATACGGTCGCGCCTATCAGAGGCTCGCCGTCGGCGCTTGTAACCGTGCCGCTTACAGTCTGGTTCTGAGCCATAACAGCAAGAGTGGTAACAAGGGCCGTCAGTAGTAGAAACAGCTTTTTCATACCTAATAGTTAAGTAATACGGCGGCTGGAGGGGGCCGAG
>NZ_JAIDEN010000088.1 GCF_029054785.1 Duncaniella sp.
CGCTGATTTTCTTACCCCGTCCCCCGCTATCCCAATTGGTCGGGGGGGGGTTGAACTCCGATGCCGGCTTGCCCAATGTCCGCTCCACATGGTTGCGGCTCATTGATAGTTTCTTGTTATTTTCCATGATAAAAAGGGTTGCGTTGTAGGCAATTAAGGTTGCTTTATTGTGATTTTCCATGCAAAGATAACCGATATTTGAGATATTTCAAAAAATATTTTTTGCATTTATGACGCTGTTTTTCTCTGATGAACACCCCCAATTGAGTATCTTTGCGGAACAATATCAACAATCAAGCTCATAGATTTGTTTCATGATCATAATCCGAAAGTTTTCATTTTAAGTTCACGTTAACAGACTATTGAAACTATGCTTCTGAACATCTTGTTTCTACTCTTAGGACTGGTGCTGATCCTCGTCGGCGCCAATACACTGACCGACGGCGCATCGGCGGTCGCCAAACGCTGGGGCGTCAGCGATCTTGTGATAGGACTTACCATTGTCGCATTCGGCACTTCAGCCCCGGAACTGGCCATCAGTTTTATTTCCGCTCTCAACGGAAGTGCGGAAATGGCTGTCGGCAATGTTGTCGGCAGTAATATCTTCAACATTCTGGTCATTATCGGTGTCACAGCTATGTTCTCACCAATCAAAATCGAGAAAAGCATTATGACCAACGAAATTCCACTGGTCATACTCTCTGCCATCGCACTTCTGGTAATCGGCAACGGGCCGATACTTGATGGTGACACAAGCTCTGTGGTCTCCAGGGTTGACGGAATCTTACTGCTGCTCTTCTTTACCATCTTCATGCGCTATACTTTCGCTCAGGCCAAATCCACGCCTCAGGAGGGCCAGGAGGCCGAAATAAAAGGCGACAACAAGATTATGCCGTTATGGAAATCCGTCCTTTGGATCATCGGAGGCCTTGCCGCTCTCGTATATGGAGGAGACCGTTTTGTCGCCGGAGCTTCAGGCATAGCATCTGCGCTTGGTGTGAGCGATGCGATCATCGGACTGACCATCGTCGCCGCAGGCACATCATTGCCGGAACTTGCCACTTCTGTCACTGCCGCACTGAAAGGAAAAACCGGAATAGCTCTCGGAAACGTGATCGGCAGCAATATATTCAATATTTTTATGGTGCTCGGAGTCACTGCGACAGTCAGGCCACTCTCTTTTGGCGGGATCGGCAACCTTGATCTGCTGGTACTGACTTGCGCAAGCCTGCTTTTCTGGATTTTCGGATGGTTTTTCAGACAACGGACAATTACACGCACGGAAGGTGCCATTCTGACCGCAGGTTATATAGCCTATGTGACCGTACTGATCATGCAGTCTGCATAAAAACCAATCCTGCAAGACGGATGTTATAAGAAAGTAATCAGAATTTCTTAAATTTTCTTATAAACTTATTCGTCACCGCCTATGTCAGGAAACCCAACTTCTTCTTACAGTGAGGATATACACAAGGTCTCATTTTCCGCACTGCTGATCACCATAGGCATTGTCTTCGGCGATATAGGCACTTCACCTCTCTATGTGATGAAGGCCATAACGGGTGCTAATCCAGGTGCCGGGCCGGACTATATCATTGGAGCTGTCTCGTGTGTGATATGGACTCTCACATTACAGACCACCCTGAAATATGTGATCATCGCACTCCGCGCCGATAATAAAGGCGAAGGTGGCATTCTGGCCTTATATTCCCTTCTGAAAAACATGCGCCACCGCTGGCTCTACGTACTGGCTGCCATCGGCGCAAGCGCACTGATCGCCGACGGAGTGATCACACCGGCCATGACAGTCACTTCTGCTGTCGAAGGACTCCGAGACATAAGTCCCAACGCTCCGATTCTGCCGATAGTCCTCGTCATCATCACCGGGATTTTTCTTGTCCAAAGACTGGGGACAAAGACAATCGGAAACTTTTTCGGACCCTTCATGCTCGGATGGTTTCTGATGCTCGGAGTGCTGGGATCGGTACATATTCCCTCCCACTGGGCAATCATGAAAGCTTTCAACCCTTGGTATGCAGCCAAACTTCTGATCAACTACCCTGGGTGGTTTCTGATACTCGGTGCTGTATTCCTCTGTGCAACCGGCGCTGAAGCCCTCTATTCGGATCTCGGACACTGCGGACGCCGGAACATCACTTACAGCTGGGCCTTCATCAAAACAATGCTCATTCTGAACTACCTCGGCCAAGGCGCATGGCTGATCTCACAGGGAAGCGAGATCGCCGATGCCGTCAATCCGTTCTACTCGATCATGCCACGCTGGTTCCTTCCCGCCGGCATCCTGATCAGCACCGGGGCCGCAATCATAGCCAGCCAGGCTCTGCTGAGCGGATCGTTCACCATATTCAGCGAAGCCATGAGCCTCGATTTCTGGCCACGACTCCACATCAAATATCCCTCGACGATCAAAGGACAGCTCTATATTCCAATGATCAATCTCGCTCTCTACATCGGTTGTGTGCTCACAATTCTGATCTTCCGGACATCCTCCCACATGGAAGCCGCCTATGGACTCGCCATCACGGTCACAATGCTGATGACGACAGTACTGCTTGCCTTCTATCTGCACCTGAAAGGGGTAAGCCGATGGCTCATCGCTGTTTTTGCCGGCACATTCCTGACCATTGAAGGCGCCTTTTTCATCGCCAATATGTTTAAATTCATGCACGGAGGCTGGTTTACTGTGCTTATTGCCGGAATAGTATGCACTGTAATGCTCGTCTGGTACAAAGCATCCAAAATACGTGAGAAATTCATCGAGTATTACCGCTTTGGCGATTACACCGATATAATATCCGACATAAAATCCGACAGCGAAATACCGAAATATGCCTCCAATCTGGTCTATCTGAGCCGGGCTTCCAATGCCGATGAAGTCGAAAGCAAACTGATCTACTCTATAATCAATAAACGCCCTAAGCGGGCCGACCACTACTGGATTGTGCGCGTAGAATTCACCGATGCCCCTGACACTCTTGAATATGAACCGACTGTAATCATTCCGGGCACACTCATAAGCCTCAGATTCCGGATAGGATTCCGTATCAGCCCGCAAGTCAGCGTCTATCTGCGTCAGGCCATCGAGGACCTTGTCGCATCAGGCGAGATAGATCTGACAAGCAGCTACCCCTCACTCAGACGCCACGGCATCACAGGAGACTTCAGATTCATTATCCTACATCGCATCTTCTCCCCCTCCAGCCAGTGTGCTCCGGCAGATAAACGACTGATGAACCTACACGCCATTCTGCGGCACATGGAAATGAATGCGAGTGAGGCATTCGGGCTTGACACCAGCAACGTAACAACAGAAATTGTCCCTCTCATAATCGACACCCGCCCAACTCGCCGGATCGCACCGATCGGCAACGGTCCGACAGAGATTCGCACCATCGGCAAATAGCCGGCAGAAAGATATAACGAAAAAGCCCGCAGAATTGCGGGCTTTTTGAGGTTCCTAGCAGATTCGAACTGCTGTAAACGGTTTTGCAGACCGGTGCCTAACCACTCGGCCAAGGAAC
>NZ_JAIDEN010000089.1 GCF_029054785.1 Duncaniella sp.
GTCGCATAGCTCGCTATGCTCCTTTCTCATTTACAACAATTTATCTAAAAGATACACCACTCAGATTTTAACTCTTGGCATGAAACGCCCTCTTAGGGCGGCCAAGACTGCTTTTCAGACTGTAAAGACACACCACGGCGGTCACGCCTCCCGGCAGCAGCGCCCACAGATGGCCTGCGGTCATGGCTACGATGACGCAAAGCCCTACGGCTCCGGTCTCGGCACAGACCGTCAGCATCAGCCTGCGCGGAAGCCTCAGCCGATAGCGGCGGTAATAGACTGCGGCGATTATCAGAACATAAAGCAGATACAAGAGCGTGTAGCTCACACCCAGCCCCGCAATCCCCCACAGCCGGAATGCACCGATGTTCAGCCCAAGTCCGGCCACGGCGCTGACCGATTCCGTCAGCAGAAAGGCCTTGCCGTCACCCTTGGCCAGGATGACATAGGACATGCAGTAGGACACGGCGCGAAGCATCACTCCGACCATAGCTATTGTCACGAACGGCACCGCGACATCAAATTCAGCCGAATAGAGCAGCCTGACGGCTATCTGCGACAACGCCACGAAGATAGCGACGAAGGCGGTCAGCACTACGGTCAGCATCTTCATTTCATGGGCCACGAAAATCCGGGTCCTCAGCCGCGAGCCGATCACCGAGGCCAGACGTGGATAATATTCCATCGCGATGGCGCTCATCACCAGTGCCGGATAGCGGTTGACCATCGTGAATCCGGCCTGATAGAAGCCAACTTCATTCTCCCCGCCGGTCTGGTTGAGCCAGGCGATGAAAACGTAGCTCATCACCTGAGAAATCACGTCGGCCGCGGTCATGTAGATCCCCAGCATGATAAAAACCTTACCGCTGCGCCAGGTCTCCCCCATCCCGATCCTGAGCGGCGGCCCGGAAAGACTGACGCGGTTACACATCAGGACGATGTTTGTCACAAGCGCATAAGCTATGATCGAAGGCACAACGCTGTCAATCCCCCAGAAATAATACATCGGAACCGACACGGCCAGACCTCCGGCCATCCCCCACAGAGAGGCACGCGCCAGAGCGCGCAGTCTCGCCAGTCCCTGCAACACCGCCTCCTCGGCGGCTGACACGGCCAAAAGAAAGACAGCCACACCCAGTGCCATATAGCTCAGGGTCCTGTCATCCGATCCGAAAGTCGATCTGCTCAGAAAGGGGGCGCAGGCAACCATGACAGCGCCGCCGAACAGACCGAGCATCAGGCCCCAGCGGCGCACGACCGCCACAATCCGGCGCACGGCATCAGCGTCGCTCTGCGAGGCGATGTCGCGCACTGAACTTGATCTGAAACCAAGCTGGGAAAAGGATTTGACCATATCGACAGCGCCGTTGAAGATTCCGAACAGCGCCACTCCGGCAGGTCCGAGCCACAAGGCCACAAGCTTGACTCTCACCACGGCACACAGAATCCCGAAACCCTGCACTCCGCCGAAGAGTCCCATAGCCTTAAGCACCTTCGCGCTCAAACCTCCCCGCCCAAGCCGCATAGTCTCCTCTCTACAACTGCTTGCGGAAAGCGCGGCGGCGGCGGTGCTGCCGGCGCTCGAAATATTCCCACTGAGACTGCACCTGCGAGTTGCTCTCAAGCTCAAGATTAGTCTCGGCGAATTTCACACCGTTCTTGATGTAGAGGTTCAGCAGGTCATAGAAGAAGAGCGCGTTGACTCCCTTTGACTGATATTCGGGAGCCACGGCAATGAGAAGCAGGTCGATCACGTCGTTGTGGCCGCGCATGGCCCGGAGAATCCTCAGCCAGCCGAAGGGGAAGAGCCGTCCGCGCGACTTGCGCAGGGCCTGCGCGAGCGACGGCAGTGTGATGCCGACGCCAACAAGCTTGCCCTTGCTGTCGACGACCACGCTGACATATTCCAGACGCAGGATGCTCAGATACATGTCTATGTAGTAGTCGATCTGGCGCTCGGTCAGCGAGCAATAGCCGTAGAGATTGGCGTAGGTCTCGTTGATCAGGTGGAAAAGCTCGTGGCCGTAGTCACGCTTGATTTTCTTGGCCGAGGTGTATTTCAGAATACGCAGATCATACTTCTTGAGCACAATCTCGGAGATGCGTGTCATCTTCTCAGGCACCTTGTCGGGGATGGTGATGCGATATTCCACCCAGTCGGTGTCCTTGCGGTAGCCCAGACGCCCGACATGGTCCGGATAGTAGGAATAGTTGTAGATGGTAGCCATCGTGCCCATCTCCTCGAAGCCTTCGACGAGCATACCCTCGCGGTCCATGTCAGTGAAGCCCATCGGGCCGATCATTTCGGTCATGCCTCGGTCGCGGGCCCACTGCTCGGCGACGCCGAAGAGAGCGTCGGTAACTTCGCAGTCATCCACGAAGTCAACGAAACCGAAACGGGCCTCCTTGCGGCCTGTCGTCTCGTTGAGACGGTCGTTGATTATCGCCGTGATCCTCCCGACAGGCCTGCCGTCACGGTAGGCCATGAACGACTGCGCCCGGCAGTAGTCATAGGCCGGGTTTTTGGAAGGCAACAGCGTATGGATTTCGTCAAAAACAAGATTAGGCACAAAATAGTCGTTTCCGTCATAGAGATCTATGCCGAAGTTCACATATTTGCGCAGTTCTTTCTTTACAGGCTCTATGGCCTTTATGGTTACTGACATATCAGAGATCGGTCGATGGGGATTTTACGGGGGCTACGCTTTCGCTTATCTCGCCGCGTTCAAGAGGTTCGGGACGGTAGGGAGAGTTGAGCCACAGCAGCAATGCGATCATTGCCACAAGGAAAGCGATTATCGCCAGATAGATATTGTTGGTCTTGCGGTCGGCCAGGGCAAGGCGCAGGGCGTTGACATCCTGATAGCGCTTGGCCGGATCGGGATTCATGCACTTTTCAGCCACTTTGCGCAGGCGCTGACTGGTGTTTCCGGAAGCCTCGATGGCGGCCATCAGCACCTCGCCGTAGTTTCTGATGTCCTCGCTGACATCCTTGGGGGTGATGTGGGTGTTCTGGTCAAAGCCGACATCAATGAGCTTCAGGTTGCCGATATTCTCGGTGAAGATTATGCGCGAGGTGGACAGCGGATGGTGTTCGAGATGCTTGGCCTGAATATAGTCCAGGGCATCAAGCAGCTGATGCTGTATCTTGTAGAGATGGTCGTCGGTGACCTTCCCCTCGCGGATGAGCTTGGCGAGCGAATCGCCATAGACGTCATCGGTGATTATACACATTCCCAGCCCCGGCACTTCCTCGAAGTCGTTGATCATGATGATGTGGGGATGCGCGAGATTGTAGCGCACCTCAAACTCCTTCTCGATCATCTTCTCATACTTCTCCTGCCCTTTCAGCTCAGGACGCAGAGTTTTGAGCATAAGCCATTTGCCATGCTTCTTAGCGGTGTAAATGAGGTAGAATTCCTCGTCCCATTCGGGAAGATGTTCGATCTCGGTCCATTTAGGAGAGGGTGTGGAAAGAGCGGAATTGTCCATGGCGGTCAAGTTGTTTTGAAAAACAGCGGAATTGGTTCAAAATGCAAATTTACAATTTTTTTTGCAATCCGGCCATTTCTATGGCAAAATGCTCACGAAGAGCGGCGGATGAAAACATCCGGCTCCATCTTTCATGGGCACCACGCTTGAGACGGACATAGGCCTCAGGATCGTCCATACAGGAGCAGACTCGCTCTGCAATCATCTCAGGAGCGGTTCCGGGGACCACTGTCAGCCCTGCTTCGGGACTGACTATCTCGCTGACACCGCCGACTGCGTTGGCTATGACGGGAACGCCGTATGAGAGCCCCTCGCAGATCGTGATCGGCAGGCCTTCAGAGTCGCTGAACAGGATGAGCCAGTCGAGCTTTTCGCTGCGGTAGAGCCGATGGACCTCACTGTTGGGCAAGGCGCCGCGCAGTTCGACCGTCAGATTCCCGGTGGCGGAAAGCACTTCCCGGCAGCGGACGCGCAAGGCTTCCATCTCCGAACCGTCGCCGACATGGATCCAGCGGATTTTCTTCGCCGGACAGCGGCAAGCCACGGCTGCCACGAATTCCAGATTGCGGCTGACGGCTTTTTCAGGATCCACACGCGACACTGACAGGAAAGTCTGACAGCCGCTCTCCGCTTCATTGGCCACGGCAATGAAGTCGGGATCCGGTTTCGATGATCCAAGATGCCTGACACCGATGCGGTCTTCAAATCCGGGATAAAGTCTGTTGAGATGGGCTGCACCGGCCTCGGAGACTGCAAACAGGCCGGAAAGGCGGCTCAGCGCGAAGCGTCTCAGTTCAGGAGGACGGTTGCGGAAGGATTCATCATAGAGATCATAGCGGTGGGCGCGCGAGACGATGCGGATTTCACGGCTCAGAGAGAGGCGGGCGAGCGCCACGGCCGGGAAGTCGAACCAGAAGGTATAGAACAGCGTCTGCGAGAGATCAAGCCCACGGCGGTCGATCAACGATGCGAATCCACGGCGCAGACGCTCGACATTCATGTAGTAGAGACAGCGGCTGACAAGCATCCCTGCGCTGCGGCTACCCTTGACCATGCTGCCCAAGTCGCGCAGCCCGAAGGCTCCGGGGAGGAAACGCAGATGGCCGAGACGGCTGAGAGCCGACGGTCTTTCTGCCAGTGAACAGTCCACCTCCACATTCGCCCACTCCATCCGTGGCCGCTGCCCGCCGTCAATTACAGGCAGCAGTATCACCCGACTGAAATTCCGGCTCAAAGCCCCAAGTTCAGGTTCGATGAAAGCCGCCTCGGTTATGCCGGCTGTCGGATAAGACGTGGTCACGAGGACAATCGTTGATTCCATATCTGAGGACTTGTCTATTCGGCCATCTGGCCGGGGTTCATGTAATAGAGACGTAAGGTGGCGCGGGAGGTGGCAGTGTAGAGCCATCGGTAGAATTCGAGACCCTGCTGGTCGGGGGTGATTCCGCCCATGTCGATGAAGACGTTGCGCCACTGTGCGCCCTGGGCCTTGTGGCAGGTGACGGCATAGGCATATTTGACTTGCAGGGCATTGAAATACTCGTCGGTACGCAGGCGGCGCAGACGTGTCTCGAAAGCCACATCCGGGGCATTGACCTCAGGATCGGCCATGCGGGCCTGGGCGAGCTGCTCCATGCGTTCGCGCGAGAGGGAGGCGTTTTCGTCAGTGAGGGTCTCCAGGAAGATGCGGCAGTCGACCTCTACATCCCTGTCAGGGAGCCGCAGGGTGACGTTGGCGAAACGGAAGCCGTATTTCTCCTCCGTCCCGTGGACACGGCTGACTTCGGCCACGTCGCCGTTGGCAATGAAGTCGAGGCCCTTGATCTTCGAGGCCCATGTGTAGTTGTTTTTGGCCACCAGGAGACGCTCGCCTCTGACAAGCTCCTCCTCGCAGTCGAGAATGCGCGAGCGGATGCCGAGATTGAATCCCGTTGCGCGGCGGTTGGAACGCGTGATGACAGCTGTCTCCCCCGCCCCGTCCGTGCGGTAACAGTCAGCTATGGCGTCAATGACATCGTCTCCCTCCACCACACGGACATCATCGAAGCCTTCCGTGAAGAGCCTCGGCGCCGGAAGCGGGTCAAGCAGCATGGCGCGGCGCAGCCATGTGGCATTGCGCAGGATGCCCGAACGGCGCGACTGACGGACAGTGTCGGTCAGCACCGCGCGGCTGACATGCAGTCCGAGCGACTTGAAGGTCGAGGGCTGCATGGCCGGACTTTCCGCCGAGCCGACCGGCGGTAGCTGGGCCACGTCGCCAAGGAGAATCAGGCGGCAGTTATCGCCCGTGAAGACGTATTCCACGAGGTCTTCCAGCAGGCTCTGGCGTATGGCACCCGAAGCGTCGGCAGCCGAGGGGCTGTCAGAGATCATCGAAGCTTCATCGACGATGAAGACGGCATCCGCAAGGCTGTTGCGCTGCATGAGGGTCATGCCTCCTGAGAGTTCGCCGGGAGCCCCGCGGTAGATCTTGCGGTGGATCGTATAGGCGGGATGACCAGAATGGGCGCTGAACACCTTCGCGGCTCTGCCGGTCGGCGCAAGCAGCACCACGGTGCGTCCGACCTCCTCCAGCGCCTTGACCAAAGCACCTGTGAGCGAGGTCTTTC
Organism: Duncaniella sp.; assembly: GCF_029054785.1. Classification (GTDB taxonomy): domain Bacteria; phylum Bacteroidota; class Bacteroidia; order Bacteroidales; family Muribaculaceae; genus Duncaniella. The sequence goes on from NZ_JAIDEN010000089.1 coordinate 6,102, forward strand.
CCGTTCCGGCATAGCCGTTGACAATGAAAACCGAATCAGAAGGAGTAGCCGCCGAACAGAAACGCGCCAAAGCCTCAATGAGCAGACTCTGCTGCCCATTGGCCACATAGGGCAACTTAGCCCTGACCAAATCTGCAAATTCACCTACGGTCATAGATAGTGCAAATTTAACACAAAATCGGCTGATCCAAATCTCATAAACAACCCTTAACATAAAAAAGACCTCAGCACAGTCTTTAAGAGGTTGTTGCAGAACTATGATTCCCGATAGAGACACTTTTTAAACGTCCGCAATTGCCTTGGAATCAGGCATCTGTAAGAGAACGCTTTGAAAAGGTCCCTACCAAAGCCAATTATGGCCGATTTTACAACATTATCTAACACAAAGCGTGGCGGAATCCACTCGGACTCCGCCACGCAAAGGTGGTTCTCACATTATGAACTTACATGCTAATGTTGTAAAACCTATTGCAATTGGAGGATGTTGCAAAGCGTCCCTATCGGGAATCATAGTTCTGCAACAACCACAAATATCGGTTTTTTTAGAAGTTGTAACCGATAGAGATGTTGAGGCAGTCCCAGTATGCTTCGCTGTCCTTAACAACTTCTGTCAGACCCCACTGGTACTGGACTCCAAGATAAAATTTGTGGAAGGTGTAGCCTGCGCCGAGACCGAGACCCATCTGGAAACGCTTGCCGTCCATTTCGTCCTTGAAAGCGTCACCGGCAACACCGAAGTCAAAGTAGGGACCGAAGTTCACCTGAAGCTGTGAGGCTTCGGCGAAATTCATGCGGTAAGAAGCGTAGACGGGGAGTTCGATGAAGTCGGCAGAGAGATCCTTGGCGCCTTTGCCGGCGTAGAAGAGACCTGAGTTGATCGAGAAGCTCTTGACGAGGTTGAAGTCGGCTGAAACACCGGCGAGGAAGCTTGTGCGTGATTTGAAGTCGGCGTGGTCCATGCGGATGTCAGCGATGTCAAGACCGGCACGTACACCGAGAGTCACTTTCTTGTCAGCGGATTCTGAATTCCAGAATGTCTGTGCGGATGCGCCGAATGCGCAGAGGGCTGCGAAAGCAGCGAGGAAAAACTTTTTCATAATGATGATTTGATTGGTTTGCGGACGAGGCGGGACCGGACCTTATGCCCGGACTGCTCCACGCCCTTGATTTACTTAACTATAATTTATGAAATTACTAATAGTCAACTGTCAGGTATCTTATTTTGCTTCGCTGAAGTACCATGTGATCTTCTCGCGGTAGTTATCCCCGTCTTCTTCTTCCGAATATTCCTCCCAGATGGTCATATTCTTGCCGCTGAAGCTTGTGGTGATCAAGCCGGAGTCTTCGTCGTCAAAGTCGCCGATATCCCAGGAATAGCGGATGATGCCCTTGCTTTCGTCCTCCCAGCGCCAGGAAGAGATGTCGAGTGAGTTGTTGGAATAATCGTTGAGACCATAGAGGACCATGTAGGTGCCTGATTTGGTGAAGATGACCTGACGGGGAATCTCGTCTTCCTCCCAGCCGTCATCGCCCCAGTCTTCGAATAAATCGTTGAGCTTGTTGGCAGCCACGGTCCTGTCATACCTCTTGGATCCGTTGATCCAGACCTTGAGATTGACCTTGTCGAAGTTCCAGGTGCGGCAGAGGGCGTTGGTGCGGTCGCTGTCTTTATCGGCGACGGTTTTTACAGCCGAGAGGGTCTGCGAGCCGGAAGAAGTGGTGACGGTCAGCGAGTAGGCGTTGTCACCGCTGGTGTTGACGGTGATGGTGCCGAAACCCTGGAGGTTATACTGGTTGTCACCGGTCTTGGTGTAGTTACCGTAATAGATGCCGTCGAAATAGGCGCGTGAGACTGATCTGTCGGGAGTGCGGAACATGCCTGAGGCCATTGCCGTACCCACTGCGGTCTGCTTTTTCACCTTGGCTGCGGGGGCTGCCGAGTAATAGCTGTGACTGTTGGTGACAATCACATACTGACCGCTTGCCGTGAACTCGATCGAACGGTAAGGGCTGCCGGAATTCATTTCATACTTTGCGCTCGAACTTTCATATTCCGGAGTCGGAAGATCGGGAACTCCTCCCTTGTCATCGTCGTCACTGCAAGATGTCATTGCGAATCCAAAGCAGGCTACTACGGGAAGCAACATTGAATAAAAGAGCTTTTTCATAGCTAAAAAAACTTTGTGTGTATGTAAAATGTATATGTAAAATGGCTGTGTACTATCAAATTGGCGCGTACTATCAAATTGGCATTTGAAACATTCTGCCTTTTAGAATCCTTGGCAAAGATAGACATAATTTAAGAAATTACCCCTCCCCGACTGTTAAAATAGGTTAATATCGCAAATTTTTCTTAATCTCCTATATATATCAAAAAAAGCCCTCCGGAACCGAGACTGGTTCCGGAGGGCCGATGGTTTTATCGCGGAGTGAAATTCTTTACTTCACTTCAGGAGCGGGTTCTACACCCCACTGCTGCTGAGCGAGGCGACGGTAGTTGTTGTAGCGCCACTGAGCGTTTTCCTTGGCAGCTGCGAAGAGTTCGGCAGCTTCGGCAGGATACTGCTTCATTACGGAAGCGTAGCGCACCTCACCCTTGAGGAAGTCTTCGAACTTATCCCACTGCGGCTCTTTCGAGTCGAGAGAGAAGGGGTTCTTGCCTTCTTCTTCGAGTGCGGGGTTGTAGCGCCAGAGGTGCCAGTAACCGCATTCAACAGCCTTGGCCTGTTCTTCCTGGGCGTGGCCCATACCGGCGCGGATGCCGTGGTTGATACAGGGTGAGTAAGCGATCACGAGTGAAGGACCGTCATAAGCTTCAGCCTCGCGGAGGGCCTTGAGGGTCTGAGCGTTGTCGGCACCCATTGCAACCTGGGCAACGTAAACGTAGCCGTAGGTAGAGGCGATGAGACCGAGGTCTTTCTTGCGGATGCGCTTGCCGGCAGCGGCGAACTTGGCGATAGCACCGATCGGGGTTGCCTTTGAAGACTGACCGCCGGTGTTGGAGTAAACCTCAGTGTCGAGCACGAGAACGTTGACGTTCTTGTTGCTTGCGAGCACGTGGTCGAGACCGCCGAAGCCGATGTCATAAGCGGCGCCGTCACCGGCGATGATCCACTGTGAACGCTTGGCGATGTGTTCCTTGTTTGCGAGGATGCCCTTGCATACGTCGCAGCCGCAGGCTTCGCAGAGGGGAACGATCTTTTCGGCAACTTCGGAAGTCACTGTGAAGTCAGTGCGGTTTTCGAGCCACTTGCCTGCGAGTTCCTTGATTTCGGCGCTGCAAGAGGGACATTCGAGAGCCTGCTGCATGAGACCGGCGATGCGGGCCTGGAGTTTCTCGTGAGCGAGCGACATACCGAGACCGAATTCAGCGAAGTCTTCGAAGAGTGAGTTGGCCCATGCCACACCCTGACCCTTGGCGTTGGTGGTGTAGGGAGTTGAGGGAACAGAGCCTGAGTAGATTGAAGAACAGCCTGTTGCGTTGGCCACGATTTCGTGGTCACCGTAGAGCTGGGAGATGAGTTTCACATAGGGAGTCTCACCGCAGCCTGAGCAAGCGCCGGAGAATTCGAAGAGCGGAGTTGCGAACTGAGAGTTCTTGACGTTGCTCTTGATGTCGACGAGATCCTGCTTGGAAGCAACTTCCTTAACGCAGAAGTCCCATTCTTTCTGCACGTCGAGCTGGGTTTCGAGAGGCTTCATTTCGAGAGCCTTCACGCCCTTCTTGCCGGGGCAGACGAGAACGCAGTTGCCGCAGCCGAGACAGTCGAGAACGTCGACGCTCTGGATGAAGCGCATGCCGGTGAACTGCTTGCCGATGGCGGGGATGGTCTTGTCGTCGCCGAAGGGAGCTGCGGCCATTTCCTTTTCGTCGAGGACGAAGGGACGGATGGCAGCGTGGGGGCAGACGAAAGCACACTTGTTACACTGGATACAGTTTTCTTCGAGCCATTCGGGGACGAAAGCTGCCACACCGCGCTTTTCGTAAGCGGCAGTGCCCTGTTCCCAGGTGCCGTCTTCGCGACCGACGAAGTCGCTGACCTTGAGGAGGTCGCCGTCCTGAGCATTGATCGGGCGGACGATCTTGTTGATGAATTCGGGATCGTTGTTTTCAACGGCTGCGTCGTCAGCGAGGCTGCTCCATGCCTTGTCGACGGGGAGCTGCTTGTATTCGCCGCCACGGTCAACAGCTGCGTAGTTCTTGTCGACCACGTCCTGACCCTTCTTGCCGTAGCTCTTGACGATGAATTTCTTCATCTGCTCAACAGCGAGGTCAACGGGGATCACTTCTGTGATGCGGAAGAATGCGCTCTGGAGGATGGTGTTGGTGCGGTTACCGAGGCCGATTTCCTGAGCGATCTTGGTTGCGTTGATGTAGTAAACGGTGATGTCGTTGTC
>NZ_JAIDEN010000009.1 GCF_029054785.1 Duncaniella sp.
GATTATTCGATTTCAGGAGATTATTCAGCTTTGGGGTTATTCGAGGTTAGGATTATTCGGCTTTGGGGGCTTCGGCTTCGGGTGCTGCTGCCTCAGGTGCCGGGGCTGCTTTGGGGGCCTTGGGCTTTGCTGCTTTTTCGGCCTTGGGTTTTGCCGCTTTTTCAGCTTTGGGCTTTTCGGCTTTCTCTGCTTTGGGTTTGCAGGCTTTTCTGGCTTTGGCTGCGGGTTTGGCTTCGGCTTCTGCCTTGGCTGCTTTTTCGCGGAGGAGGTGTTCTTCGTTGAAGTGTTCGATGTTTTTACGCATTGATTCGGCTTCTTTGTTGAGCACTTCGATTTCGCGTTCCTGGTTGCGGATGGTGGTCAGGAGTGAGCTGAGTTCTTCGTTGTCGATTGACATGGGATATTGTTCTTCGACGCGGACGATGAAGTCGGCGAGGACGTTCATGTAGTTGGTGAAGGCGTCGAAGGGGGTGTCGTAGGGTGAGAACTGTGAGTGTACCGAGCCGTCGTGCATGTTTTTGGTTGACATGTAGAAGAAGTGGTCGGCGGCCTGGAGGTAGTACCAGTCCTGTTTGAGTCGGCGGTCCTGGCAGAGGCGTACGCGTTCGCTGACGGAGTAGAGTTTCTGGAAGGCTTCGTTCTGGAGTTTGTTGCCGAGCCATGCCGAGGTGTCGCGTGCTTCGTCGGCCCATGAGATGGGGTGGAGGATGGAGAGTTCGGCGACGGGTTTGAGTTTGCTGACGGCTGTGGATGGAGTCCAGAAGTCGATGCCGCGTTCTTCGGCGAAGCGGGGAAGGGCTTCGAGGAATTGGAAGATGCCTGTCTCACGGGGCTGGAAGTCTCCGAAGACTTCGAGGTTCATGAAGAGGTTGATGATCTGTTCTTCGGCTGGGGTGGATGCGATCCAGTCGATGTATTTGTCGGCTGTGAGGGGGTAGTCTTCCCAGGAGGTGTTGCTGAAGCGGTCCGAGATGTCGTCGCTGAGTTTGTCGTTTTTGAGCAGGATTTTCAGTTTGGGGTCTGAGGCTGCGCTGTAAACGTAGTTTGGCGATTTCCATCCGAGGATGTGTTTGGCTCCTTCGGTGATCACGCCTTTGTAGCCCATGCTGTGGATGAGTGGTGCGAGTTCGTCGCTGTAAATCAGCTCGGTGTTGCGGAGCACTTTGGGTGTCTGGCCGAAGAGTTCCTTGATTTTTTCGTCGTGGACTTTTACCTGGTTGATGAATTCGTCAGGGTCGGCGAGAGAGGAGAGTGAGTGGGCGTATGTTTCGGCGAGGAATTCCACGCAGCCTGTCTCGGCGAGTTTTTTGAGCAGGTCGATGAATTCGGGGACGTACTGTTCGAACTGTTCGAGGGCTGTTCCGGTTACGGAGATGGCGCATTTGAATTTTCCTTTGGAGGCTTCGATCATGCGCAGGAGTGATTCGGCTGCGGGGATGTAGCTCCGGTGGGCTATGCGGCTGACGATGTCGTCGTTGGCGAAGTCGTCATAATAGTAGTGGTCGTTGCCTATGTCGAAGAAGCGATATCTTTTCAGACGGAATGGCTGATGGATCTGAAAGTAGAAACAGATTGCTTTCATGAGTTTTTTATGTTTTGGAAGCGGCGTGTCGGTTGGGGTTGAGGAGCGCCGGCTTTATTTGTTTAACACCTTGTTATATATATCAATCACTTTTTGTCCGGCTTTGTCCCATGTGATGCGGTTGACTTCGGCGAGGCCGTCTTCACGCAGCTGTTCGTACATTGCTGGATAGGTCACAATGGAGTTGATGGCGTCGGCCATCGCGTCGATGTCCCAGTAGTCGGTCTTGATGACGTTTGTCAGGATTTCGGCACAGCCGCTCTGTTTTGAGATGATGGAGGGGACTCCCATCTGCATGGCTTCGAGGGGTGAGATGCCGAAGGGTTCGGAGACGGATGGCATGACGTAGACGTCGGAGGCTTTGAGCATTTCGTAGACCTGCGCTCCTTTTTGGAAGCCGGGGAAGTGGAAGCGGTCGGCGATGCCGCGCTCGGCTGCGAGGAGGATCATTTTGTTCATCATGTCGCCGCTGCCGGCCATGACGAAGCGGACGTTGGGGTTGTTCTTGAGTACTTTTGCGGCTGTCTCGACGAAGTATTCCGGTCCTTTCTGCATGGTGATTCGTCCGAGGAAGGTGACCACTTTGTCTTTGCTCTTGTGTTCGGGGACATTGAGCTGTTCGGGGGTGAGCGGGGTCACTGCGTTGTGGACGGTTGTGACTTTGGCGGGGTCTATGCCGTAGTGATTGATGACGGTGTCGCGGGTGAGGTTTGAGACGGTGATGATGTGGTCGGCGTGGTTCATGCCGTCTTTTTCAATGCCGAACACTGTCGGGTTTGGTTTGCCGCGCGAGCGGTCGAATTCGGTTGCGTGGACGTGGATGACGAGGGGTTTGCCTGACACCTGTTTGGCGTGGATTCCGGCGGGGTATGTCAGCCAGTCATGCGAGTGAATGATGTCGAAGTCGATGGTGCGGGCGATGACACCGGCGCAGATCGAGTAGTTGTTGATCTCTTCGACGAGGTTGTCGGGGTAGCGTCCTGAGAACTCGATGCAGCCAAGGTCATTGGTGCGCATGTAGTTGAAGTCGGCGTAGATGTGGTCGCGCAGGCGGTAGTAGAGATCGGGGTTCATTACGTGGCCGATCCGGTCCTGGACGTAGTCGCGGTTGACGTCGCGCCATACGATGGGGACCTGCGACATGCCGATGATGTCGGCGAAGTGTTTTTCTTCGTCGCCGAAGGGTTTGGGGATGACAAATGTGATGTCCATATCGCCACACTCCCACATACCCTTAGTGAGACCGTAGCTGGCAGTGCCGAGACCGCCGAGGATGTGAGGGGGAAATTCCCATCCGAACATTAAGGCTTTCATGGGCGTGTGATGATTAGTCCATTATGAATTTTTTGAGTGTGGTGAGGGTCCGGAGCACTTCGGCTACGTTGGTTACGTGGCTGATGGCTCCACGGCCTGTGAAGGGCGGGTTGGCGTCGTAGAGCTGGGAGAGTGAGCCGATGCAGCCGTTTGACATTTCGTCTTCGAAGCCGATGAGCATTCGGTCGATGTAGCTGACACCGCTCATGCCGAACACCTTGAGGTAGGCGTCGGAGTAGAATCCCATGAGCCAGGGGCGTGCCGGGCCGTTGTGGAGGGCCATTTCGCGTTCTTCGGGCGATCCGAGGTAGCTTGGGCGGTAGCCGTAGCTCTTGGGCGAGAGGGTGCGGAGGCCTTTGGGGGTGAGGAGTTCGCGGGTGACGATGTCGAGGATGCTCTTGCGCTGGCGGCGGTCAAGCGGGCTGTAATCGAGTCCGATCGCGATTGCCATGTTGGGGCGCACGGAGGGATCGGCGTAGGTGTTGTTGACGTAGTCGTAGAGGTAGCCGTAGTCGTTGAGGAAGGTGCTGACGAAGGGTTCGGCCATCTTTTCGGCGGCTTCGCGGAATTTGGTTTCGTCGGGGGTGCCTTCGGCGAGTTTCGAGGCGAAGATGAGTGCGTTGTACCAGAGTGCGTTGAATTCGACGAGGAGTCCTGAGCGGGGGATGATCGGACGTCCGCCAAGTGAGGCGTTCATCCATGACATCGGTTTGCCGGTGCCGTCGGTTGTGACCATTCCGTTGCCGTCGACTTTGAGCAGCGGGTGTTTCTGGGCGAGGATGAAGTTGAGGATTTCGCGGACTTCCGGGAGGTATCTTGCGGCTGCGTCTTCGCGTCCGTAGGCTTTGGCATACTGCTGGAGCGCCCAGACGGCCCAGAGGGGGATGTCGGGGAGGTCGATGCCGTGGATGCGGGCGTCATGCTCGCCGGTGGTCATGAAGTGGCGGAGGGCCTTGAGTGCCGTGGATGCGATCTTCTCGAAGTCTTCGCGGTGGTTGATGGCGATTGTGGCGCCGGGGAGTGCCATGAAGGTGTTGCGTGCAAGGATCTTTCCCCAGGGGTAGCCTGAGAGGAGATACATGCTGTCTTTGTCGTTGAGGTAGCACTGCTTCACGGCGTTTTTGAGGCAGTTGAAGAAGGATGAGCGGCAGGTGCGCTGGGCTATTTCCTTTTCATACATCTTGGAGAGGGAGCGTGGAGAGACTTCGCTGAGTCCGGCGGAGAAGATGATTGACTCGCCTTTCTTGATGGGGACTTCGAAGTAGCCGGGAACCCAGAGGTCTTCGCAGTAGGGGACTCCGCGTTCGAGGTCTTTGACGTATTCGAATCCGTTATACCAGTTCGGCTCGTAGGTCCATGTGGGCTTGTGGCTGAACTGCATGTAGAGTGTCGGGTAGCCGGGGTAGAGGCATGCCGAGACTCCGTTGTTGATTTCGGGGATTGTCGGGTCGAGGGCGTTGTTGGCGATGCAGAGTTCGTTGGCGTTGCGGAAGGCAAGGACCGGACGGAAGCGCAGTGTTGTCGGAGAGTGTGCCTCGACGAGTGTGTAGCGGATCAGGATGCGGTTTTCGTTGGAGATGAAAATTTTCTCTTTGGTGAGAATCACACCGCCTACACGATATGTTGTCCGCGGGACGTTTTCGCAGTCAAATTCGCGGATATATTTGTGGCCGTTGGGACTCATCACTCCTCCGCGGTAGCGGTGAAGCGCGAGGTTGAAGGGGACGCCGTGCTGATATACGGTTTCATCGAGCGACGAGAGCATCACGTGCCATGAGTTGTCCAGTTCGGGGACCGGGACAACGAGAAGTCCGTGTTGCTTGCGGGTGTTGCAATCCACTATCGTCGTACAATGATATGCCCCTGATTGATTAGTGCGGAGCATTTCCTTTGGAAGTGACTGCTCCAGATTAATCATGAGGTTTTTATCAAATTTAAGATAGCTCATGTAAGGGTATAGATATAGATTATGATGTTAGATTCCTGACGGATGATATTAGAATTGATGCTCTCCGGCCGGTATCTGCCGAAGGCATGGTATTGTTTTAAGTCACGAATTTAACCTATTGTCGTGATAAAAGCAAATTTTGTCGTGAAAAAAGTTAAAATAGACTATAAGGGTGTTGGAGGGCTATGTTGTTAAACATTATATTGCTTTTCGGACGGTGTTTTTCGTGTATGGCGGCTGTTACGGGGGTGATGGTCGGGGGTGATAAAAAAGGCTTCCGGACGGATGGTGTTGATGACCATCCGCCCGGAAGCGATATATTTTTTCAGTGATTGAAGGAGTGTCCTCTTTGATTATTTGAGGATGTCCTTTACAGCGTCGTTGGGAACCATCTGTTCCTGGAAGGTGTAGGCACCGGTCTTCGCCGACTTAACGACTTTGATGACCTTGCTGTAAGTGCGGCCTTCGCCTTTTTGCAGAGATGCAACGGTTTTCTTTGCCATGAGTCAGTGAATTATTTAATTTCTTTGTGAACGGTAACTTTCTTGAGGATGGGGTTGTATTTCTTCAACTCCAGGCGCTCGGTGGTGTTCTTGCGGTTCTTGGTTGTGATGTAACGCGAAGTACCGGGCATGCCCGATGCCTTGTGTTCGGTACATTCGAGGATGACCTGAACGCGGTTGCCTTTAGCTTTCTTTGCCATCTTCTTATAAAATGTCTAAGTATTTGATTTCAGTTATATAACCCTTTGCGGCTG
>NZ_JAIDEN010000090.1 GCF_029054785.1 Duncaniella sp.
TATGCTCCTTCGATTCAGAGTCATATCCACCTCAAAACTTTCGCTCAGATTTTAACTATTGTTATGAAACACCCTCTAAGCTTTTTTCAGTATCTTTGCATGATCTGATAATGCAAATTCTCAATAGCCTTTATTTATGACTGAAAAAAGAGCACAATTTACTACGCGTCTCGGTGTGATCGCCACAACCGTCGGTTCGGCTGTCGGTCTGGGCAATATATGGCGTTTTCCTTATGAGGCAGGAGTCCACGGCGGCGGTGCCTTTCTCCTGATCGATCTTTTTTTCGTGTTTGTGGTCGGAATTCCCGTTGTGTGCGCCGAGTTCATAATCGGACGCCACACCGGTCTGAATGTTCGCGGTGCCTTCAAAGCCATTGCCCCGAAAAAGGCTTGGGGAATAGTCGGCTATATGGGGCTGCTCTCCTCAATACTGATTCTGAGTTTTTATTCGGTGGTGGCAGGCTGGACGATGAAGTATATCCTTCTGTCACTCACGGCGTTCAACGGAGTCTCTTCGGTCGGCGGCCTTCACGACCAGTTTGACAGCTTTGCATCCTCCGACTGGAGTCCGCTGGTCTGTACGCTGCTTTTTCTGACGGTCAACTATATGATCCTGGCGCGGGGAGTGCAGAAAGGTATCGAACGGATGTCCAACATCATGATGCCCCTGCTGTTTGTGATCCTTCTGATCTTTTGCGTCAACTCCCTGCTGATGCCGGGGGCCGCTGACGGTCTCAGATTTCTGTTCAAACCGGACTTCTCGCAGGTGACACCATCGGTGATGATCGGCGCTATGGGGCAGGCTTTCTTTTCGCTGAGTCTCGGCTTGGGTTGCCTGATCACATATTCGAGCTATTTCAGAAAGGACACTCCGCTGCTTCGCACGGCAGGGACAATGGCCGCGCTTGACACTTTGGTCGCCATCCTTGCTGGAGTCATCATCTTTCCTGCGGTGTTTACATTCGGGCTTCAGCCTGAAGCCGGACCGAGGCTGGTGTTCGAGATCCTGCCGTCGGTTTTCTGCCGGATGCCCGGAACAGTGATCTGGTCCACGCTGTTTTTCGTGCTGCTGTTTGTGGCCTCGCTTTCGTCTACAATCTCGATGAGCGAGATCTGCATAGCTTATTTTACAGACGAACTGGGCATGTCGCGCCGCAAAGCCACCTTTATTAATATAGCCGTGGCGATGGTGCTCGGATCGCTCTGCGCGTTGTCGTTCGGATCGCTTTCCGACTGGAAGATTTTCGGGATGACACTGTTCAATCTCTTTGACTATGCCTCTTCCAATGTGCTGCTTCCGCTCGGCGGTCTGCTGATCTCACTCTTTGTCGGATGGGTGCTCGACCGGTCGGTGATCAGACGGGAGCTTACCCCTGATTCGACACGGCGGGGACTGCTGGGAGCCAGGGTGGTTGTCTTCTGCCTGCGCTACATAGCACCGGTGTGCATAGCGACCGTTTTCATTTTCGGCCTCGGCATTTTGTAGTCCTCCGGTCATACAGCTCTGTTTATTTTGTTTATTTGGCCGGATACACCTCTTTTCGGGCCACTTATGACAAAGAATTGAAAAATTATTCTTAAGTTTGTAGAAACAATTCTCAGGGATTAAGGTTTTAGATAATGTCCGAAGTTAGCATGAAAAACAAAGACCAGTTCAAAACCTACGGCACTTCAACCGCCGCCTCCCCTCTAATCATCAGTTACCAATGAAAAAAAAGACTCTCAACATCATTAAGAACGATCCCTGGCTTGAACCATACAGCGCCGCCATCATCGGTCGCCATGAGGATGCCCTGCGCAAGGAGCAGGAACTTTGTGGCACTGAAGGCTCGCTTGATTCGTTTGCCAACGCCCATAACTATTTCGGACTTCACCGTCAGGCCGACGGCAGCTGGATTTTCCGCGAATGGGCTCCGAATGCGACAGGCATTACTCTTGTCGGTGACTTCTCCAAATGGAAGCAAATGAAAAAGTATGCCCTGAAGCCAAAAGCCAATGGTGTCTGGGAGATAAAACTTAAGCCCGACGCGATCAGCCACGGCGATTTCTATAAGATGATCGTCAGCTGGGAAGGCGGAAGCGGTGAACGTATTCCGGCTTATGCCACAAGAGTTGTCCAGGACGAGAACACCCATCTTTTCTCTGCTCAGGTGTGGGCGCCGGAAGCCTACAAGTGGAAAGTCAAGAGATTCCGCCCCGACACGCGTCCGTTGCTCATCTATGAATGCCACATCGGCATGGCCCAGGAGAAAGAAGGGATCGGCAGCTATGTCGAGTTCCGTGACCGGATACTCCCCCGCATCGCCGCCGACGGCTACAATGCCATTCAGATAATGGCCATCCAGGAGCATCCCTACTATGGTTCCTTCGGTTATCATGTCTCAAGTTTCTATGCGCCTTCGAGCCGTTTCGGCACCCCGGAAGAGCTCAAAAGCCTTATTGACCGCGCACATGAGCTGGGAATCGCAGTGATAATGGACATTGTCCATTCCCATGCAGTCAAGAATGAAGTCGAGGGCCTCGGACGCCTTGACGGCAGCTATGACCAGTATTTTTATGGCGATGGCCGCCGCGAACATCCGGCGTGGGACTCTCTTTGCTTCGACTACGGCAAGAACGATGTCATCAACTTCCTGCTATCCAATTGCAAATACTGGCTTCAGGAGTTCCATTTCGACGGTTTCCGTTTCGACGGGGTGACCTCAATGCTTTATTACAGTCATGGTCTCGGTCAGGCTTTCGGAAGCTATGACGACTACTATGACGGGGCCGAGGACACCAACGCCATCACATATCTTACCCTTGCCAACAAGCTTATCCATGAAATCAATCCCCATGCAATCACTATCGCAGAGGAAATGAGCGGTATGCCTGGACTGGCAGTCCCTGTAAAGGACGGCGGTATCGGTTTTGACTACCGCATGGCAATGGGCATCCCTGACTATTGGATCAAGACTCTCAAGGAGAAAAAGGACGAGGACTGGCATCCGACTTCGATTTTCTGGGAGCTGACCAACCGTCGCGCCGACGAAAAGACAATCTCCTATGTCGAGAGCCACGATCAGGCACTTGTCGGCGACAAGACCGTCATTTTCCGTCTCATTGACAAGGAAATGTACTGGCACATGATGAAGGGTGACGATAATATGGTAGTGGCCCGCGGCATGGCTCTCCACAAGATGATCCGTCTCGTGACTGCCTCGACCATCAACGGCGGCTATCTCAACTTCATGGGCAATGAGTTCGGCCATCCGGAATGGATCGACTTCCCGCGCGAAGGCAACGGCTGGAGCTACAAATATGCCCGCCGCCAGTGGGATCTCGTTGACCGCAAGGAGCTGAAATATGACCAGCTCAACAACTTCGACAACGCCATGATCCATCTGATTTCAGGTGTCTACAATTTCCAGTCGCTCCCTGTTGTCAAGCTGTGGGAGAAGGATGATGACCAGGTTCTTGCCTACATGCGCGGTGATCTTGTCTTTGTCTTCAACTTCAACCCGGTCAAGGCTTTCACCGGCTATGGAGTCCTTGCTCCTGCCGGAGAATATGAGGTTGTGCTCTCAACGGACAATGCTGATTTCGGCGGCTACGGCAATATTGACGAAAGCGTCCACCATCTGACTCAGACCGATCCGCTGTTTGCGCCCTCAGGCCGCGAATGGCTTCGACTCTATCTGCCCCCGCGCTCGGCTCAGGTTCTCCGCATCCTCCGCCCCGAACCCAAGAAGCCGAAAAAGACTCCGAAGAAGTAAGTTTGTGAGGGGCCGTCCTTACCTGATACAATCGTAATTAAATACAGTACAGATCCGGCGCTGATTCAATCTGCGAATCAGCGCCGGATCTGTTATTGATTACGCCCTACTGTGGGCGGCCCGGATTTCAGGCGGGGAGGAGAGGCGTTATTTCACATTGACGTTCTTGTTGGAGCCGGTGTAGAGGATCTTTTCTTTGTCAGGGGCGGTGAACTTGCAGCCGGTGAGAGTGGCGTTGCTGCAATTGTTGATTGTCAGGGCAGCGCCTGAATCGGAGGTGATGTCTACGTTGTCGAAGCTGATGCCTGTCGATTCTGACAGCAGGCCGCTCTTTTTAGCAGTGAAAATAGAGTTGCTTACCTTGATGTTCTCGATCGGCATTTCCGGAAGACCGTTGAACTTGACAGGAATTCCGGAGTTGAACGAGCTGACACGCGTGATGGTGATGTCGCGGAACTGAGGGGTTGTCTCATCGACCGGCGGGATGGTTTTCGGTGCGTTTTTCACCCAGTAGTAGAGGTCAAACAGCAGGGCTTCGCCGACGATGTCGAGCATGTTGATGTTGTCGATGAAGATGTTTTTGACTACTCCGCCACGTCCGCGGGTGCTCTTGAAGCGCAGTCCGACGTCAGTGCCGATGAACTGGCAGTCCGAAACAGCCACATTGTTGACTCCGCCTGACATCTCGCTGCCGACCACGAAACCTCCGTGGCCCTGGAACACTCGGCAGTCTTTGACGATCACATTTTCGGTGGGCACTCCGCGTTTGCGGCCATCCTCGTCCTTGCCAGACTTGATGCAGATCGCGTCGTCACCGACATCGAGGGTAGAGCGGTAGATGATCACATTTTTGCATGACTCAACGTCAAGACCGTCGCCGTTCTGTGCATACTCCGGGTTCTTGACATAGACACCGTCGATGATCAGGTTCTCACACAGCAGCGGGTGGAGATTCCAGGCGGGAGAATTCTGAAACAGCACTCCCTGGAGATAGACGTTCTTGCAGTTCACGAGCTTGACCATCACCGGGCGGATAAAGCGTTTGATCTTTTCGGATTCTTCCTTGGTCATGGCTTTCAGTTTGGCGATGCCGTCTTCGCTTTCGCGGATTTTTTCGCCGTCGATGTAGTCCTGCGAGGGATACCAGACGTTGTCGCCGACAAGGATGCCGCCGGACTTGATCTTGCGTCTCCACTGCGGAGGTGTCATCTGGTCGCGCTTCACCTGACGCCAGGCCGCGCCGTTGCCGTCAATCACGCCGTCGCCGGTGATGGCTACGTTCTCAAGGTCTTCGCCGTAGATGGGCGAGATGGCGCGATAGGCTTCATAGCCCTCATAGACGGTGTAGATTACGGGATAGAGATCCGGATCAGGCGAGAAGAGTATCAGTGCGCCCCCGTCGAGGTGGAGATTGATGTTTGACTTCATGGTGATCGGTCCGGTCATCCAGATTCCGGCCGGGACGTTGAGAGTGCCGCCTCCTTTGGCTGCGAGAGCGTCTATGGCTTTGGCAAAGGCCTCGGTGTTGAGAGTCTTGCCGTCGGCAACCGCGCCGAAGTCGGTGAGGTCTACGATGTTGTCAGGGAACACGGGTTTATCGATGACAGGCATGTCAAACGGCAGGCCGTCATAGAGGTGGGCATAGCTTGAGGGAGTAGAGGCGCTTACCGTGGCTGATACCGCCAGGCAGAGGCCAAATAAAACTGAAGATAGTTTCATGGAAATCAGAGAAGGTAATGATTGTAAGAGAAATGATATTCACGGTTTTTGGCCGGAAACTCCACAAAATTACGAAAAAATAACCGCTTCACCAAAAGCATATCACCAGAGCCACCCCTGTGCGCACCGTAAACGTCCGGCAGGAGTGTTGCGGGAGCCTCCGGAGTTTGGCAAACGGCCGTTCAAGGATTTGCAATTGTCGCAATCAATAACTACTTTTGCATCAGGAAAGTCAGTAGACCACGCCTGAATCAATAAAATTCATATACTCTGCCATATTACAGAATGGAACATCTCATAATCCGAAATTTCGGGCCTATAACAAGCATTGACATTGTTCTCAAGAAGCTGAATGTCTTCATCGGAGAACAGGGTGTCGGCAAAAGCACAATTGCCAAATTGCTGTCATGTCTGAGAGATGTGTCGCTCTATAATGCAGCATTGGAAGGACGTGATCAGGTTGTAGAAGGGATTTTTTCGATCTACGGCATTCAGGACTATTTTAAACCGGATACCTATATTGAATATTTTGACGGTGACGAGATTACTGTAAAGTATAGAGACAATAAATTTGACGTTTCCAGTTCAAAGAGAGACCGTCAGGCATTGCTACGGTTCACAAGCAATGTCATGAACCACTGCTTGAAAGAAACATTGGAAAATCTTGGCGTTGATACAACCAATCTGAAAAAAAATGAATTGGAGGATCTGATGGTTAAACACCATCAGGTGCTTGCGTCAAACCTGCGTTTCTCGTTTTATTGTCCAGCCGAAAGAGGAATTGTCGGAGCGTTGTCTGGCTCGATGGCAAGTCTGTTCATGGCCAAAGTGCCGTTGCCTGACACTCTGATGGAGTATATGAGTTTCTTTGAAAAGGCAAAGAATCATTTCAAGACTTACGATCTGCCGTTTCTCCGCTCAAAATATATGCTGAAAGATGGCGTTGATACTGTTGTCTGCGGTGACAAGCCGGTTCCATTGCGTTACAGTTCTTCCGGCATGCAGTCAATTATTCCATTGCTGATGGTGATTGACTATTGCGTCTCAGAAAATTACTTTCAGAGTTTTACGATCGAGGAGCCGGAATTGAATCTTTTCCCTTCAAACCAGCTTGAACTTCTGCGACAGATTCTCGCCAAGACAAATACAGAGAAATGTAAGGTCGGAACATGGACATTGACCACCCATAGCCCTTATATATTGTCGATTCTCAATATCTCTCTGCTTGGAGGTCTTATTTTAGACAAATATCCCGCAGATGCGGAGGATCTTGCTGAGAAACTTCCGGTTGACTATGTTGTGTGCCCGGAAGAGATAGCGGTGTATTCATTGAGCCGTTCAGATGATGGTGCTTCCGATTGCAAAGATATAATCGATAAATCAACCGGGCTTATTCAGGCCAACTATCTCGATTCGGTGTCGGATATACTGTCAGGAGAGTTCAACAGTCTTTACAGGTTCTATCTGTCTCTCATGCGTAATCAGAAGTGATTATGGAAGTCCCTAAGGCAATTTCCAATTTGCGGTTGCGCATGGCTTTTCGCGGTCATGCCGTGGACGTGCTGGACTGTGTGGAGACGAAATCAGAGGAGGTGGTCTATGTGGTTGACGATGACGAACTGAAAGTCTCACGCTTTGCCGATGCAGAGGCTTTGCTTTCGGGGTGTTTCGTCGGTATCAATCCGGCAGAGCGTGATCTGCATCTGCTGTCGATTGACAATAAACTGGTCAAAAGTCCGGCAGGCGGAATTGCCGACTGTGCGCTTTTTCATGCCGATCTTTTTGCGTTGATCGAGTTTAAGTCAAATGCAGAGGGAAATTCACTTGAAAGTGTGGTCTATACTTACGAAAAAGCAATTACACAACTGGAGCATACCTTAAATATATTCCGGGCCAAACTGACAGCGATCGGCATTGACTTTTTGAGAGCTACTGAAATTGTCTGTCATGTGGTTGTAGCTCCTATTTTTCCTCGCAGAAGCGCGATGGAAATGAATTACAGTTTAGCTTTTGCAATGCGCAATGGTGTCGAACTGAGTTTTGATAATCAAAGAAGTTTTTAACTATACAGCAATCCAAAATCATAGAAAACCATGACTAATGAAAATCAGATGACTGCTGCTGAGGCTCAGCAGTGGGTCGAGAGCCGTGAGTGGGCCAACGGATGGTCCGTCAACGCCGACAAGAGCATCGACGCTCTTGAATTTGCCAACCAATATCGTCTCAACAAGCCCTTGTGGGACAAACTTTTCAAATTTCTTGCAGAGACAGATCCGATGACTCTTGAAGCCGGCAAAAAGATCGTGCTTGAAGAGGGCCGTCTGTGGATCAATGTGCTCGAATACACTCCCAAGTCTGCCGAAGAGACCAAAATCGAGTCTCACCGCAATTTCATTGACCTTCAGTACACCTACGAGGGTAATGAGCTGATGGGTGTGGCCGGAAATGTCACTCCGACCAATGAATATGATCCTGTAAAGGACCGTACCAACTATTCGACCGATGAGGAGATTGTATACTCTCCGGCACCTGCTGACCGCTTCTTCCTCTATTTCCCGAAGGATATGCACCAGCCTTCAGTGCGCTCGGTTGAGAATCCCGGTATCTCGCGCAAGCTCGTAGGCAAGATCGAATACGCGAAATAAGCAGTTGCTACAAAGCGTCCTTCGCAGCAGCGGGTAGTTGTCGCCAAACACCCTCCGCAGTTGCGGGGCGCAAATTTTTCCAGTCAAGCCGCGTTAGCGGTGGGGAGATCCGAGCCACAGCAAGGGCCATCCGCAGCTGCGGGGCGCAAATTTTTCCAGTCAAGCCGCGTTAGCGGTGGGGAGAATCCAGGCCACTGCAAGAGCCGCGTTAGCGGTTCGCAGCTGTGGTAAAACGATAATCCGCCACAAAATAGAGCGCCGTAGGTGCGAAACAGTTTCGCACCTACGGCGCTCTTTATCATTTGATACATTGTATTACCACAGCTGCGGACTCCTACGGAGCCCTTGCAGTGGCCTGGATTCTCCCCACCGCTAACGCGGCTTGCCTGATTCTGGTCGGATTCTCCCCACCGCTAACGTGGTTTTCCTGATTTTGGTCGGATTCTTCCCACTGCTAACGCGGTTTTTCTGATTTTGGGTTGATTGTTTCCTGCCGCTACCGTGGTTTGCCTGATTTTATTCTGATGCGGGGCTGGATTTTTCGGTGGGGCCGGGGTTTCGTTTGGATGAGGACCGGCGTTTCGGATGGCGTTTGCGCGAAGGGGCTCCGTCGGATTGCGGCTTGGCATCGCGTGGCTTTCCGTC
>NZ_JAIDEN010000091.1 GCF_029054785.1 Duncaniella sp.
ATATGACTTCCTGCTGAAGATCTACACCCGCAACATGCACGCCTATCAGGACTTCCTCCTCAGAATTCTCGGCGATCTCGACTGCATCGGCTCGCTCAACAGCTGTTTCGTGCTCGACGAAGTGAAAAGCACCCGTGAACTCCCCCTCAACGGACTGAGTAACGGATGATTCAGCAATTCTCAGTATATATTATAACGTAGACACATCCAATTTTAGAATATTATTCTATGGTATATTCTAACTAAAATCATTACATTTGCAAATCTCCTCACCGAAACCTGAAAAACTACCAAAACACTTAACCATTTCCATGGAAACACGAATCATCGAATGTGTCCCCAATTTCAGTGAGGGACGCGACAAGGCCGTCATCAAGTCAATCACTGATGCCATCGAAAGCGTCAAAGGCATAAGCCTTCTTGATGTCGATCCGGGCGAAGCGACAAACCGCACTGTGGTCACCTTTGTCGGAGAACCTGAAGCAGTTGTCGAAGCGGCTTTCAGAGGTGTCAGACGTGCCGCCGAACTGATCGACATGCGCAACCACCACGGCGCACACCCCCGAATGGGTGCCACTGACGTCTGCCCCCTCATCCCGATCTCAGGAATCACTCTTGAAGAATGCGCCGAGCTTTCCAGAAAACTTGCCAAGCGCATAGCCGACGAACTCGAAATCCCGACTTACTGCTATGAGGCGGCTGCCTTCACTCCCGAACGCCGCAACCTCGCCGTCTGCCGCGCCGGAGAGTATGAGGCTCTTCCCGAAAAAATGAACCATGAAGGCAAAGGTCCGGACTTCGGCGACCGTCCTTTTGACGAAAAGGCAGCCCGCACCGGCGCTACCACCGTCGGAGCCCGCGATTTCCTCATCGCAGTGAACTTCAACCTCAACACGACTTCAACCCGCCGCGCCAACGCGATCGCATTTGATGTCCGCGAAAAAGGCCGTCCGGTCCGCGAAGGCGGAAAGCCCAACGGCAAACCGCTGAAAGACGAAAACGGCAATACAATCATGCAGCCCGGAACCCTGAAAGCCACAAAGGCCATCGGATGGTTCATCGACGAATACGGCATCGCCCAGGTGTCAATGAACATCACCGACATCTCCACCACTCCCCTTCACGTCGCCTTTGATGAAGTCTGCCGCGCGGCAAACGCCCGCGGACTCCGAGTGACGGGCACCGAGATCGTGGGCCTCGTCCCGAAGCGCACACTCATCGAGGCCGGACGCTACTTCCTCCACAAACAGCAGCGCTCCACCGGCATTGCCGAAAGCGAGCTGATCCGCATGGCCGTGAAATCAATGGGCCTCGACGAACTCAGCCCCTTCCGCCCCGAAGAAAAAGTCATCGAATATCTCATCGCCCCAAAAGGGGAGTGCCGGAAACTGACCGACATGACCTGCACAGGATTCGCCGAAGAGACCGCATCCGAATCACCCGCTCCCGGCGGAGGCTCTATCTCTGCCTACATGGGTGCCCTGGCCGCCGCACTCGGCACGATGGTGGCCAACCTCTCAAGCCACAAGGCCGGATGGGACGACCGCTGGAAAGAATTCTCCGACCAGGCCGACAAAGGCCAGGAACTGATGCAGCGCCTGCTCCATCTCGTCAACGAAGACACCGAAGCCTTCAACCGCATCATGGACGCCTTCAAGATGCCGAAATCAACCGATGAGGAAAAAGCCGCGCGCGCCGCAGCCATCGAGGACGCGACCCTCTATGCGACGATGATCCCGCTGTCGACAATGGAAGCCGCAGCCGAGACCTTCCCGCTTCTTGAGTCTATGGCCCGCACAGGCAATCCCGCCTCAGTCAGCGATGCCGGCGTAGGCGCTCTGGCAGCCCGCTCGGCAGTCCTCGGCGCACAGCTCAACGTCCGCATCAATGCCGCCTCGCTGAAAAACCGTGAGGAAGCCGACCGACTGACAGCCCGCGCTGCCGAAATCGCAGCCAAGGCCGTGGCCGCAGAGGCAAAAGTGCTCGAAGTTGTCAATGAGGTCCTCTCAGCAAACAAATAACCCCCTCTTTCGCCTAATATATACCATGACTAAAGAAGAATTTCGTGCGGTCGTAGGCGCCGGTATCCCCGACACGCTGCCTCCCGCACCATCTTATGACACAAGCGTCAACCATGCGCCGAAACGCAAGGAAATCCTCACTCCTGCCGAAAAGCGCCTGGCCGTAAAAAACGCTCTGCGCTACTTCCCCGAACACCTCCACGCCGAACTTGCGCGCGAATTTGCCGGAGAACTTGAAACCTACGGACGCATCTACATGTACCGCTTCCGCCCGACCTATGAGATGTATGCCCGTCCGATCGAGGAATATCCTGCGCGCAGCCGTCAGGCCGCAGCCATCATGATGATGATCCAGAACAACCTCGATCCGCGTGTGGCCCAGCATCCGCATGAGCTGATCACCTACGGAGGCAACGGCGCCGTGTTCCAGAACTGGGCCCAGTATCTTCTGGCAATGAAATATCTCTCCGAGATGACCGACTCCCAGACTCTGGTCATGTACTCAGGCCATCCCCTCGGACTCTTCCCCTCGCATCCCGACGCGCCGCGCGTGATCGTCACAAACGGCATGGTGATCCCCAACTACTCCAAGCCCGATGACTGGGAACGCTTCAACGCTATGGGTGTGTCACAATACGGCCAGATGACCGCCGGATCATATATGTATATAGGTCCGCAGGGCATTGTCCACGGCACCACAATAACCGTGCTCAACGCAGGCCGCAAACGCCTCAAGGAGGGCGAACACGATCTGGGCGGCATGCTCTTTGTCTCCGCCGGTCTGGGCGGCATGTCGGGAGCACAGCCAAAGGCAGGCAACATAGCCGGAGTGGTCAGCATCGTTGCCGAAGTCAATCCAAAAGCCGTAGAGACACGCCACAGTCAGGGTTGGGTCGACGAAGTCTACACTTCGCTTGACGAACTCATGGCCCGCACCGAACAGGCCCGCAAAAACCGCGAGGCCGTCTCCCTGGCCTATCAGGGAAATGTCGTGGACCTCTGGGAGCGTCTGGCCGCCGACGGTGTCAGCGTGGACCTCGGCTCAGACCAGACCTCGCTCCACAACCCCTGGGCCGGCGGCTACTATCCCGCAGGACTCGGTTTTGAGGAAGCCAAGGTGATGATGGCTGAAAATCCTGAGGAATTCAAGGCAAGAGTGCAGGACTCGCTGCGCCGTCAGGTAGCCGCGATCAACACTCTGACCGAAAAGGGTATGTATTTCTTCGACTACGGAAACGCCTTCCTGCTCGAATCATCACGCGCGGGAGCCGATATAATGAAAGAGGACGGAACTTTCCGCTATCCGTCATACGTGCAGGACATCATGGGTCCGAGTTTCTTCGACTACGGATTCGGCCCCTTCCGCTGGGTCTGCACCTCAGGCGATCCCGCCGATCTTGCGAAAAGCGACGCCATTGCCGCCGATGTCCTTGAGGAAATTCTCCGGGAGGCACCGGAGGAAATCAAGGGCCAGCTGCGCGACAACATCCACTGGATACGCGAAGCCGGACGCAACAAGCTCGTGGTCGGTTCGCAGGCCCGCATCCTCTATGCCGACTCCGAAGGACGCACAAAGATCGCCCTGGCCTTCAACGACGCGATTGCCCGCGGAGAAATCTCGGCTCCTATCGTGCTCGGACGCGACCATCATGACGTGTCAGGCACCGACTCTCCCTATCGCGAGACCTCCAACATCTATGACGGATCGCAGTTCACGGCTGACATGGCCGTCCACAACGTCATCGGCGACTCGTTCCGCGGCGCGACATGGGTTTCGATCCACAACGGCGGCGGTGTCGGCTGGGGCGAAGTGATCAACGGCGGTTTCGGCATGGTCATCGACGGTTCCGCCGATTCCGGACGCCACATCGAAGAAATGCTCCTTTGGGATGTCAACAACGGTATAGCACGTCGCAGCTGGGCCCGCAACAAGGGTGCGATCTCAGCCATCAGACGCGAGATGGAGCGCACACCGCTTCTGCGTGTGACCCTCCCCAACATTGCTGACGACAGCCTGATCGACCGGGCATTCAGCCAGCTCTGATCCTAAACCGCTGTCTTTGGCCGGTCATATAGGACAGCTTGTTCTCCTCTCTCCTCCCAATAGCCTTAAAATCTAAGAAACCGGTCAATATCCGGTTCCAAAAAGCTGAAAAAGCTGTTAAATCCACTTGAAAAAACATCAGATATGGTTCATTATATCAGCCCCGAACGCCTCACCATCCAGCGTGTCGGCGAAATCATCGAAAACAACATCAAGATCGCGCTCAGCGAAGAGTCCGCAAACCGCATCAAGCGTTGCCGCCAGTATCTTGACGACAAAATCAGCGAATGCGACCACCCGATCTATGGCATCACAACCGGTTTCGGCTCGCTCTGCAACATATCAATCGACAGCCAGGACCTTTCCAAGCTCCAGGAAAACCTTGTAAAGTCACACGCCTGCGGCTGCGGTGACAAGGTTGATCCGCAGATCGTCAAGATCATGCTGCTGACCAAAATCATGTCGCTGTCATTCGGCAATTCAGGAGTGCAGCTCTCCACTGTCCAGCGCCTGGTCGACTTCTTCAATGAAGACATCCTCCCTGTCATCTATCAGCTCGGCTCATTAGGGGCATCCGGCGACCTCGCGCCTCTGGCCAACATGTGCCTGCCGCTTCTTGGTCTGGGCGAAGTGCTTTACAAAGGCGAGATCCGTCCGGCAGCCGAAGTGCTCGCCGAAAAAGGATGGGAGCCTGTGAAACTCGTCTCCAAAGAAGGCCTGGCACTTCTGAACGGCACCCAGTTCATGTCGTCACACGCAGTCCATGCGATCCTGCGCGCCCGCCGTCTGAGCGCTCTGGCCGACAAGATCGGCGCCCTCTCGCTCGACGCGTTCGACGGCCGCATTGATCCGTTCGGCGACTCTGTCAATGCCGTCCGCCCTCATCCCGGCCAACTTGCCACAGCCCGCGCCGTCCGCTCCCATCTTGAAGGCAGCGAACTGATCAGCCAGCCCAAAAAGCATGTGCAGGACCCCTACTCGTTCCGCTGCATGCCTCAGGTCCACGGGGCTGTGAAAGATGCTCTGACCTACGTCGGCAATGTGATCGAGACCGAAATCAACTCGCCGACCGACAATCCAACCATCTTCCCGGAAGAAGACATCATCGTATCGGCCGGCAACTTCCACGGCGAACCGATCGCCCTGCCGATGGACTATCTCGCACTTGCAATCGCCGAACTCGGCAGCATCTCCGAACGCCGCATCTACCGACTGATCTCCGGTGCCCGCAATCTGCCCCCCTTCCTCGTGGCAAATCCCGGTCTCAACAGCGGCTTCATGATTCCGCAATATGCCGCCGCCTCGATCGTCAACCAGTCCAAAGGCCTCTGCTGGCCGACAAGCTGCGACTCCATCCCCTCGTCGCAAGGCCAGGAAGACCACGTCTCTATGGGCGGCAACTCGGCAACCAAACTCTGCCGTGTGGTCGACAACACAGAGCGTGTGCTTGCCATCGAACTTTTCAATGCCGCCCAGGCTCTCGACCTGCGCCGTCCGATGAAATCCTCGCCCGAACTTGAAGCCTGGCACAAGGAATACCGCAAGTCAGTGCCTTTCATCGACAATGACACCGTCATGTCGCCCTACATCGCCGCATCAGTAGAATTTCTCCGCACTAACCATTGATTCATCCCATGCTGATCACCAATATCGGAGTCCTCGCCGGAATCGACGGCGGGGACACCCTTTTCCTCCGCGGAAAAGAAATGAACCGGCTCGGCCTCATCGAAAACGCATGGCTGCGCACTGAAAATGACCGTTTCAGCAGTTTCGGATCAATGGACAACTGTCCGCAGCCATTGCGCGGCGAATTGTGTGTCGACGCCAAAGGGGGCTACATCTTCCCCTCGTTCTGCGACTCCCACACCCACATCGTCTATGCCGGAAGCCGCGAACGCGAATTCATCGACAAGATCAACGGCCTGAGCTACGAAGAGATCGCCAGACGCGGCGGCGGAATCCTGAACTCTGCCGATCTCCTGCACCGGACTTCCGAAAAGGAACTCTACCGTCAGGCAATGGAGAGAGTCCGAGAAATCATGGGCATGGGTACCGGCTGCGTGGAGATCAAGAGCGGCTACGGTCTGACAACCGCCGATGAAATGAAAATGCTGCGCGTCATCCGCCGCATTGCCGAAAGCTCCCCGATGAAAGTCAAAGCCACATTCCTGGGCGCCCATGCCGTAGGCCGTGCCTACGCCGGACGCCAGGCCGATTATGTCACTCTGGTCTGCGAGGAGATGATCCCCGCCGCAGCCGCAGAGGGTCTGGCCGATTTTGTGGACGTCTTCTGCGATGCGGGCTTCTTCACGGTCGAGGAGACCGACCGCATCCTGACAGCCGCAGCCCGCTACGGCATGCGTCCGAAGATCCACGCCAACGAACTCGCCGTCTCAGGAGGAGTCCAGGTCGGAGTGGCCCGCGAGGCTCTCTCGGTGGACCATCTTGAACGCATCGGCGAGGAGGAGATCGAACTGCTCGCCGCAAACCGCACTGTGGCCACGATGCTTCCCGGTGCGTCGTTCTTCCTCGGAATGCCCTACGGACCGGCAAGAAAAGCCATCGACCGTGGAGCTGTCGTGGCTCTCGCTTCCGACTATAACCCCGGCTCATCGCCCTCCGGCAATATGCGCATGGTCATGTCGCTCGGCTGCATAAAGATGAAAATGACCCCGGCAGAGGCCTTAAACGCCACTACCATCAACGGAGCCTTTGCAATGGACGAGAGCAAGAACTATGGGTCGATCGCTCCCGGCAAGGTTGCAAATTTCTATCTCACGAAGCCTATGTCGTCGCTCGATTTCTACCCCTACGCCTACGCCACCCCGCTCATAAGCCGCGTGTGGCTACGAGGCCGCGAAGTCGAGGTCTGACAGAAGATCATATAATCCAGATTGCCAAGATTATACTATCTCTTAAGAGATTGCCGAAAAACAACCTCTGAA
Source organism: Duncaniella sp. (assembly GCF_029054785.1). GTDB lineage: Bacteria > Bacteroidota > Bacteroidia > Bacteroidales > Muribaculaceae > Duncaniella. The sequence goes on from NZ_JAIDEN010000091.1 coordinate 7,011, forward strand.
TCCGGTATCGGGTTTCAAGCGTACACCCTGTACGGTCTTGGCCCGATGCCGTTTTTTTTCTGAATGAATTCCCACTACAAAGATAAGCACTCACCCCATGGGATCAAGTGCGATAATGCGGAGGAAGGGCAAAAAATTTTTCTTAGCGGTTGTTGAGCGACGGCAGAAAGGCGTCAGGAATGTGCTCGATGGTGTATGACTCAGGCGAACCGATGATGACCACTATGTCAAAACGGGGTTCAAGCGGGATCTCATACTGACGCATATAGGAATCTGCGGCTCTGACCAGCCGGCTGCGCTTGCGGCTGTCGACAGCCTCGGCGGGATCCACAAAATCGGTCGAGCGGGTTTTCACCTCGACAAAACAGATGAGATTGTCTTTGGTCGCTATGAAGTCAATCTCCACTCCTCCGATGCGGATATTCTCGCCGCATACGGCATAGCCGTCAGTGAGGAGAAGCTCGCGGGCTTTCTCCTCACCCCATCTGCCCAATTCGTTATGCGTGGCCACAGGACAAGATGCTCAGAATGTCAGAGACTGTAAAAAAACGGCTGGATGCAGACTGAATCCGGAGATACGGATCAGACATCAAAGTCATCTTCGTCAAGCATTTCATAGCCGTAGTCCTCACCGTCAAAATCCTCGTCGTCAAGGAATTCCTCTTCATCCTCAGCCGGAGCAGGCACATTTTCGAAGATAAACTCATCTTCCTCGCGCACACGGTGATGACCGTCGAGCGGACGATGGGTGATCGGTGCGACCTCAATGCGGTTGCGCTCGTCGGTGATCTCGCGCCAGAGCATGTCTTTGAGCTCTGTGAGCCCCATTCCGGTCACGGCAGAAATGAAAATGTGGGGCACACCCTCCGGCAGTGTGGCCTCGATCTCCGCCATGAGTTCCTCGTCAAGCATATCGCTCTTGGAGACAGCGAGCACACGGGGCTTGTCGGCCAGCTGGGGGTTGAAACGTTCGAGTTCGCCGACAAGGATGTCATACTGAGCCTTGATGTCATCGGCATCGGCAGGCACCATGAAAAGCAACACGGCATTGCGCTCGATATGGCGCAGGAAGCGCAGGCCAAGTCCCTTGCCCTCGCTCGCACCCTCGATGATACCGGGGATGTCAGCCATCACAAACGAGCTGTCGCCACGGTAGGAAACAATTCCGAGCTGCGGCTCCATTGTGGTGAAGGGATAGTCGGCGATCTTCGGACGCGCGGCGGAGATTGATGACAGAAGGGTCGATTTGCCTGCATTCGGAAAACCGACAAGACCAACGTCGGCAAGGAGCTTAAGCTCAAGAATGATGCTTTTCTCGATGGCCGGCTCGCCGGGCTGTGCATAGCGCGGAGTGCGGTTTGTGGCACTCTTGAAATGCCAGTTGCCAAGACCGCCGCGACCGCCGCGAAGCAGCTTCACCTCTTCGCCGTCGGAGGTCACCTCACACAGAAATTCACCGGTTTCGGCATCAAAGACAACAGTGCCGCAGGGCACGTCGACAATCACGTCCTCACCGTCCTTTCCGAAAGAGCGTCCGCCGGAACCGCTCTGGCCGTTTCCGGCAAAAATATGGCGGCGGTAGCGCAGAGGCAAGAGAGTCCACATGTGGCTGTTGCCACGGAGTATTATATGACCGCCACGGCCACCGTCACCTCCGTCAGGGCCTCCTTTGGGAATATATTTTGCTCGGTAGAAATGACGCGAACCGGCGCCACCCTTGCCTGAACGGCAGAGGACTTTGACATAGTCTATGAAGTTTGAATCAGCCATGGCTATACTAAGTAACTTATTATTTTTCTTTGATTAACAATCTTTGTCGGAAAACGTTTAACGAGTCTGACGCACATGGGCCATCAGCTCACGGGCATGGGCGAAATCGGCAGGAGAGCCGATGTCGATCCAGGTGCCGTTGATCGGACAGTAGGTCACCTTCCGTCCCTCCGCTATGGCCTGCTCGATCAGGTCTGTGGCATCCATACGGATGTCGGGGCTCAGGCCTGAGAGAAGACGGTTGGAGATGATGTAGATCCCCGCGTTGGCATAGTAACTGTAAGAAGGCTTTTCCACCAGCCCCGTCACACATTCTCCTTCAGTCGAAAGGATGGCATAGGGGACGGAGACATTGTAGGAGACAACGGCAATCGTGATGTCGGCCTTCTCGGACCGGTGACGCAGGTAAAGATCCTCGAATGAGACAGTGGTCAGCAGATCGGAGTTCATAACGATGGTGTCACCCTCGGCAGGCAGCCCGACAAGAGCGACGGAACCGATGGTACCGAGGGGCTTTGTCTCACGCACACACCTGACAGACACACCTCCGACCGGCGCTGAGAAGTGATCCTCAAGCTGTTCGGCGAGATAATTGACGGTCACGCTTATATCTGTGACACCAACCGCGGCCAGGGCCTCGATATTATAGTCTATAATTGCTTTGCCGCCGATCTCCAGCAGAGGCTTAGGGGTCTTGAGCGTCATCGGACGAAGACGCTCACCCTTTCCGCCGGCCATCAGAACCGCACTGACAGGCAGAACGGTACGGGTGACACAGGTGTCGATGAGCCTCACCACACGGCCATCACTGTCAAGAACCGGGATGAGTCTTATGCCGCGCTTGCGGATCTCACAGACCCTCAGCGGATCTATCTCACCTTCGCGCAGTGCGTGGAAGCCGCGGAACATGGCCGAGGCAACCGGGGCATCAAGAGCGATTCCGCCAAGGAGCGCCCGGCGGACATCTCCGTCGGTAAGAGTGCCTGTCATACGCCCGTCGGCGTCTATGACAATCAGGGTCATCACTCCGCCGGAAAGTTCGTTGAGCATACGCAGTGCCTCTGTCAGAGAGGCCTGTTCGGAAATGATGTGTCGGTCAATCCGCATGGCTTTCAAGAGTGTTGGTTATCGTTTCGGCTATTGTCCAGTCCAGCGGAGTGTCAAGGTCCACCGAACGCGAACGGGGCATTTCGTAAGGTATGCGCTTCGGGAACTCGCCAAGAGCCATCCGGCGGATTGACTCAGGGTTGATCACATAGACAGCGCCGTTGAACTGCCAGGCTTTCGGGGCGTCCTGACGCCTGGTCAGGCGACCCTCACCCTTGGAGACATGCAGAGTGCCGTCAGGCTGAGTCTCGAAGCAGTCATAGTATGGATTGCATGGAGCTTCAGCCACGCTGACCACCATGTCGCAGTCCGGGGTATAGAGTTTCAGACAGTCCTCGACATCACCGACAGTGCGCAAGGGGGAGGTCGGCTGGAGAAGCACCACCTTATTATATGTGATTCCGTTTCTGTCAGCCCAGTCCATCGCATCAAGGATCACCTCACGCGAACCGACCGTGTCGCCGCCAAGCGAGGCAGGACGCCGATAGGCGACCGGCAGGCCTGTACTTTCGGCACAGAGACGGATCTCCTCATCGTCAGTCGAGAGAATCACATTCGAATCCGGCGCGACGGCTCTGGCCACATCTATCGAATAGTGGATCAGAGGGCGCCCGCAGAATTCCTTTATATTCTTGCGCGGGATCCCCTTGCTGCCGCCACGGGCGGGAATTATTACAAGAGCCTGCTTATCGGTCATAGAATTTCTTTGTCTGAAGTGTTTGAAGAGGCGTTTCGGCAATGGCCCTGACAATCAGATCGAGAGTGTCGGGGCGGAAATATGGATTTTCGGCCTCGCGGGCAATGCGACGGCCTTCGTCGCCGAGCGCCCAAGCAAGAGCCGAGGCAATTTCATCTTCGCTGTCACCGCAGTGGATGACACTCTCGCCGCAAAGACGACCGCGCTGCCTGATGCCGATGTCGACAGTCGGGATGTGCATCGACGGAACCTCGACAATGCCACTCGAAGAGTTTCCGACCACGGCGCAGACACAGCGCAGAGCCGACAGGTAGCGGAGTTTGCCGAGCGAGGGGACAATCTTCACTCGTTCGGGCCGGGCGGCGGCATAGGCCTCGATCAGATCTATTATAACGCGTCCGCGAGGATCGTTGTTCGGGTAGGTCATCAGGACCTTGAAATCCGGGAAGCGGTCAAGGGCGGCGAGCAGCGCACGGCAGCGCACGGCAGGGTCTTCGTCGTCGAGCGTGGCGGGATGGTAGGTCACCAGCAGAGATTTCTCCGTCAGGCTGAAACCAATCGAATCTTCCAGCTCCCTGCATGACATCAGAGGCTCGTGAAGGATGTTATAAACACCGATGGCCCCTGTGTTGATAACCCTGTCTGGAGCCTCACCCATCGAGATCACTCTCTGTCGGTAAGGCTCTGTGGCCGTCAGATGAAGGGAGGCCATTTTTGTGATGGCATGACGGATGCTGTCGTCAATGGCACCCTCGGAGATCTCGCCTCCGGCAATGTGCACGATCGGCACTCTCGTCATCAGTGCGGCAGTCGCCGTGGCAAGCATCTCGAAGCGGTCACCCAGAATCACAAGCAGATCCGGACGCAGACGGGAAAGCTCATGAGCCATTCCGGTCATGCAGACTGCCATAGCCCCGACAGTCGATGTGTCGGTATCGGCAGCATCAGGCATCTCGACCCTCACGGGGTCGGCAAAGCCGTCGTCCACGATCTCGGAGATAGTGTTGCCGTAACGCTCGGACAGGTGCATGTTGGTAGCCAGAACCGTGACCTCACAGTCCTGACGGGCAGCCAGTCCGCGGGCTATCCCGCTGAGCAATCCCCAATCGGCACGTGTGCCAGTCGCTATGGCTATTTTCCTGCGCTCTGTCATTATTTTAATTAATAAGAGGGTTCAATATTCTCTTTCGCCGAAGATCGAGGTTCCGACACGGACCATCGTGCTCCCCTCCTCGACTGCAATGGGCCAGTCATGGCTCATGCCCATGCTGACGGTGTCAAATCGGGAGGAAGAAGCAAACACGGTTGTTTTCAGCCGGTCGAAAACGGCGCGGATCTCACGGAAATCCGCTCTGATGCGCTCGTCGTCGTCGACATTCGAAGCCATCCCCATCACTCCGCGGATCTCGACACCTTTCAGGGACTCTACAAGTCGGGGAGTGACAAAATCAAGGAGTTCAGCGGGAGTGAAGCCGAATTTTGTTTCCTCGCGGGCCACATGGAGCTGCAAGAGCACACCGGTCCGGCGACCGGCTTTCACCGCTTCGGCATCAATCGCCTGCAACAGACGGTCGGAGTCGACACTGTGGATCATCGCGGCGCGGGCCACCACCTTCTTCACCTTATTGGTCTGAAGATGGCCGATGAAGTGCCATTCGATATCCTCAGGCAGCTGCGCGGCTTTGGCATCAAGTTCCAAAGCCCGGCTTTCGCCAAACACACGCTGTCCGGCCTCATAAGCCTCGGCCAAGGCTTCCAGAGGATGAAACTTTGAAACAGCCACAAGGGTCACCCCTTGGGGGATGATCCGGTTGAGCTTTTGCAGATTTTCTGTTACTGAGCCTGCCATACGTGTGGGGAGTTTGTGGATGATATGTGAACAGATGTCAGACAGAGGCCCGATCAAGCTTCAGCGGGCTTGCTGTCGCCTGAGAGATCAGCGTCATAGACATCCATGATCAGTGTTTCCTGAATGGTGTTGATCTCGAAGTCGGCCATTGTGCCCTTCATGCCTTCCATGAAGTTGTCATAGGCCTCCTTGAACGAATCGGCGCAAACGAGGATCTGCGAGATGGATTTCTTCTCAACCGCAGTCTTCTCGTCGAGGGTGATGAAAGCCACCTTGACAAGATACCACTTGTCACCTGTCCTTTCACGGAAAATCTCGGCGATCTTTGTGCGCTTTACAGCAGACACAGAGAAATCAGAGGTGAAATGAGCGATCTCCTCGGAGATACGTGCCTCTGCCTCGGTGAATGAGAGAGCGTCAACCATATATGCTTCAGTCACTTTCTTGATAGCACCGTTGTCCATTGTCTTATCGTAGCGGACTTTCGTCTCGAACCAATTTGCCATTTTCTTATTTTTTTAATTAACCTATTGTTATAAATCATGCAAAATTACTCAAAATCCCTGAGCTTTCCCAAAAGAATCAGAAGGGGGAGTGATTTTTATTTCACATTGTTGACTGATATGTGAATTTTTGTTACCTTTGCATTATACCGAAAGTAGAGATAACCATTTTTTTCATAAACTTAACATTAATACTTTCTTACAATGTATCAGCTTCAACTTCCTTTCGGCGAGGCCGTGAAACGCGCTCTCACCGTCAACTATTGCAATTTCCAGGGTCGTGCATCACGTTCCGAATACTGGTGGTTCATTCTTTTCGCAGTCATTGCAAACATCGCTGCCAATGTTGTCTTCTGCTGGAGCTCAACACTCAGCGCTATCGCCAGCGGTATCGTGTGCCTCGGTCTGCTTCTCCCGAACCTCGGCCTGGCAGTACGCCGTCTGCACGACACCGGCCGTTCGGGATGGTGGTTCTTCATCAACCTCATTCCTCTGGTCGGCGGCATCATCTATCTCGTATTCGTAATCAAGGAAAGCGAACCCGCGCCCAACAAGTGGGGTGATGTTCCCAACCTTGTACAATAAGTCTATTCCCAATAAACCTGAATGACAAACGGATCATTTGACAGCCAACGGATCGACAATCCCGAAATATGCAACCTGCTGTTGCGTATAAGCAAGGATACAATCCACGCGGCCATATACTCTATCGTCGAGGACAATTCGCTGATCTACCGGCGGATTGTCCTCGATCCTAATACCTCTTCGAGACTTCAGGCCATCGAGAGCGTGATCTATGACAACCCGATACTTCTGAGCGACTTCCGCCAGGTCATCTGCGTCATCGAGACTCCGGAACTGACCGTGATCCCGGCTGAATGCAGCTGCGCCGCCGACCGCAAGCTGCTGTTCAAGGCCGCTTTCCCGGATTCGGAACTGACAATGGAGACCGACGAGACGGGGACACGCAACGCCACGATCCTCATGGGCATCGAGCCTGAGCTGAAAGGCTTCCTCACACGCACATTCCACCGGCTCAGAATCACGAGCCATCTCGGTGCGCTCTGCCGCTACTTCGCGACCAAAGGCGGACAGGGCAACAAGCTGAAAATGGTGGTGAACACACGGCAAAAATCGCTCGATGTGATCGTGCTTGACGGACACCGCCTGCTGATGGCCAACACATTCGAGGCCGACACAGCCGAAAACGCAGCATACTACATCCTTGCCTGCCGCGAGCGCCTCGGACTCGATCCCGCCACGGACGAGCTTCTGCTTTCCGGCGATCAGGGTTCAAAAGAAAGTCTCACAACAATACTCCGCACTTACATCGCGCGCGTGATGCCCGTGATCTTCCCCCCTCAGATGTTCAAGGCGGGAAAAGACTCGATGCTCGCGCCGTTTGATCTTATCGTCACACCAATATGCGAATAATCAGAGGAAAATACGGACGCCGGCGCTTCAACGTCCCGACCAATATCACCGCCCGTCCGACCACCGACTTTGCACGCGAGAACATTTTCAACGTGATCGAAAACATGGTAGACATCGAGGGGCTTCGCTGTCTCGATCTCTTTGCCGGGACAGGCGCCGTCAGTTTCGAACTGCTCTCACGCGGGGCGGCATCGGTCACGTCGGTTGAAAAGTCGGCCACACAGGCCCGTTTCATCGAGAAGGTGAAACAGGAACTGGGCGACCGCAACCTCTATCTGCTGCGCACTGACGCACTGCGCTATATCCGCGACTCGTCGACAGCCTTTGACTTCGTGTTTGCCGACCCGCCATACGATCTTGAGGGGTTCGGCGAAATCCCTGAAATGGTTCTGAATTCCCGGCTGCTCCATCCGGGAAGCATCTTCATCATCGAGCATTCCAAAAAGTTTGATTTCTCAGACCTGCCCCATTTCAGCGAACACCGCGCCTACGGCTCGGTCAATTTCTCGATCTTCGAAATTCCGGAAGAGTCCGATGACTCTGAAAACCAGGATCAGGAATAACCCACACTCAAAATCCGTCCGAAACAGGATTAAAAAGACAAAAAAACAGACACAGTTTCCCGGACTGACGCCGCGTTGTGACGGCAAGTTGGGAAACTGTGTCTGTTTTTATATCCTAAATGTCCGGCAGTGCGGAACTATTCGAAATTACGCGGGACTATTTGAAATTATAGGTGATGGTACCTGTCTGTGAGGCCGGGGCATCATTATCGACAGAGAATTGCGACATTCTGGCCGCGTTTATGCAGCTCTGGCGAGTGGCCTGGCTTGCGGCGGCGGCTCCCGTACCGGAGGCATAGGAGGCAGATGTCACCTTACCCTGACGGTTGACGGTCACGCGGATGGTGATGGTGCCGAGGGGTCCGGCCGAAGGTGTGTGCCAGTCGGCAAGCGAACGGCCTTTAAGGTTGAAGCCCGGACTGCCGCTGACAGCGCCTACCGAAGCATTTCCGTTTGGGCTTCCGGCTTTTCCTGAACCGCTGCCGCCGGTGCTTTTCTGTCCGAACTGAACTTTATTGGCAATCGCCTGACGGGCTTCCTGCTCACGCTTGGCCTTCTCGGCAGCCTCGATCTCGGCTTTCGTCGGACCGGACTTTTCAGGAGCCGGTTTAGCCTCGACCTTGGCAGGAGATGGACGCTGGCTGCTGATGACAGGAGCGGGCTGGGCCGGCTCGCCGGAATTGACCAGCGACTCGGCTTCAGGAGAGGGAGCTTCCTGAGCCTCGGCTTCGGCAGGAGCGGGTTCTCCGGTGTTCTGCGCGATCTCCGGGCGGTCACCTATCATCACATACTCGCCTCCGAACAGCACTTCGGAAGAGTCGACAGGGGGCCATGTGCGCTCGTTGCGCTCTGCGCCGGGATAGCGGAGGCAGAGAGTGAGCAGCACCACCACAATCACTGCGTGAAACAGGACCGTGGCCAGGAGGGCTATGAGCTGATTGCGGCGTGAACGCGCTGAATCGTCAGACATCTGTTTATTATTTGGGATTGAGAGTAGAGTTAAAGAAAGGCTTCCAAAACATCAGGATAGTCATTCCGAAAAGAAGCCCGGAATCACTGTTCCTGAGCCGCCGGACGTGCCGAAGCGGGAGCCGGTTTGGTGGCAAGCACCATCTTCAGGTTGTTCTGAGCGCCGAGATCGAGCACTCTGACAAGCGCACCATAGGTGACCTCTTCATCGGCATAGACTGCGATGTAGTTGTCGCCGTCGGCGGCTGCGGCGGCCTGACCGCGGAGGAAGTCAAGGAGCGATTTCTCATCCATCGCAACCGGTTCCGACTGGTCGGCAGTGGCATAGATCACACCTTCTTTATCTATATAGACCCTCGTCGAAGGCTTCAGGGCTGTCTGTTTGGAACTTTCCGGAAGATTGACTTCGAGAGCCGTCGGGAACACGAATGTGGATGTCACCATGAAAAAGATGAGCAGCAGAAAGATGACGTCGGTCATCGAAGCCATCGAAAAAGCGGCCATCATGGTGTTTTGTCGTTTCAGAGCCATAGCGTCAGTGTGGAGTGATGTTGGGGTTAAGCAGGCTCGTTGAGCAGGTCCATGAACTCCATTGTGCGGGCCTCAAGAGCGTTCATCACCTTGTTGATGCGGGCCACAAGATAGTTGTAGGCAAAGAGTGCGATGATACCCACGATCAGACCGGCCACTGTGGTGACAAGTGCGGCATAGATACCGTCGGCAAGCACGGCGATATTGGCGCTGCTTCCGGCAGAGGCAAGGTTATAGAAAGCGTTGACCATACCGATCACGGTTCCGAGGAAGCCGATCATCGGGCCGCCTGCCGCAGTAGTGGCAAGCCAGGGAAGACCTTTTTCGAGAGCGGCGATCTCGATATTGCCGGTATTCTCGATGGTTACAAGCACATCGTTCATCGGACGACCGATGCGGCTGATGCCCTTGCCGATAAGACGCGCATAGGGAGTGTCGGTCTTCTGGCAGAGACGGCGGGCGCTTTCAATCTCGCCCTCATGGATGTATTCGCGGATGCGTTCCATGAAAGAGCTGTCTTCCTTCTGCGCACGGCGGATGACCAGGCAGCGCTCCACGAAAATATAGATACACACGATAGAAAGGACAGCCAGCGGGATCATGATCCAGCCGCCACGCATTGTCAGATCCCAGACTGAAAGTTCCTGGACCATATCGGCGGCCTGGGCCTGCGCTGCATCATTGTAACTCATGGCAGCAGTGGCTACCGTGTCGACGAATTCTTGTTGAAACATATTTGAGAAGTGTTGTTTGAGTTTGAGAGGTGTTGTTTTTGGATTTCAGTTAATCAGATTCCATCAGTCAGACCAGAGGCGGAAGCGGCTCAGCCCTTGAGACATTCCTTGTAGCGGCGGATTGTCTCCTCCAGCCCCAGATAGAGCGCATCGCAGATAAGGGCATGGCCGATGGACACCTCGCTCAGACGCGGAATGTTGCGGTGGAAAAAGGCCAGGTTGACAAGGCTCAGGTCATGACCGGCATTCACTCCGAGACCGGCAGAGAAAGCAGCCTGTGCAGCCTCGACAAAAGGAGCGACGGCAGCTTCGGGATCTTTCGGATAGAGATCGGCATAGGGCTTGGTGTAGAGTTCGATGCGGTCAGCTCCGGTGCGGGCTGCAAGATGGATATTCTCCACATCCGTGCCTACAAAGATCGAGGAGCGGATTCCGGCCTCACGCAGACGGTCGACAACCGAGGTCAGGAAGTCCATGTGGTCAGCGACGTTCCATCCGGCGCTTGAAGTCAGAGCGTCAGGCGCATCCGGCACGAGGGTGACCTGTTCGGGCTTCACCTTCAGCACAAGATCAAGGAATTCGTCAGAGGGATAGCCCTCGATGTTGAACTCAGTTTTCACCAGCGGGCGCAGACGGTAGACGTCGTCGCGACGGATATGACGCTCGTCGGGGCGTGGATGCACAGTGATGCCGTCGGCACCAAAACTCTCACAATCGGCAGCCACCTTCAGAAGATCAGGCACATTCTCTCCACGCGCATTGCGCAAAGTGGCGATCTTGTTGATATTTACACTGAGATTTGTCATTTTTTAATAGTTCTGTAATCTTTTTGTCGGTCCGAGCAGTTCATTATATAGATGATTATTTGTAATTTTGTGGCTCATTCCGACCGATTTTGACCGCAAAATTAGTCAGAAAAACTAAAAAATAGAAATATTTTGCTCCGAAAAGACAGCACATCCATCCAAAACCTCGCCTTTCCGGCAGGCGCAGAGGCGACGCTTGAGCGGCTCTTTCCGAATATGGAGGAAAGCAGCACTCTGGTGGTCACCTGCCGCCGCGGCGATTACAGCGCCTCGCGGATAGCGCGCGCGGTGGAGGATGCCGACGCCCATCTGCTCAATCTCAATGTCACCGCCGACAGCGAGCGCAACGAAAACCGGATCATAGCCGAACTCCGCATCAGCCACCGCGACCCGGAAGCCGCCGCCCGTTCGCTCGAACGCTACGGCTATGAGGTCATCGGCGCCGAAGGGACTGCCGACACCGACGATTCCGTCATGCGCAGCCGCTATGAGGAACTGATGCGCTATCTCGGAGTATAATCATCCACCCCCTCACATCCTCCCCGCCAAGCCTATGAAAGTCGCTGTTTTCGGCAAACGCCGTCAGAGCCCGGATGACATCCCCCACATTCTTTCACTTCTGAACTCACTTGAGGCCGAAGGGGCCTTCATCAGCATCGACCGCCACTTTTTCGAGGCTATGTCGAGGATGACAGGCGAAACTCTCCCGGCCGACGACGTCTTCGAGGACGATGATTTTTCAGCCGACTTCTGTTTCAGCATCGGCGGCGACGGCACCTTCCTGCGCACTGCCCGGCGCGTGGCCTCCAAAGAGATTCCGATCCTCGGATTCAACACCGGCCATCTCGGTTTTCTCGCCGAACACTCGATTGCCGAAGGTCCCGGACTTGTGCGCCGGCTTTCCGAGGGGGACTACACGGTCGAATCGCGCTCACTGCTCGAAGGCAAAGGCATCGGCGAGGGGGTCAAGGCCGGGATTTCCGGCTGGGGCTTCGCCCTCAACGAAATAGCCATCCTCCGCCAGGACACTGCCTCGATGATCACAGTCAACACCCGTCTCGACGGCATGCCTGTTGCCTCCTATCAGGGCGACGGCCTGATTGTCAGCACCCCGACCGGATCGACAGCCTACAATCTCTCGGTCGGAGGACCGATCGTCCAGCCGACCGCTCCCTGCTGGGTACTCGCCCCGATAGCGCCCCACTCGCTGACCATGCGTCCGCTGGTCGTGGCCGACAGCCATGTGATCGACATCGAAGTCGAATCGCGCACCGACACCTACCGGGTGACGCTCGACGGCCGTTCGCTCATCCTCCCGATCTCAGTGCGTCTCCGTCTGCGGCGCGCACCATTTGTCACCAAGATCATCCACGCACCGGACCACAATTTCATCGACACCCTGCGCACCAAACTTCTCTGGGGCATCTCCAAACGCAACGAATGACGCGGCTTCGTCACATACAAGCTCAAACAAGAGCATGAGCAGTTTCCGCATCACTCATCCCACACTCGGACCGATCATCGTTGTCCGCCGCAGCGGCTCGCGCAAACTGTCGGCCCGATGGATCAACGGGCAGCTTCACATCAATATCCCCGCCGGTGTTCCTGACTTTGAGATCGGAAGAGCCATCGAGCGCCACAGACCCGACTTCGAAGCCATCCGCCCAAAGCCGCGCTATTCTGTCGGCCAGACAATCGACTGCCACAACTTCTCATTCTCCATAGCCAAAGCGGGCAAGGGCCAAGACGAGTTACAGATATATGTAGCATCAGATTCCACCGGGACTCACCCCCGCTTTGTGATCAGCGTTCCCGGCTCGGAGCCAACAGACACACCAAGAGTACAGCAGGCCATAAGCCGCTGTCTCCATCTCGCAGCCCGCAAACTCGCCCCGGCAATACTCCTGCCCAAAGCGCGGGAAACAGCCGAAAGACTCAATCTCAAAGTCGACAAATGGGAAATAGCCTCCGGAAAAACCACCCTCGGCACCTGCTACCCAAGCCAACGCCGCATCAGGCTTTCATACATGTGTGTGTTTCTCGATCCGGAACTCCGCAACTATATCATCTGCCATGAACTGGCCCATCTGACAGAACCGGGCCACACTCCGGCATTCCATCGGCTCTGTGACAGCTACTGCTCAGGCCGCGAATCAGAATTCATCAGCCGCCTCAGGAACTATCCCTGGCCGGTCGACCGCTAAAACGCACAGAAAATTTCCACCTTTATATATATAAGGATATATAGTACGGTTGGAATTTCGACTCATGCCACCGTCAGTCTGTCAAAACAATTATTAACACCAGCCTGGCAATTTCGCAAATTTACGTTAACATGCGTTAATAAGTTGGGGGGGGTAAAATTTTTTCTTATATTTGCCTCCGGAATTCCGTCAGACGGTATCCGCCCCCCTTTCCGGGAACATTGCTTCAAAAAATTTTTAAGGCAATGGCTTAATGTAGAGAGATATTGAAATAAGGACTTTTTGATTTGAAATTTGTAGAAATCGCCCTTTCCTATCTGTTTTGGGCACTATAATTGACGTGTGCACACTGTTAAAGACATCTGCAACCTAATTGTGCACCTTAAATCATCACCATCACCCTCCCCCTTTATTTCACAACGCTCCCCGCAGTCGGCCACTTGATCCCGACGGAAAGACGGCGTTGCCTCAACTGACGATCCGGATTTCGCCTCGTAGAACAAATATTTTTTAGAGATTTATCATATTTACTTAATTTTCAAAACAATTCGTGCATGAAGAACATTTGTTTTCAAATGACTCGGAAAGCGTGGTTAGTAGCCTTTATGGTCCTCTGCGCCGCTTTCCCCGCTTTAGCGCAGACAATTACGGTCAAAGGTTCCGTAGTTGACAAAGAGGGTGAGCCTCTGATCGGCGCAAGTGTAGTGGTCAAGGGCGAAACCCTCGGAACAGCCACTGACTTTGACGGTCTTTTCACCATCAGCGCCCCCTCAAACGGCACCCTCGTGGTATCTTACGTAGGCTACGAGACTCAGGAAGTCCCCGTCAACGGACGCAATGAAATCAACATCACATTAGCCGACAACTCAGTTCTCCTCGGCGAAGTCGTGGCTATCGGCTACGGTGTTGTCAAGAAAAGTGACGCCACCGGATCGGTTGCCACAATCAAACCGTCTGAAATCGAAGCCGGCCTTGCAACTTCGGCCCAGGATCTTCTCGTCGGCGCCTCTCCGGGCGTTGTCGTGACCACTTCAGGTAACCCCTCCGAAGGCGGCAACATCCAGATCCGCGGCGGTGCCTCGCTCGCTGCTTCAAATGCACCCCTCATCGTGATCGACGGTGTGCCTATGGACACCAAAGGCATCACCGGCTCTTCCAACCCCCTCGCACTCGTATCGCCGGAAAACGTTGAGTCGATGACCATCCTCAAAGACGCATCGGCAACAGCCATCTACGGTAGCCGCGCGTCAAACGGCGTCATCATCATCACCACCAAGACCGGTTCCAAAGGCAAGCCGCAGGTCAACTTCACCATGAACGGCTATGTCAACACCACCCGCAAATATCTCGACATGATGAGCGCAAGCCAGTTCAGCGACTTCATTGCCGAAGAATACGGAATCGAATCGGCTCAGTACGGACAGATCCGCGACTATGACACCGACTGGCAGAAAGCCCTCACACGCACCACTTTCTCGTCTGACTACAGCCTCAGCGTGGGCGGCACTGCCAAATGGCTCCCCTACCGAGTGGCCGTTTCCTACACCGACAACAACGGTATCGTCAAGAACACCGACATGGACCGCGTGTCGGCATCAATCAACCTCACTCCCAAGTTCTTCAACGATCTTCTCTCTGTCAACGCCAACCTCAAAGGCGCATACATCACCAACACCTACGGCGCCAACACCCTCCGTGCGGCAGCAGCCATGAACCCCACACTCCCCATCAAGGACCCTGACGGATCTCCCCTCTTCGGCTACTGGACCTCATTTGTCAACGGCGGTGTGCTCGCAGGCCCTGATGACGCAGGCGAGACAATCAACTCCACCGATGCCCCGCTCAACCCGATTGCCGACAACCAGGGCGCTATCTCCAAAGGCAAGGCCTATCAGTCTGTGGGCAACCTCCAGCTCGACTTCAAGATGCCCTTCCTCACCGACCTCCGCGCCAACCTCAACCTCGGCTACGACTATCAGCACGGTGAAAACCACAACAACCCCTTTGTGAACACCCCCAAAGCCTGGAACGACGGCTACTCAGTGCGTGAAGACGGCTCAACACGCATAATCAAGGACGGCGGCGTTTCACGCACCTATGAATTCCAGACCCGCACCAACCTGCTTCTTGACTTCTACCTCAACTACAACCACAACTTCAAGGACATCAGCTCGACCCTCGACGTGACCGCCGGTTACTCATGGCAGAAGTTCCACAACAAATACCGCAAATACAGCCGCGTCTACGAAGTTGTTGATCCCGAAAACGAACAGTTCCTCGGCAACCAGGCCAACCCGACCGAACGAAGCATCCATCCCCATCAGCTCGTGTCGTTCTTCGGCCGTGTCAACTTCACATTCCTCGACAAATATCTCGTGACAGCCACCGTGCGTCAGGACGGAACCTCACGCTTCTCCAAAGACCACCGCTGGGGCACCTTCCCCTCCGTGGCCCTCGGCTGGAAGATTCTTGAAGAAAGCTTCATGGAACCGGCCCGCGGCTACATGAACGAGCTCAAGCTCCGCGCAGGCTACGGTGTGACCGGCCAGCAGGATCTCGGTGACGACTACTTCCCCTATCTCCCCGTCTACAACCAGTGGACCGGCAGCGGCGCAGTCTATCCCTCGATCACAGGCAACCCCGAAACCGGCTCTTATCCGCTCTATCCCTCGGCCTACAACACTGAGATCAAATGGGAAGAAACCCACACCTGGAATGCAGGCGTTGACTTCGCATTCCTCAACAACCGCATCCTCGGTAGCCTCGACTACTACAAGCGCAAGACCAAAGACCTTCTCACCAAGTCGCCCTATCCCGCCGGATCAAACATCTCCAACGCCGGCAACATGAACCTCGGCGACCTTGAGAACACCGGTATCGAATTCAACATCACAGCCCGCCCCGTGGTGACCAAGGATTTCCGCTGGACATCATCATTCAACGTGGCATGGAACAAAAACAAGATCACCCGTCTCGCCGACGGAGCCGACACCGTGGTCGATGATTCAGGCATCTCGCTCGGCAAAGGCAACAAGATCCAGAAACACCAGGTAGGCTACCCCGCGTTCAGCTTCTACGTCTACGAACAGGTCTATGACGCCGACGGCAACCCTCTTGAAGGAGTCTACGTTGACCAGAACGGCGACGGCGAAATCAACGCCTCTGACAAGATCCTCTACCACAGCAGAGACCCGAAAGTCACAATGAATTGGTCAAACACCTTCAACTACAAGAACTGGGACTTCGGCATCACTCTCCGCTCAAGCCTCGGCAACTGGGTCTACAACGACGCCCAGGCAACCACTTCTGTGAAAGAGGTCAACAACACCCTGCCTCTCGCCAATCTCAACAACACCTCATATCTGTTCGAAAAGACCACCAACGAACTCGCCTGCAGCAGCTACTTTGTGCAGAACGCATCGTTCCTCCGCTGCGACAACATCACTCTCGGCTACACCTGGGACAATCTCCTCAACAACAATCTCCGCCTCCGTCTCTACGGTGCATGTCAGAACCCGTTCGTGATCACCAAATACAAAGGCCTTGACCCGGAAATCTTCTCCGGTATCGACAACAATGTCTACCCCCACCCCGTGACCTTCTCTTTTGGTATCGTGGCTTCATTCTAAACAGTTCATCACCCATATAAAGAAGAATCAACATGACATTTTCAAAATATATACTTTTCGGTGTCATCGCCCTCTCTGCGCCTGCTTTCACAGCCTGCGTCGGCGACCTTGATGTAGAACCGGAAAACCCGACAACCAAAACCGAGATCACAAGCGCCGACGATCTCTACAACGAACTTGCCGGCGTCTACGGAGGCCTGGTTTTTGAAGGCGGCATCACCGTTGACGACGGCGGCGCCGGTGTCTACACCCGCCAGCTCTGGAACCTCCAGGAACTCTGCACCGACGAAACCCTCATCGGCTCCAACTGGGGCGATGCAGGTCTCAGCGAACTCATCTACTCCACCTGGTCGACTGACAATCACTGGCTCTATGAATGCTTCTCGCGTTTCAACTACCAGATCTCCATCTCCAACCAGTTCCTGCGCGACCTCAAGAAGCACGCAGGCCTGCTCCCCGAATCAGGCAACCTCTCGGCTGAAGTGCTCGGAGCTGAAGCCCGCACAATCCGCGCCCTTTCATACTACCACATGATCGACATCTTCGGAAGAGGCCCCTGGTCTACTGAAGACTCCCAGGTAGGCATCACCCCTCCCACCTATGACAGCAAGGAACTTTTCGAAGCCGTGGTGAAAGATCTCAAAGATGCCATCCCAAGCCTCGTTCCCGCCTCTCAGCAGATCTACGGACGCCTCTCGCGCGAGGCCGGCTATATGCTGCTCGCCAAGCTCTACCTCAACGCCGAAGTCTACACCGGCGAAGCCCGCTGGCAGGACTGCGCCAACGCCTGCAACGAGATCCGCAAGACAATCGACAATCTCGCTCCCACTTACAAATACCTCTTCTGTGCCACTAATGACAAATACGTAGGCAACGGCGAGATCCTCTGGGCTATTCCTCAGGACGCAACCAGCCTCACAACCTACGGCGGCACCACCTACCTCTCAGGCGGCAGCTACCGCGGCGACTCAGATCTGCTCAAGACTCTCGGAGTGGCGGTTTCTGGCTGGGCCGGTCCGCGTGTGCGCGAAGAACTCGCCAAGGCATTTGCCGACGGTGACGAGCGCTGTCTGATGTACGAGGGCGACTACACTGCCGAAATCAAAGACCTCGGCGACCAGAATCAGGGCTACATGTGCGTCAAGTATGTCTACACCCCTGAAACCGACTACAAGAACGAAGCTCAGGATGCACCCTACTGCAACACCGTGTTCAACCCCACCGACTATCCCCTCTTCCGTCTGGCCGACGTATATCTCATGCTTGCCGAATGCGAGCTCAACAAAGCCACCGGCTGCAACGGTCTTGAGATGATGAACCGCGTTCGCCGCCGCGCCAATCTGGGTGATGTCAGCTCACTCACTGCCGAAAACATCCTTAAGGAACGCATGTGTGAACTCTATTGGGAAGGCCATCGCCGCTCCGACCTCATCCGTTTCGGCAAATTCGCCGGCTCTGACTACGTATGGTCATGGAAAGGCGGCACTCCCGCCGGCTCCAACACCCAGGCCTACCGCAACCGCTATTGCATCCCCACCCAGTTCATCTCAACCCTCGGACAGAACCCCGGCTACTAATCTCATAATACGATTCTATCAATGAAAAAGTTATATATTTTAGCATCACTTGCAGTAGCCGCTGCCTCCCTCACCTCATGTGAGGCTGACAAGGAGCCGGTCTACGTAGAACCCGCCGAAAAGGTATTCAGCCTTTCAGCTCCGGCAGAAGACGACAACATTGTCCTCGCCCCCGGCCAGGTTGTAGAACTTACAGCCGTAGCTCCTGACTATGGAGTCCCCCTTGTGACCACCTACTCTGTTGACCTCACCCTCGCCGACGAATTCACCGAAGCCAACGAGGAAACCGGCACAGAGGCCAACTACATCACACTCACCCCCAAGCAGCCCACCAAGACTGCAATCGAACTTGATGACAAGGACGTGACAACCGCCATCTGCCAGCTTCTCGGCATCAATACTTTCAATGAATTTGAAGATGCTGACGTTCAGCCGCAGAAAGTGACTGTACGCGCGAATGCCCGCATTCCATCGATCGCATCGAGCAACTGCGTGTCAAACAATGTGGTTCTCCCCTCCGTGACTCCCTACAATCCATTCCCGCAGGTTCCCGGCTATTGCTATCTTGTCGGCACCAACACAGGCTGGGCAGCTCCTGATGCGGCAAGCGCTGCGACTTATGCCAACTGGAGCATCGAAGAAACCGGCGTGGGTACCAACATCTACATCGGATCGCTCAACGTTCCTGCCGGCGAACAGTATTTCCGCATCTACACCGAACTTATCGGCTGGGACGGAGTATGTCTCGGAACTCCTTCAGGAGGTAATGAACTCATTACATTCACCGATGAGGAAACTCAGATCAACGTTGCCTATACTCAGGGTTGCTGGATGACAGATGCCTCATGGGAAGGCGGAGATGTTACTTTCACCATCGACCTTACCGACAAAGAAAATCCGAAACTTGCTGTGAAGAAAGGCGAATATCTGAAAGAGACATACGTCTATCTGATCGGAACTCCCAGCAACTGGACCGGTCCTCTGCCTGAAAACGAAAAGGCGCTTGAAGCATGGCGTCTGGTGGACCGCGGCGGAACAGGCATCTATTCTGCCACCTTCGATGTCCAGGCAAGCGATGTCTACTTCCGCGTATATCCGGAGCTTTCCGGCTGGGGTGCCACTCCTTATGCCGCAGAAGCCGGAACCGGAAATGTCAATATGACTCTCGGAAGCGCTTACAACTGCGTTGAAGGCGAAGGCTGCTGGACATTCCCCTGGGCAGGAGGCAAGCTCTCCTTTACGCTTGACACCAATGCCGGTACAATGACTGTCACTGCCGCAGAGGAATAATCAGCATCCTCAAGGAAATTACAAAGTCCCTTATTTCAATCTCAGCGCCGCCCGGTCCGACCCCTCCCAAGGGGAAAGGCCGGGCGGCCATATTCTGAGACATGGTGAAATTTCATCACCCTCGGCACTCCGCTCAAAGCCGACGGCAATCCGGATCTCGACTGCGACAACAGTCTTGAAGACCCGTCGCTCATCGTCCCGCCGGAAAACATTCTTTCTGTAAGCGGCAACCGGGTTCCGGTCACCATCCCGGCCAAAACATTTGCCGTCTGCCGCATCGGTGTGGCAGATACCCGGAAATAGTCTGACTGACGGCCACAACGGCCAACCCACAAAAAGCACCGGGCCTGATTCCGATTGTATGGAATCAGGCCCGGCGTTTTTAGAGGTTGTTAAAAAACAACCTCTTAGACATTCTGGCAACGGATTATTTCAGAGGCTGAAGCGTTCCGCTGTTGATCTTTAGATTGGAGAAGCGGACATCAGCGGTCTGGCCATTGAGAAGGAAAGCACCGTCTGTCACACCGTCGAACACCGAGTTCTTGACCTCAACATTGTAGACATTGCAGATGTCCTTGAAACCGTCGATACGCACACCGTATTTGCTCTTGCGGCAGTTGACATTTTCAAGGAAGACATTGCGCACTGTCGGGTTGAAGTCGCGCTGGCAGACCTCACGCTGTTCGTAAACCAGATTGATTTTCAGAACGGCTTCCTTGCACTGGCCGACTTCTACGTTGCGGACATAGATGTTCTCGATCACACCGCCGCGGCAGTTGTTGGTCTTGATGCGGATCACACGGTCAAGCTGCGGGCTGTCCATCTCGCAGTCCTCGACAAAGAGATTGCGGAAACCGCCTGAGATCTCGCTGCCGACAACCACACCGCCGTGGCCGTTTTTCATCTTGCAGTTGCGCACAATGATATTTTCAGAGGGGATGTTGGCGGTGCGTCCGTCGCGGTTACGTCCGCTCTTGATTGCGATGCAGTCATCGCCGGTGTCGAAATAGCAGCGCTCGATCAGCACATTCTTGCATGATTCGGGGTCGCAGCCGTCACCGTTGGGACCGTCGTTCTGGATGTGTACGCCACGCACTGTCAGATTCTCGCACAGCAGGGGATGGATCACCCAGAAAGGCGAACGCAGCAGAGTGACATCCTCGATCAGCACATTCTTGCACTTGACGGGGTTGACCAGCTGGACGCGCATACCGTAGCCGTCGCCCATACGGCGCTCCTCGACAGGTACGCCCTTTTCGTTCCACTCCATGAGCAGCGGACGGCCGATACGCTGCGAAATGATGCCTTTGCCGTCTTCCCAGCCGTAGCTCTTGGCACCGCACATGCGCCACCAGTTTTCAATCTCGGCACCACCGTCGATTGTACCCTTGCCGGTGATGGCGATGTTCTCCTGCTCATAGGCATAGATCATCGGCTGATAGTTGTAGCAGTCCATACCTTCCCAGCGGGTGCGCACAAGGGGATATTCCTTGAGATCGGGGGTGAAAAGCAGAGTCGCACCCTCTTCAAGGTGGAGATTGACATTGCTCTTGAGTGTGATGGGGCCTGTCAGCCATGTGCCGGCAGGAATCACGACGCGGCCTCCGCCCTCACGGGAGCAACGGTCGATCACCTTATTGATAAGCTGAGTGTAGAGATAGCCCTGAGTCTTGGACTTCTTGCCGTATTTGAACAGCGGATAGTCCTTCTCGCGGAATGTCGGAGCTTTGATTGATTTTTCAATCTCAGGATAAAGTTCGTTCCAGGCCTTTGCAACCTCGTCGGATGCTGAAGCCTTCTTCTGCGCCTGTGCAGGCACACTGACAAAAGCCAGTGCGAGCGCAAGCGCCATCAAAGTTTTCTTCATGGTCTTCATATAAATTAAATTCAACAATTATTTTTCTCAAAATCGAAACATGATCGGCCTACAAAGGTACTCAGAATTGACCACAATGCAAAATCCGTGTCATTTTTCATCTATCTTGCAGATATTTAGAAAAAAATGCTTACCTTTGCAGCCTGAAACGAAAAACTACATAGTAATTAAAGAATGGACAAAACACCTGCTGTATCACAGGTCGATCTCCTCTTCGAAGTAAGTTGGGAGGTATGTAACAAGATTGGCGGCATCTACACCGTCTTGTCCACAAAGGCCAAGACTCTCCAAAAGCTATTCAAAGACAAAACTATCTTCATCGGTCCCGATGTCTGGACCGCAGAAAATCCCTCTCCCTGGTTTTCAGAATGCAAGATCCCCGGACTCTCCGAGTGGGCGCTCGACGCCAAACTGCCTGACGGCGTGAACGTCAGAGTAGGCCGATGGGAAATCCCCGGACGCCCGATCGCAGTCCTTGTGAAATTTGACGGCATGTATGCCGTAAAAGATGAATTCTATGGAGAAATGTGGAACCG
Source organism: Duncaniella sp. (assembly GCF_029054785.1). Classification (GTDB taxonomy): domain Bacteria; phylum Bacteroidota; class Bacteroidia; order Bacteroidales; family Muribaculaceae; genus Duncaniella. The sequence continues at coordinate 29,086 of NZ_JAIDEN010000091.1, forward strand.
CTTCGGAGTGGACTCGCTCCACGCCTATGGCGACTATGACGAAGGCTGCGCTTTCGCCCACGCATCCGGAATTGTTATCGAATCGATCATAAAATCCGGCTACGGACAGCCCGTCCAGCCCGCCGGAAAGCGCGGACGCAAAAAGCAGAGCCGCATCGTGGCCCACTTCGACGAATGGACAACCGGCATGGGACTCCTCTATGTCCGCTGGAAACTGCCTAAAGTCGGCACGGTCTTCACCACCCACGCCACAAGCATCGGCCGCAGTATCTGCGGAAACAACAAACCGCTCTACGACTACCTGAAAGGCTATAACGGCGACCAGATGGCCCGTGAGCTGAACATGGAAGCCAAGCACTCTCTCGAAAAAGCCGCGGCCCACGCCGCTGATGCGTTTACAACCGTCAGCGAGATCACGGCCACCGAGTGCGAGCAGCTGCTTGAACGCCGACCGGACGTCGTGACCCCCAACGGTTTTGAAAAGAACTTTGTTCCCGCCGCGACCAAACTTCCGGCTGCCCGCAAAGCCGCCCGCGACAGAATGCTCTCGACAGCATCAGCCCTGACCGGCAAGAAAATAGATCCCAACACATTTATTGTCATCACCAGCGGACGCTGCGAATACCGCAACAAGGGACTCGACCTGTTCCTTGATGTCTGCGACGAGCTCAAACGCTGCAAACCGGCACGCAACATCCTCGCATTCGTAATGGTTCCCGCATGGCCCAAAGAAGCCCGCGCCGATCTGGCCGGACGCCTCGCCGATGTGGAAAAAACTCCGATTGTCAGCGATGAAACACCGCTCTGCGATCCTATAATCACCCACTGGCTCAACAATCCGGACTCCGACGCAGTCAACTGCCGTATCCACCAGCTGGGCCTTAACAACCTTGACAGCCATGTGGAAGTCATCTATGTCCCCTGCTATCTCAACGGGACTGACGGCATCCTCGACATGAGCTATTATGATCTCCTACCCGGCGCCGACGCCACAGTCTTCCCCTCTTACTACGAACCTTGGGGCTATACACCACTTGAAAGCGTTGCCTTCGGTGTACCGACTGTGACCACCTCTCTTTCGGGATTCGGCCAATGGGTTCTCCAGGCGTTCGACAACTACTTTGACGAATGTGGCGTCAATGTCATCGGCCGCGGTGACTCCAATTACCGTTCGGTTGTTGAAAATATCGCCCACTCGATCGAATATCTTGCCGGCATTGACCAGAAAGAGGACAAAAAGATCCGTAAAGCAGCCATGCAGACCGCATCCGAAGCCGCATGGTCAAAATTTATCAGCTACTATGACACAGCCTATCAGCTTGCCCTTGACAAAGCGGCCAAGCGAAAGGTCGGCCAATGACAACCTGATTTTTAAGACTGACTTACCTTAAGTTAAATAATTCAATTTACACAAATATGAAACTGCCTGTAAGCAAAACTAATGCCCCCGTATGGCGCGACATCACAGTGAAGTCCGTGCTCCCTGAGGCATTGAAACCTCTCGAAACACTCTCCCGCAACCTCTGGTGGGTATGGAACAGCGCGGCCAAGAACCTCTTCCGCGACCTCGACGCCGATCTGTGGCGCGCCACCGGCGAAAATCCCGTCATGCTCCTCCAGCAACTCTCTTCCGAACGCCTCGAAGAGATCATGAACGACAGCGAACTGATGGAACGCATCAAGGGTGTGTTTGCAATGTTCCAGGAATACATGGCCAAACCCATGCGCAAGGACATCCCTTCTGTCTCTTACTTCTCTATGGAGTACGGTCTATGCAACTGCCTCAAAATCTATTCCGGCGGTCTTGGTGTACTCGCCGGCGACTATATCAAGGAAGCATCCGACAGCTGCGTCGACATGACCGCCATCGGTTTCCTTTACCGTTACGGCTATTTCACCCAGTCACTGAGCGTTGACGGCCAGCAGATCGCCAACTACGAGCCTCAGAACTTCAACCAGCTCCCCATCGAGCAGGTCACTGACGAAAACGGCCATCCGCTCATCCTCGAAGTCCCCTACCCCGGCCGCATCATTTACAGCCACATCTGGCGCGTCAACGTAGGCCGCATGAAGCTCTACCTCCTCGACACCGACTTCGACATGAACAGCGAGTTTGACCGCTCAATCACCCACCAGCTCTACGGCGGCGACTGGGAAAACCGCATCAAGCAGGAATATCTTCTCGGCATCGGCGGTGTGCTCGCGCTCAAGAAACTCGGCATCAGCAACACCATCTATCACGCCAACGAAGGCCACGCCGCACTGCTCAACCTCCAGCGTCTTGTCGACTACGTACAGTCAGGTCTTGATTTCAACACCTCGCTCGAACTCGTACGCTCGTCAAGCCTCTACACAGTCCACACTCCGGTGCCCGCAGGCCACGACTATTTCGACGAAGGCCTCGCCCACAAATATCTCAACGAATTCCCCGCACGCTTAGGCATCAGCTGGCAGGACCTCATGAACATGGGCCGCGAAAATCCCGACAGCCAGGACCGCTTCTCGATGAGCGTATTCGCCCTCAACACCTGTCAGGAAGCCAACGGTGTCAGCTGGCTCCACGGCGAAGTCTCCAAGAAGATGTTTGCCGGTGTCTGGAAAGGCTACTCATGGGAAGAAAGCCACGTCGGCTATGTGACCAACGGCGTACACATGCCGACCTGGGCCGCAAGCGAATGGAAGGCCTTCTACACCGAGAAACTCGGCGAACAGGTGTTTGACCACCAGAGCGACCCCAAGGCATGGGACGGCATCTTCAAGGTCAAAGACGAAGAGATCTGGGATCTTCGCACCACAATGAAGAACAAGTTCATCAACTTCGTCAAGCGCGATTTCAAGGCCAAGTGGCTTGCCAACCAGGGCGATCCCTCAGCCGTGATCAAGATCCTTGAAAAGATCAACCCCAACGCTCTCATCATCGGTTTCGCACGCCGCTTCGCAACCTACAAGCGCGCACACCTGCTCTTCACTGACCTCGACCGTCTGGCCCGCATCGTCAACAACGAGCAGTTCCCCGTACAGTTCATCTTCTCCGGCAAGGCTCACCCCGCCGACGGCGCAGGTCAGGGTCTGATCAAGCGCATCATGGAGATTTCGCGCATGCCTCAGTTCCAAGGCAAGATCATCTTCCTTGAAGACTACAACATGATCGTCGCCAAGCGTCTTGTCACCGGTGTCGACATCTGGCTCAACACCCCGACCCGTCCGCTCGAAGCATCTGGTACTTCAGGCGAAAAGGCTGAAATGAACGGTGTGCTCAACTTCTCAGTGCTCGACGGATGGTGGTATGAAGGCTACCGTCTCGACGAAAAGGCCGGCTGGGCTCTCACCGACAAGCGTACTTTCACTGATCAGGGCCAGCAGGACAAGCTCGACGCAGCAACCATCTACTCGATGCTCGAAAACGAGATCATCCCCCTCTACTTCGCCAAGAACTCGAAGGGTTACTCTCCCGAATGGATCCAGTATATCAAGCGTTCGATCGGCCACATCGCTCCGCAGTACACAATGCAGCGTATGATCGAAGACTACATCGACCGCTTCTATCTCCCCGAATCAAAGCGCTTCGAAAAACTTTCGGCCAACGGCGACAAGCTTGCCAAAGAGATCGCCGCATGGAAAGAAAAAGTCGCTGCCGCATGGGATGGCATCCAGGTTCTTGAAGTAAACACCAACGAGGATCTCAACCAGAACAACCACAGCGGTCAGACGTTCGTCACCACTGTCAAGATCGATGCCAACGGCCTCGCCGATGACCTCGCACTTGAGCTCGTCATCGACAAAGTCCAAGACAATCAGGAAAGCCGCGCCGGTTCAGTGCCTTTCAAAGTTGTAGCCAAGGAAGGCAACACCGTAACCTACCAGCTTGAAGACAAACTCCGCGATCCGGGTGTGTTCCGCTACTCTTATCGTCTCTATCCTTCGAACCCGAACCTGCCCCACCGTCAGGACTTCGCGTTCGTCCGCTGGATCTAATAACAGACCGTTCACAGACATCCGATATAACTCCGGGGGCTCACGAGCCTCCGGAGTTTTTCTTTACATACAAAGACTCCGGCACCGGGAACCGCCCCTTCCGCTGCCGGATATGAAAGCGGTCCCTGCCTCAACACCAAGCTGAAGCAGGGACCATTACAGATAAGTATAAGAATAGATGAATATACCTGAGAAACTGACTGACCGCAGGCAGGCGTTCCCGTCAAAAAGCTGAGTGCCGCCGTGGATCAGATGAGTTATTTTGAAGTCATTATCTTGAGAACCAGACGGTCGGTCTCATTCATGGCCTCACGTCCGATGGATGTCAGATTGCGGATTGTCGCGTCAACGTCGTCACTGATGATGCCTTCGGTCGAGGTCACGCATTTGCCGTTCATGGCAAGCATGGCCGACATCATGGCAGTCGAGACTCCTGAGGATATCTTCAGGGCACATGAGGGTTTGGCGCCGTCACAGATCATGCCGGTCAGATTGGCGACCATGTTCTTGACAGCGGCACACACTTCGGGATATTCGCCGCCCATGAGATAGACAATCGCCGCAGAGGCTCCAGTCGAGGCCACCACACATCCGCAGAGCGCCGACAGACGGCCAAGACTCTGCTTGATGTAGATGCTTGTCAGATGGCTGAGCACAAGCGCACGGATGGTCTGCTCTTCAGAGGCCTCCATGTCGGCTGCGAAGCTGACAACGGGCATTGTCGCAGTGATGCCCTGGTTGCCGCTGCCTGAGTTTGACATCACAGGCACAGGCGCTCCGCCCATGCGGGCGTCGCAGGCCGCGGAGGTGTAGGAGATCATGTGTTCGACGGGGGTGTCGCCGTAATATTTCAGACCGTATTTCTTTATCGTAGCGCCCAATGAATGTCCGTAGTCACCGGAGAGAGCTGTCTGGGCGGCTGCCATGTTGAGTTTCTTAGCTTCCAGAATAAAAGAGATCTCTTCAAGCGGAGTCTCAGTTGCAAATTCATAGACGGTGGCAAGATCAAGCGCTATGTCGTCGGTTGCTTCCGCAGCATCGCCGGCAGCGCTTTCTTCAAACATGGTCTCGCCATTTTTCTGGAGAAGGATGAAGTGGGTGTGCTCACAGGAGATCACCGCACGGGCGCTTCCGCCATCCTCAGAGGTTGCGAGCACATCTATATGGAGTTTCGAGGGTGCGTTTTCTTCAAGTCTGATAGAGATACGGCCTTCGTCAATGAACTTGCGGCCACGCTCTACGGCTTCCGGATCCACATCGCGCAACACTTCGAGACCATAGGCCGACTTGCCGACCAATGCACCGAGAGCCATAGCGATCGGAAGCCCGATCATACCCGTGCCGGGAATGCCGACTCCCATTGCGTTCTTAAGCATGTTGCTGCTCAGGGCCACTTCGATACGAGAGGGGAGCGAGCCGAGAATCTCGGTCGCCTTGGCGACACAGAGCGCTACGGCAACCGGCTCGGTACATCCGATGGCCGGAACTACTTCCCGATTGATGAGAGCTATGATTTTCTCTCTTTTAGACTTGTTTACCATACACTGTTTTTCTTAAATGGGTAGCAGAATTTAGAGGTTAGATGTTCGGAGAGAGCAAAGTTACAGCATTTGGACTGCTTCTACAAGCGAATCGGGAGAGAATATTTTAGCAAACAATAAAAATTTACGCATCAAAAACGCGATGCCGGGAGGAGAAATCGCCTCGCGACATCGCGTTTTGATGCAGTCATACTCATGTCAGCCCTGAGGACGCGACATGTGTCCGGCAGGCCGGACCTGTCTATTCCATGTAACCGAAGGAGCGCAACTTGTTTTCGCGGTTGCGCCAGTTCGGCTCCACTTTCACAAAGAGTTCAAGGAAGACACTCTTGTCGAAAAATTTCTCGATATCCTTTCGGGCTTCCATGCCGACTTTCTTGATCTTGCTGCCCTGATGGCCGATGATGATGCCTTTCTGACTGTCGCGCTCGACGTAGATGACGGCCATGATGTGGATCGAGTTTTCTTTTTCCTCGAACTTCTCGACTATGACTTCAACGGAATAGGGGATCTCCTTGTCATAGAGAGTCAGGATCTTCTCACGGATTATCTCTGTGACGAAGAAGCGGGCCGGTTTGTCGGTCAGGGCGTCTTTGCCGAAGTAGGGGGCTGATTCCGGAAGAAGCTCCACGATTCTGTTCAGAAGATTGTCGACATTGAAGTGTTCCTTGGCTGAGACAGGAAAGATCTCAGCCTGCGGAAGCAGTTCCTGCCAGCGCTGTGTCAGTTCCTCCAGCTCCACCTGGACTTTGACAAGGTCGATCTTGTTGATGACAAGCAACACGGGGATCTTTTCCTTTGCTACCTTGGCAAGGAAGTCGGCGTTTTTTGACGGATCCTCGACCACGTCGGTCACATAGACCAGAACGTCGGCATCGACCAATGCACCTTCGCTGAAGTTGAGCATGCTTTCCTGAAGCTTGTATTTCGGCTGAAGCACACCGGGAGTGTCGGAAAACACAATCTGATAGTCAGGAGTGTTGACAATCCCCATGATGCGGTGGCGTGTGGTCTGGGCCTTGGAGGTTATGATGCTGATGCGCTCCCCGACGAGGTCGTTCATCAGAGTGGACTTCCCGACATTCGGGTTGCCGACTATATTGACAAATCCGGCTTTATGTTCCATATATTCTTTCAGTTGTTTAAAATGTATATATCAGAGACAGGGATAATACCTGCTGCAAATATAAACAAAAATAGCACCTTAAAAGATGCTATTTTATAAAAAAGTTTCATCTGTCGACCGACAGGTCTGATCAGAGATCCCAGATGATATACATTGCGCCCCAGGTGAAGCCTGCGCCGAATGCGGTAAGGATCAGGCGGTCACCCTTTTTGAGCTTGTCCTTGTGTTCGTCGAGACAGAGGGGAACCGATGCGGCCGATGTGTTGCCGTATTTCTCGATGTTGACAAGCACCTTGTCGTTGTCGATGCCGAGGCGAGAGCCGACAGCTTCGATGATTCGGAGGTTTGCCTGGTGGGAAACAAACCAATTGATGTTGTCGACTGTAAGGTCGTTGCGGTTCATGACTTCCAGTGATGACTCAAGCATGTCAGTCACGGCGTTCTTGTAGACATTGCGTCCGTCCTGGATGACGAAGTGCTGCTGGGCGTCGACAGTCTCATGAGAAGCGGGAAGCACAGAGCCTCCGGCGGGCATCCAGAGATGTTCGAGGCCTTCACCGTCGATGTGGAACACGCCGTCGATAATACCGACATTCTCTTCAGTCGGTTCGAGAAGCATGGCGCCGGCACCGTCACCGAAAAGGGGACAGGTCGCACGGTCCTGATAGTTTGTCATTGACGACATTTTCTCGGCAGCCACTACGACCACCTTTTTGCGCAGACCCGAACGAATGTAGGCTGAGCCGTCTTCAAGCGCTACGAGGAAACCGGCACAAGCGGCCTGGATGTCATAGGAATAGGCGTTTTTCAGTCCGAGCTGATGAGCTATGATAGAACCCGTTGAGGGGAAACGATAGTCAGGGTTAGAGGTGGCACAGATCAGAAGATCGATTTCTTCAGGTTTTGTACCGGTTGATTCGAGGAGTTTTTCAACGGCTTTGATGCCGAGAAATGAGGAGCCTTTTCCGGGCTCACGGAGGATTCGACGTTCCTTGATGCCGACACGGGTAGTGATCCACTCATCGTTAGTGTCGACCATCTTCGACAACATTTCGTTATCGAGGATATCATCTGGGGCATAGGAAGCGATTCCAGCGATGCGAGCGTTAAGCATAACAGAAATTTTCTTTGAATAAAAACTTAGGGGGTGAGGAGGAAGTGTGTGCGGTATAGATACAAAAGTCCACGCACGGGCCGCGTTAAGTGACCCGTGCGAGATTTTTGTTACCTTTCCGCTTAGACAGCAGCGGTCTTTTCGATGGCGATACGTCCGCGGTAGTAGCCACATTCACCACATACAGTGTGGTAGAGATGCCATGAACCGCAGTTGGGGCAGAGGGCCAGGGTGGGAACTACAGCCTTGTCGTGAGTACGGCGTTTAGCTGTGCGGGTCTTTGATTGCTTGCGTTTAGGATGTGCCATGATTTATTTATTATTTTTTGTTTTCTTAATGAAATGTGAAAATATCTCTTTTTTCTTTGGTTCTGTTCTGTCTCAGTCTTCTTTGCTGTCGGAACTCAGCTTTTTGAGTGCGTCCCAACGCGAATCGGTCTGCTGCGGCTCTTCGCCGGGCGAATCCGGCGCGGAATCCATTGAATCCATCTCGTCCATGAGCTGATCGGTCAGCTCGGCATCCTCATCGTCGATTTTGGTCGCACGGTGCTTGCGGAGCAAGGCGCTCATCGCACGGTTGCATTTTCCGAGCGGATGGACGTGCTTGACCGGAATGGCCAGTGAGGCTGTGTCGAAGATCATGTACGACACGTTGAGATAGTTGTCGCTTTCGGGAATGATCAGAAGTTCGTCGGTTTCGGAATAGTCGTCGCCATACTTTACGGCGATCTCATATTTAGCCTCGATAGGCTGGATCAGATCGTCGAGACAACGGTCACAGATGAGGGTCACTGTCCCGGCCACGTTGAAAGCAAGATCATAAATATCATGCTTGTGGGTGACTGTGAGCTTCACCTGAAGATCGGCATCGTGTATGTCGGCGCTCTCCATGTTCACAAAAAACTGTTTGCCCAAGTGATATTCAAACTCTTGAACTCCCTCAGGTATAGTTTTCAATGGAAGGCGGAATTCTGAAAATTTTCCCACGACTGTATTGATTGAAAAAACTGCGCAAAGGTAGTCAAAAAGTTTCAGAAATCAAAACAATAATCCCCAAAACCTTGCTTTTCCTCTCAGCAGAAGATGATTTTAGCCCGAAAAGCAGCAAATTCACTTGAATAAATCAGTCTCGCATCACATTGTCGGCCTTGTCATTGAGCATATCGAGCATCAAACGGTCTCCTCGTTTCTTTACAGTTTGTCAGTAAGCGAATTTCATGTGTTTTGTTCGGGTTCTGTTCCGATGATTGCTTTCACTTCTGCTTTCAGAAGAGGAATGTCTTTGATCACAATCGCCCAAAGAATCTCATATCGCAGACTATCATAACCGTGGATCAGATAATTACGGGTATTTACAATTTTACGTGCATTTGTAATCGAAATATCATCCCTGATTTTGAGAATCCGATTTGTGGCTTCTCCAATAATTGCGATATTCATTTGCACAGCCCTTATCAATATCGGGGTAGCGCAAAACACATCGTAACGACAGGGATACTGACTAACAAATGATTCTATCTCATCTATCGCGTTTAAAATATCATCAAGATATTTTTTCAGTTCCCTATCCATAAATCAGCAGCCGTTTTTCGTTCAGCTCTTCACGGAAATACGGATTGCGCACAGCGCTGTCATCTGTTATGTCAACCTTACGACCGAATACGTTTTCAAGAGCATTTTGAAAATCAAAGAAGTTGTCGGCGGCTTCCATCAATGGGATATTTTCCCACTCAAAATCCACACACAGATCAACATCGCTTTTGTCATTAAAACGATTTGTCAAGATCGAACCGAAAACCCACAGCTTGCGCACATGGAATCTTTTGCAAAGTTCGACGATTTTCTCGATGTTCAACTCTATCAGTTTCATGCGTTGTCCCGTTTTTGTCCCGTTAATCACCTGCAAATATACGAATAAAACGCTAATTTCCATGTGGTTGTTGCGTCTAAAAACTTTTATTGAAAAACAAGCATGTCCCGTTTTTGTCCCGGCTATTCAATAAAAATGGGCTTAACCCATTGAGTTAAGCCCATTTACCAAAAATTTGTCGGGGTGAGAAGAAAGAAAAACCTCTCATAGTAACACCTCTCGGCCTGTTTAAAGGGTTATTATATGTTATTATTTTATAGGTGTTGTCCCGTTTCCGTCCCGATATTCAATCCAGACGCGGCTAACAACACTTGAATCAATCGCTCCTTTTCCGCAAGTAGGTCCAGGAGCGATTTTTGTTCCGACCCGATCATCACAGTGGCTGGACCGACCACTGTGTGTGCTTGTATATCGGAGTAATTTTTGTTGCCTCCAACTGGGATATCAAATGCCGCGGAGGGATTCAGCCCAGATCCGGCACATAGTTTCTCCCACAACAAACAATCCATTGTCTCTTTGTTAAATAGTGTTGACAGATAGTTGTATGTTATACCCGCGGCGTTGGCAACGTCGCGTTTCTTTATATTGTTGGTTTCTATGTGCTTTTTGAGCAACTGACCGAGATGTTTCATGTTCTGCAAATGTTAAACATTATTAAACTAATCAAGAATGACATTCTCAGATAGTTTAACTTTCAATAATTCTTCGTTACTTTGCTGTTGCTAATTTACAACAAATAACTAAAACCAACAAGAATATGACCGCAAATCACGCTCTTGACAAGTACCTAAGCTCTCTTGACGCCAAGGAGCAAATCGCTAAATCTCGTGATATTCGTGAGTTATGCCGAATTTCAAGATTTGTGCTTTGTGCTTGGCGACGTGGTCGCACTCCAATTCCTTGGGTTTTTCTTGACAAAATTACTGAAGCTATTGGCGAAAATATCTTTGAAAATGTCACAAATTGATTAAATTGACATCTACATGTCATTAACTAATATTGAATTTTTCGCCTATGAGGGTGAGGTCTGGTATCAGTCATCAGATGGTTCAATCGAAAAGTTACAAGAATCCAATTCTGAAATAATCGATGAACTAATAGACCACATAGCTACCTTTTATCCCAAGGCTCACAACGCTCTTTGCTCCGAGTACAAAGGGTGCGCCCTCAACAGATCATATTATCGCTATCGCATAGTCTCGCGCTTTATACGCTGCAATTTTGCGAAGCTCGATAATATCCCCGATTTTTCCCCTAATTGTCGATGTTCGTTTGAATTCGTTCCGTGCCCCCTTCGTGGAGAGTGTCGCCATGAAAGAGTTATTTGTCGCCCGGAGTTTGACCATAAGCTGTCTGCGGCAGAAATGCCGGTTCTCCGGCTATGGTTCAACGCCCTTTCTATTGATGATATCGCAGACCGGCTGTGCCTCTCTCCTCACACTGTTAACAATCACATTCGTCATGCGTATCAACGTCTCAACATTCACTCCAGGGCTGAATTTGTTCGGTATGCCTCTCAAAACCATCTGTTCTCATGAATTCAGACAATCATAAATACAGCAAATGGGAGGTGCAGAAGGTCAAAGACCTCGACATTCGTTTGTTTATTCCCGGCTGCGACCAACGCAAAGTATCACAAGACGTAGAGTGCCCTTTCTGCGGCAAGACAAAGTTTAACATCAGCCGCAAAAAAGGTTACAACAATGCCAAATGTTGGGCGTGCGGCCAAGGCTTCTCTGGCCCGATTGCGGCTGTTGCCTACTATCAAGGCATAAACCTTGACACTGACTGGCTACATGCTCTCGAAGAGACCGCCCGCCAAGGTGGTATTGTCATCACTCCGGAGGAACGCCGGCGCGAGGAATCCATTGCCGCTGCTGTCAAGTCGAATCACTCCTCTTTCTTGCGTCAGCAACTCGAATCATCAGGATTGACGGAGGCCGATGTCATGGCCTCGATTATAGAGGGCGGTCAGGATTTATTCCGCTCTCCTTTCCGAAAAGGCCGAGTAAATGAGTCTTTCATTCCGGACGACGCCGGCGACGAAATGCTCATTTACTACTATGACCTTAACGGACGGCCTATGATGTACACGGCAAAAGGGTCGGCAAAGCCTCGTCAGTATGTGCGTGTACGTTGGTCTAACCCGGCTCTCCATCGAGGGGCCAACGGCAAAGAAATGAAATATCAGACTCCCGCCGGAGCTTCTTGCCGTGTTTATATACCGGAGAAGATCCGCCGTCTGTATAAAAGTAAAACCCACATCGACACACTGTTCCTTCAGGAAGGCGAAAAGAAGGCCGAAAAGGCCTGCAAGCACGGTATGTTATCTATCGGCATACAAGGTATAAATAACTTCGGCTCGCAACAGGAAGGTCTGTTGCAAGACATTCAGGACATTGCCAAAATTTGCTCGATAGCCAACATCGTTCTTGTCATGGATTCAGACTGGAACGACCTACACAGAGATATTATCGTCGGCGACCGTGCCGATAAACGCCCGAACTCATTCTCTAAAGCTGTCATCAAGTACCGCCAGTATATGAAGACATTCAACACCATTGGCCTGTCAGTAAATATCTGGTGGGGCCATGTGAATGAGAATGAACACGGCGACAAGGGAGTCGATGACCTCCTTTGTGGTTCCCTGCTCGGTCGAGAGTCTGAGCTGATGGAGGACATTGAGCGCACGATGAACTCTCACGATGGCCGGGGAAAGTGGCTCAATATCCACAAGATTACAGAGGAATCCGACACTAAAATTCGCGATTTTTGGTCGCTCAATGATGTTCAGGCGTTCTATGAAATCCACAAAGAGCGTTTGACCGGGATTGATACTTTCAAGATTGGCAATATCCGCTACAAGGCAGAGAACGGCGCTCTCGTGCCTGTGAGCCGGTATTCTTCGTCAACAGACATATACTCAATCACCCAAACATCTAAGGGCGAGGATAAAGTGGAGTTTAACGACGTCGAAGCATTCCGCTTCCTTGCGGCCAGTGGTTTTTACCGACTGCGCAATAGCGACGAAGCGGCCACCGGCTATGAGTTCATTCGCATTGATGACGGTATCATTGACCGTGTGGCCTCTTATGAAGTGCGAGACTTTATCCGAAGCTACATTACGGCCAACTGCAAGAATGATTTGGTTCTCAGATTTTTCAAGAAGAAACTGTCAACAATTATGTCGGATAAGCAACTTGAAGAGCTCGATATTATTTCTGATGATTTCAATAATTTCACTTCGGGCGTTCAGCGTACCTGCTACAACAATGGTCAAGTCGAGATAACGGCCAACGCTATCACTCCTAATAAGCCGATTAGTCAGGTATGGCGCAGCCGTATTGTTCCCCGGCGTTTTACTCGTGTGCCTATCATCAAGGATATCCAGAAAATCGGCGATAACTTTTATATAGAATACACGCCGGAGGCGGCAAAGTGTGAGTTCCTTTCTTTCCTCGTCAATACCTCCAACAACTTTTTCGCACATGACGCAGAGCGCGAGTTATCCGATTCTGAAACATTCGAGTGGATTCACCATATTGTCAACAAAATCACCACGCTTGGATTCTTGCTTTGTGATTATAAATATGCCTCGGAACGCAAGGCCGTGATTATTCAGGACCACCTCATGTCTGAGGTCGGCCAGAGTCACGGCGGCGCCGGCAAGTCTATTGTCGGAAATGCTATCGGTCATGTCGTGAACCAATTCTTCATCGATGGCAAACAGATGAAGCGAGATGACGAGTTTCTTCTATCCGGCGTTACCAAGGCAACACGGAATATATTCATCGACGACGTAAAGACAAACTTTGCGTTTGAGAATCTTTTCGCTATGGTAACCGGCCCAATGTATGTCAATCCCAAAGGCAAAGATCGCTACTGCATACCTCTTAAGGACTCGCCGAAAATATTGATCACCACAAATCACGCAATCAACAAGGCCAATGAAGCCGCCACGAAGCGTCGAATCATCTACATGGAGTTCTCGACTTGGTATAATCCTGATCACACTCTCGTCGATGATTTTCACCACATGTTTTTCGACGATTGGAACGAAGAGCAATGGAATCTATTTGACAATCTCATGGCCGAGTGTGTCATGTACTATTTCCGCTCTTTTGAGAACTGTTGGGCGCGTGAAGGCGCTGGAGCTGTTCCACCGCCCATGAAGAACATTGAGCTGCGCACTCTCCGTCAGGAGATGTCTGAAGTGCTATATCAGTGGGCCGAGGAGTATTTTGACCCGTCAGGCTCTCATCTTAACGAGCGCATTAAACGCGCTGACCTCGTAGCTTCATTCTTCGAGTATGCCGGTGGTCCTGCCGGCCACGGTGTCACTCGAACCAATTTCAAAGGCAAGATACAGGCCTATTGTAAGTTTAAGGGGTACGATTTCAATATCGACCGCCCTAATGCCGAGAAAGCATATTACTCAGACTGGAAACCGTTACACCCTGAAGAATCGTTCATCGGTTCAGACGATAAATCTGGCGGCGCCGAATATTTCAAAGTTTACTCTCCGGCAAAAGAAAAAGAACTCAAACCATTCTAATTTACCTATATGGATAACAAGGAAATCGCTCTCACTGTGGTAAGTAAGGTTACAGGTGTGGCAAAATCAACAATTCTTTCCCGGACGCGGATATGGCCTGCCGTTGAAGCTCGGCAGCTCATAATCCTTTTGTTATATCGCGACGGCGCCACCGACGAGTCAATCTCATGGATATTGAAACGTGGCCGGTGTGCCATTCTTAAATCCCGGCACACCGCAACAGACTCCCTCCGGCTATCAAAATTATTCCGTGCCAAATTCGACAAAGCCTCAGAACTATATGAACACCAAAAATCCTTACGAGTATCTTAAAATTGACTGTCTCGCCGATGTTGATCCAGTCGAAGCTCAGTCAACCTGGTGCGTTACCGATGGCCGCGACGAAACCGTCACAATCTTCTCGTCGCCACTCCAAGATGGCTCTTGGGTTTATGGCTATCTCGTTCACTGGGCCAATGGCCGGACATCAGTGCAACAGCCGACTGCAGCCCTCGGCCGTTTTCACTCACAGCGCGAGGCCAAATTGTATGCAATCGGTTTCATGCTCCTGTATCTGGACTATTTCCTGGAAGAAACCCGTGCCGACCTTCGCCGAGCTGAAGCGGCTCTTATTCAAGCAGAACTATTCTAATTCCCCAAAATATGGTTTACAAACTTTCCATTCTTCTTGCCCTCGCTCTTGTTGGCTGCTCTCAGCCTAACAACGAGCTTTCCGGATCATCGGCTCAGCCTCATGCAGCCGTCGCCTCTGTGTCAATTCCTGCCGGGTTCTCCGTCATCGAGCAGCACCCCGACGGATATTTCATTCGTCTTGCCTCCGCGGAACGTGCCTCTGCCGCCACGATCCGCTCAATCGCCGACACATTCAATGGCGAATTTGACCGTGTCGACCTATGTCTCGACGTCGCCCATGAGCGCGGCGATGAATACGCCTCGATCATCGGCTTTCAGGTGTTCGACCACGAAAATGATAACATCTACTCACTTGAATGACGACAAATCCGACAAAGGCCGTGCTGCTGCGCTCTCTGACGATCGGCTGTCTCCACATTCAGAAAGGCGTTGAAGTTGATTTGTTCTCAATCGGTGAAACCGGCGCTTTTATATCCGTCGACCGCAACTCCTTCTGTGTTCCGCAACACTTTATAACCATCATACCTCCCGACTCGACACGAGTCCATAAACGTAAGAAGAAACAAACTAAACGTAAGAAAAAATGAAACTAATAACCCCCGGCCTCATGTACTGGTGTCTCCCACCGGTGCTCGCCATCTCTGACGCTGCAATAGCGTATGCCCTCGACCTCGCCAATGGCGACATCGAGGACGAGAGAGAAATCATCGATGTCGAATACGAAGACATAACTGACATTAAGGAAGAAGTCCCGGGCGAGGAGGCCTTTGTTAGTTAATATGATCGCTTCCTTCAATCACATCGTATTTGTGAAGTATCCAAATGTAAGAAACGTGCAACCGGGCACAATATACATCGATGCGCCGGGACACACCGCTATGTGGCAATGCCCTTGCGGTTGTGGGAACATCGCCAAGGTCAAAATCAGAAAATGTAAGGTTTTTGACCCTTACGATAGCGTTTCCGTACCGTCAGATGAAGTGGGATATGAATTAAGCGATGACGGCGAGTTTTCAGCGTCTCCACTATTTGTGGACCCAAAATGTCCTAACGGCCTTGTCTATGGTATTGAACACAATAAGGTAATTATTCATCAAGCAAATATTTAATTTGTATGAATATAGTGACGGATCCTGCTCGGTTGATTTCCGAACATTCGATGACCCCTTATTGGGTTGAATTACGTCGACGTGAGGCTCTGCTTAAGGCGTACATACGTATGGAACGCAAAATAATTGCTATCCTGCGTGATTTCCATACGAAAGTCTGGATTATCCCTCGTGGGATAGATAAATGTCCATATCGGTGGGAATATGTCGCCCATGACAATATAACTGAATCTTTCGAGGATTTTGAAGACACTGTCTGTCATGCCCTCGAAGATTTGGAAGAAGTCGCTGGCCAAAATTTATCTGATTTATGTACTTTCTTCAGCTTAGATGACACCGAGGTAGAACATGAAAGAAAAGCCGCTGCAGATTTGAGTAAACTATCCATAATCAGATACGCCTTTGACGCAGACCTCAGACATCTTATAGATCCGAGCTTTGACCCAAACGCTGACCTCCCATTCTAACCCACTTATAACAACGCTATGCAGTTTGATTTGCCAATGGTTCCGACAATCAATGAGATTGTCTACAACCGACCGGAACCGACGGAGCGGCGAGACTTCAGTTTCTCGACCGACTCTGGCCGATTTCATGTCGGCGACATCGTGCGCTTCTTTTTCGGATCGGTTATCCGTTCCGGGCGCGTAACTACCTCCTTCCGCCGCGGCCTCACTCGGATCTACCATATCGAGTCTGCCGACCACACTTGGTATCGTGGTATCATCGAGGCCAACATCATCACCAACCTTGAACCACAATGACTTTCAAAGAACGTGTAACAATCGCAGTCCACTACCATTATTATTGCTTGAATAGAGCAAATTGTGACCCGGTGGGCGGTTTTGAAGACATCAATCAGTTGTTCAAAGACTTAGCAGCTGATGATGAAAGGCTTAAAGAAATGTTGGAAGAAGAATATGAATCAGTTTTTTCAGACAACGACGAATAACTAATCCCACAACCCAATGAAAAAGAACAAAACCCCAATCATCGTCGCCGTGTTCCTCGTGGCATGGCTCCTATCGACCGTCGCCTTCATCGTGCTCAAATGCTTCGGCGTTATTTCCTGGTCATGGTGGTGGCTGCTCGCGCCAATCTTCGGCACTCCGCTGCTCGCACTCCTGGCAGTCGGCACTGTGGCCTTCTGCACAATCTTCCTCTCACTTACATCAAAAGTCAATAAGCTATGATTTTCAAAGTTTTCTTCTGCGTCGTGAACCCAAAAGGGTCGCCGACGCAACCATTCCGCATTTGTAAGATTCTGTCGGTCGAGAACGGCCCTATGCTTGAATCTCGCATAAACAGCATAATCACCAACCTCAAAGCTGATGGCTATGAAGTGGCCGAGGTCGAGGACTGCTGGAACATCTCGGAACCTTCCATTATTGACCCTCGATGACCCGCACTTACTCCAAATCACTGATTGCGGCTTACTCCTCAGCTCTGGCACTCGCTTCTACATCGAGCCTGCCTGAGCTGAGGGCTGTGGCCGTTGCTCTTGATGGTTTTCGCGAGGCGGCTGCCGCAGCCAATCGCTTTTCAGCTATGGCTCGGATTGCTCCACCTCCGATGACTATAACGGTAACTCTGAAAGCTAATTTAGACAAACTTTCGAGAGACATTCGTAGACTGGCACAATCAACTTGCGACTGTTGCTGTCACTATCAGGCCCACCCGCCCCGATGTCAGCTCTCCAAGCGCTCCATCTCCCCTAAACAATTCTCATGTAAGAAATACTCACCTAAACACAACCCACGAAAATGAATATTGAAATTTTACAAAACGACTCCTCCGTTGACCATCAGCGCAAGCTCGTAGCCGAAGCTTTGCCGGAGCTGGAGCAGTTCATCATCATCGGCAGAAGGGCTGAAGGGTCAGAGAAACTTCGTAATTTCGCCTCCTGCTCATTCTCTGAACCTGACCTCGCTAATGCTGTTGCGAACTTCCTCATCGGACACCCTCAGGCAATTAAGCCTTTTGTAATTGGTTCAAGAGCCGCCATTCATCATATGGCCCAAGTTGCTAAAAATGAAAAAGTGTAGCCTCCTTGTCAGTAAGGAGGAACGCGAGCTGTGCCGACTGTGTCCGGATTCACTCGGCGCTCAGATCGTGCAATATCGGCTCGCAACACTCCGCCTGAGGCGCGAATTTTTACGCTCCACCTTCCGACAATATTACTATCTACTCAATTAGTTATGAAACAGTACCAGCATATCACATTGCACGAGGGCGACTGCCTGGACATTTTGCCCAGTATAGCGAGCCAGTCTTTTGACCTCGCCATAGTCGACCCGCCATATTATAGCGGACCGGAGCGCCGACAATTTTATGGCCGCAAGGTCTCTACTATCGGGGTTGCCCGGCATGACTACCCGATAGCAGAAAAGTGGGTTGTGCCGTCCACTGAATACTTCGATGAACTGCAACGTGTAGCGAAATATTACATCGTATGGGGGTGTAACTATTTTGACTATATTTTCGCTCATGGTCGCATTGTTTGGGATAAATGCAACAGCGCGTCATCTTTTTCTGACTGCGAAATTGCCGCAACCAATCTCATTGAGTCCGTCCGTCTGTTCCCTTTCATGTGGAACGGTATGCTTCAGGGCAAAAGTGTATCCGATGGACGAACAATGCAAGGAAACAAAGCTCTCAATGAGAAACGTATTCACCCAACGCAAAAGCCGGTCGCCCTTTATGCCTGGCTGCTTAATACTTTCGCTCAAAAAGGTTGGACTATCTTAGACACCCATTTAGGCTCTGGCAGTTCGGCAATTGCTTGCTATGAGTTGGGGTTTCCAATGCTCGGCATAGAAATAGATCATAATTATTACAAGGCTGCCGAAAAGCGGCTCATAGAGTATCAACGACAACTTAAATTATTTTAAAATGCCACAAATTCTAATCTCAAAAATCAACGGCGTCGACATCGTAACCGTTGACCGTGACGGAGAAATCTTCGTACCTATCAAACCAATCTGCGAGGCAATCGGCATTGACGCAAAAGCTCAACGTGCCAAACTCCAGGAAGACGAATTTTTCGCTTCAACTGGGGCGATTATCACCTCAGTTGCCGCCGATGAAAAGGAGCGCGAGATGTACTGCATTCGTCTCCGCGATGTCTACGGTTGGCTCGCCACCATCAACCCCGGAAAGGTCGCCCCGGAAGCTCGTGAGGCGGTCACTCGCTACCGTCGCGAGTGCTATGACGTGCTTTATGAGCATTTCACCGGCTCAATGCGGCGCACCATCGAGACCAACAACGCCGAAATTGAACTGCTGCAACAGATCAATTCGGCTATCTCTGACGAGAAGGAGGCTAAAGGCCGTCGCAAGAAAGCCGAGGAAGCCCTCGGCAAGCTCCGGGCCGAGCGTCTGAACCCACAACCGTCGCTGTTCTAACTATGAGAGTGATTAAATTCCGAGGTAAGCGCATTGATAACGGTGAGTGGGCTTATGGCCACTATGCTCAGGTTGATACTGCTCAACACACTATTTTCTGGTTTAAAGAAGACGGTGCTCCATGGTGGGCTGATGTTAATCCGGAAACCGTCGGTCAATTCACAGGCCTTCTCGATAAAGAAGGCAAAGAGATTTACGAGGGTGACGTTCTCAAGGGAACTACCAATAAATGGGTAATGGAAGATAAGCCTGAACCACACGATTTTGTTGGATATGTTCGATGGGAGTCTCAATGCGATGTTGGTATGGAGTGGGTTCTAACTACAATGGATTCAACCGCCTCTGACTCGCTAAATGTGTACGTTCACTGCGTCGCAATCGATTATTCGACCGGGGTAATTATAGGTAATATACATGACAACCCTGAACTATTAAAAAATGATTGAATTACTAATTTTTACACTTGGCTGCGTTGCCGGCCTTGCTCTTGGCTTCATGTGGGGCCATCGTCGCGGATTCGTTACCGGAGCTAAAACTGTTCCATTTCCGTTCTCTTCTCCATCCGGAGCTGTGTTACCACCGTTTCAATATTCCGAGTCCGCATTGCCGAGATTTCAATGTATTCATCGGCTATCGGTAGTTCGTACTCCGGAGGAAAGAATGTGGCAATCGACTTATGCAGTGAATCAGATGTGTGATAAAATAGCAAAGCAACTGCTCGCCGGCCGAATCATTCGCCCCGTTATATTAGAAGAAGACGAACCTGACGGATCCCCCTTGGTGATTGGCTGCTCGTTTTACGCTGTTGCCGACCCGTTTTATGAGCACTATCCCAATCTGACATTCTTCGAGCAGCCATTGTCTTCGGATTGATCTTATATAAAACAAAACCCGACTCCGTGCCGGGAGTCGGGAAGAAAGCGTCTGTGTGCTTTGCGTGTCAAACAAAAAGAGTCATGGACGCTTGTTTTTTTGTCATACGCGCTGTGTGAATGAAGCCAACTGCAGACCGATTTCTTGAAGTGCCTTTATAAAAGTGGCTTCCTCTGATTCCGTAAATGCTGCGGGCTTTCCATTTACCACCTGCCCCTTAAGGCGCTGATAAAGCCACTGGCGCGTTTTTCCGAAATAGTGCCGGGCTATGTAGGCGAGATTGACAACTTCGGTCAATGCTCCCATACGCTCATGCATTGTGTAGTTAGCCAATGAACTCTCTACATTGTCGAGGTGCTTGTCGGCTGACGCCATGAGGAATTGCAACGCCTCGTTCATTTCCTGAATTTTGCCCTCGGCCTGAGCCTGAGCGGTTATCTCTTTCAGATAGTCTGTTGCGGCAGGATCTCCGGCAGCTTCCATCTGTTTCCATTTTTCTATACGTTCTTTCATCTTCGTTTTGGTTAAAGGAAGGGGGTTGCCCCCCTCCCTAGGTTTTACTTCTGTTTGCGAACTTCCTCGATCAACATTTCCAGATGTTTCTTTCTGTCGAGCATGCTGTCGAGATGTCGTTCAATCTCTCTTGTAGGCTTGACGCCTGACTGCAAGAGAAAGGCGATTTTTTCAAGCTCCATTTTGACCGCGATTAACTCTCCGGCCCAGTACTGTAAAAGTGCTTGTTTGTCCATAATGTTAATTAACTCTTTTGGTTTGACACTGCAAAGATAATACACTTTTGTGAATTAACAAAGTTTTCAAGCAAAAAATTCACTTTTGGTTATTTTTTCTTAGAATGACTGAGTACACCTCTAAGCGCGGTTTGCCTGTGTTACCTTTTTGTTGTAAATTTGCGGGCATGAAACATATAATACCAATCATGTTTTATTGCATATGCAATACCATATGTTTTGCTGACGTTCCAGTTTCTACAATAGACGCCTTTATGATTAAAGGTCGCCTTAATAATAATAAATATACGGAAAATGTGCCTGACAGTTTTTATCTGCATATTAAAGATAAATTTGTTGGCAAACGTTTCATACAGAAACATGATGAACCGTTACCATATTTATATCGTACTTTCGATTGTGCAAAGTATAGCATAAATAAAAACGACACATTGGCATGTGTTGATGTTCGCAGAGTTATCAATTATCCGCTGCTAATTACGGAAACTCCAGTTGCATTAGTGTTTAGATCTTCAGAAGGTGAGATTTGTTGGACGGTATTAGAACATAGCCACCTTTACATAGAGGATTTAGAAGTTCGAGCTGCAAAGGAAACAAAACGCAAAGCCGACTATGCAGCAAGAGAGTCTGCTATGATAAAAAAGTACGGTAAGCGTAACGGCTCTCTAATCGCCAATAGACGGGTCGCCATAGGCTTTACGAAACAAATGTGCATAGATTCGTGGGGTAAACCTAAAACCATTCATACAACTACAACAAGATATGGTGTAAATGAGCAATGGGTTTACAACGGTGGTTATCTATACTTTGAAAATGGCAAATTGAGTGCTATTCAAAATTAAAATTCTCTCCGAAAATTTGGCACTGTGAGTTTATTGTCGTAAATTTGCAGTGCGATACTCACAGACGTTAGTCGTCTCCGCAGAGCGCGGTTAATGCTCGACATCTCAAAGCGGGCTTTTTTTATGCCCGAACATATAAGCCATACGCGGCTGTTACCGACCCATTTTAGGCGCTCTTTGGAGTAGACTACTGTGAGTATCGCAACGGTAACAGCCGCTTTTTTTTATTCACAGCGATACTCACAGTAGTTATGCAACAATCCATTCTCTTTAAGGTTCCGGGCAAACCTTCAACCTCGCCCCTCGTGATTCTCACAGGCCCCGCAATCGGAGCCCGGTATTCAACTCCGGCCAGTGTCCGCCTCTCCCGCGCCCTCTCGATGGCATGGCGTTGGACGCGGTGCAACTGTACGCCCCGGCGTATCGTCAGCGCCCTGTTCTCGGCCAAAGTGTCTACCGTCGTGGCCGTCATCTGCGTCTGCGCCATGTGGTGGCACAACATCTCTATCACCGACACTATCGAGGCCCAGGAGGCCGTCGGCACCGATTGCCTTTTCGGCATGCCCTGGGCCATCGTGTGGACAATCCGTTCCACCTTCGCCGATATCAAATCAGCCAAGAAAGGAGGTCACAATGTACGGTTTTAAGGAAGATCTGCTCAATGTTGTGGCCCGGTGCGTCGTCGAGGATTGGGAGCTGACTGATGGTAACGTCAAATATTGCGCCAATAGAGTCCGTAAATCCGGACTCTCCACCGCTGAACTGGCCGACTATCTTGCTGAACGCGGTAAAGTGTGCCCGGTCTGTGTTACTACCGTTTTCAATGCAATCGTCCACCCCATCGAGGACGAGGAAGGAGGCGAGGCATGATGTTCTTCTTCGATACCGTGCAGACATTCTCGATTTCGGGAAAGTCTGCCAAAGGCAAATTCTTTCAAGAGATGGCAAAGCGCTTTGAGAATGTGCTTGTGCATGGCGATGACGCTCCTATCAAAATAGCTATCGCCATGCAGGAGCAAGCACGAATTGTCGATAGTAAGATTACTCGTGGACGCGCAACTTTCGTCGATCATGTTATTGCCCGCTCCGGAGAATACGGCCAAATCTCCGCATATCCAGTTTCTGACGGCGTCGATTTCGATAAGCAGCCATATTTCCGCTTATTCTATCATAAGGTAGCTCGCACGGTCACCATTCCGGAGGCCGAGGCCCTGACGAAAGGAGGTGGTTATGAGCCGAAACACTCCAGTCCCGGAGATCGACATTGCGGCTAACATCATTGCCGACAGTGAATCCGGAGTAAACATCGCCAATATCATCATCGATGTTAAAGCCGGTAAATATTCCAATGGTTTTGTCGTTCTCGACGAACCGGGAGATTTATTTATTCTCCGCAACGCTATTGATGACTTCATCGCCCATAATAACATCAAAAATCCATTCCTATGACCACAGAAGACAACAGCAAAGATCCGGGCATGGCGCCCGATTCAAACAAGCCCAAATTCCTCGGCGTAATCGAGGGCTTCATCAACACTCAGTACCGCCCATCAAGAGGATATAATCCTGATGACCGCCGGAACTTTCGGATTATGACCTCTCAGGAAATAATCCTCGATCTGGCCGACATGGTCGATATGGGGCTGAACGACGTTGCCGAGGCTATGATATATCTCGGATATCGTACAATCATCTATGACGGCAAAGTCGGTTGGCTACTGCAGCGCCGGAGCGAATAAACATTTCTTTCAAAGCAAGCGGCACATCGTTTCACAACGGTGTGCCGCTTTGATTGCTTGTGGCATTTCAAACAATCCATTCTATATCTTCTTTACCTTATGGTACCTTTAGAGGTCGGTATTCTTTTCCAGGGCGACGGTGCTGCTCTATATATAATACGTTTCTGCGTATCGCGTATACGCATTATGCGCCCATTATAAGTGCAAAGTTAGGCATTGTCAAGTAGATTAACAAACGTTCTGCAATCGAGTTAGTAACACCTATTCCACGGGCCGACTTTTGGCCCCCCCCGCCCCCCGATGGTAGGATTTCGGTGATGAGGGTGCGGTCGTGCGCCCCGGCACAGGTGCACATCGGCTATTCCCGGTGCGGTGGGGCAGGGGGAGGCGTCCGACCGCCACCCATGCCTGCATGCTTGAAAATCGGTCGTAATAAATTGATTTATAATATTTTATGTTTCACGTGAAACAATCTCTATAATTATTTTTTTCTCCCGCCTATTGTAAGAGAAAAAAAGAGTACATTCGTACAGATAGGCCGTTTACATTTGCAAATCAGCAGTTTAGATGGCGCACTATTTTCGCACTTTTGCGCACGATTGCACCTTTGTACAAATTCCCCTGCCGGAGGCACAGTCTGACCGTACTTTTTGCACGAATTTTGTGCGCTCATAATTGCCTGACATTCTGATATGTATAATTAAGCGCACTCTTGCACGGTAGATTTGTGCCTGCCTGATTGGAAACTCCCGCACAAATTAAACTATTTGAGAATGCAAACTTTAACGATTGCAGAATTTTTCCTAATTTTGCGCCCATAATCCGTTAACTTAAACCATAGTATATCACATGTCACAATTCTCCGTCTACATCAATCCGCCCGAATATCTTGAACAATGGCTTCGTCATGACTTTTGGGATTCTGAGTCGGGGAGAGTTGTGTTTCCTCGTGGCTCGGCTCCTCGCGCTGTTCTGCGATCACTCCTTCGCAAGCCTCCGCATGGCTCTCGCCCCTGCGACACCTCCGGCCTTCTCCCGGTGGAGGTGCCGACTTTCAAGGGAATCAATCCGGCCTCGTTCAACTACCTCTCCCCGACTGGGCAGACTGCCCTGATTTCTGCCTGCAAAAGTCTGTTTCAGGCAACCATGTCTAACGAGCTGCATGAACTTTTCAGTTATGACGTTCAGATTACCAATATAGTCTATGACTTTATGGACCGACACGGTATTGACCGTTCTGAACGCAACTGGGAAGCGATCCGTCAGATGTATTATCGTCTGCGCAAAAAAAGTCAAATATAAGACGGTTAAAATACGTTAAATCTCGTTGACTTCAGAATCAAAAATTACCAAACCGCACATTCCGTCCATTTCAACCAAAACGCCCAAACCGCACACTGCTATGAGTCGCTATTCCATTCCCGGTCTCAGAAAAATTCAAATCATTCGTTGCAAAGATCTTCCGTCAGGGCTGATGTTGCATTCCATCTGTGGCTGCATTGTCGCCATTGTTGCTCCGGCGGTTTCGGTCGAATTTGTCGGTCGGCCTGTGTTACGTTGGGAAGGTTCAAAGGTCAATGGCACACGCCAGGAAAATTCTACATTGGAGTTTTCCACTGTCAATCCGTTACCCGAAGGCGAAAAACTTGCCTTCGTGGTAACGACTGCCGCAGGCAAGCAATATCTGATCGGTGCACGTGAAGGGTGTGCACCTATTATCAACTATTCGGACTCAACTGGCGAGCCGGGAGGCAGCGCCGCGGTCCGCTCCTATAAAATCACCCATGTCGCACAAAAATCAGTGCTCCCATGCGTTTTGTGATGATTTTATAGTCTTTTATCACGTTTTCCTCTCCCCGTAATTTTGCGGCATAGACAATCAACCGCTATGCCTAAAAATTACAATCTCTACCTCAAAGGCTATGTCGGCGACTGGAATTTCTCCGCCGACATGGTCAATGCTGTTCTTGACAAGCACAAGGATAAAGAGGTTTGCGTCTTGATTGACTCAACCGGGGGGCGTGTCGATACCGCCCTCTCTATTTCCTCTCTCTTTAAGCTTCATGGTAACGTTCATTGCCACTATGTCGGCATGAATGCCTCGGCAGCCACCATCGCCTCGATGGGGGCTAAGCACGTTTCCATAGACGCAAACGCCCTGTTCCTCGTGCATAAGTGCATGAGTGTGGTTTTCGAGTGGGATTACATGAACGCGGACGAACTCGCCGCTCATATAGCCGACCTCGAAAAACTCAAAAAGGACAACGAAACCATCGACGGCTGTATCGCCGGCATGTATGCCTCGCGGTGCAAGAAACCGAAAGAGGACCTGCTTACCCTCATGAAAGAGGGGGCATGGCTGACCGCCAAGCAAGCTCTCGAATGGGGTTTTGTCGATGAAATCACCGATGATCCGGAGGACGCTGCCCCCGAAATCACCGATGTTGTGGCTGACGCACTTGCAAAAGAGGGAATTCCCATGCCCCCGGTCGATGTCAAAAAAGGCTCATTCCTTGAACGCCTCGCGCAGTTATTCAATCCATCTTCACATTCCAAACCCGCTGCCGAGGCCAAAGTGCCGGAGGCAACACAGTCAACTCCTCAAATGTCAAAAGCTCTCACTGCTGTTACTGCCCTTCTGGGCGCCACGGTCACTGTTGCCGACGGTAAGCTCACGCTTACCGAAGAACAGGCCGACGCTCTTGAATCCGCTGTC
This sequence comes from Duncaniella sp., assembly GCF_029054785.1. GTDB lineage: Bacteria > Bacteroidota > Bacteroidia > Bacteroidales > Muribaculaceae > Duncaniella. The sequence continues at coordinate 55,332 of NZ_JAIDEN010000091.1, forward strand.
GCCGATCATTCTGCCACAGTCAACGACCTCAATGCAAAAATCACTGAGAAAGACAACAAAATCAACGAACTCAACGCCAAAATCGCTGATCTCGTGAAAGAACCGGCCTCGAATACCTCGGACGTTATCGACACCTCCAAGGATACAAGCCCTCTCAACGGTCTCGACATCGACAAGGTCTGCGACGCTCTCTGCAATGGTCTCATCTAATCCTCTAATCTCAATCTCTCTCCACAATGACAGAAAATTCTGCAAAATTCGTCATCTCCGACGAGGTCCTTCAGCAGTATAAGGACACCTGTATCCAGTGGGATCCTGTACTCCGACAGCTCCCCATTCGTGCCGCGGCCGACGTACTTAAATACTTCATTCCCGTCAAGAAACTCCGTGGCAAGCGTCGTTTCGGCGAAATCTCTGGCAATTCGCAGTTCGCACCGTTCAAGCGCGACCGTGTTTCCAAGGCTTCCGTCAACATCGACTACCGCGACATCGAAACCCATCACGGCAACGTTATCGAAACTTTCGCTCCGGTCGATTATCTCGATATCCCCCTTGGTTACCATGATCCGGTAATCACCGAAGCAATAAAGAAGGCCGGCACAACCTTCCTCGTACTCGCGCAGCTCGTGAAAGCTCGCGGCCAGCACATCGCACAGTGCGCATTCACCGGCAAGCGAAATCCTGAAGGCGACACCACTCTTGATCTCTGCGACGGCCTCCTGACTATCGCAGACCAGGAAATCGAGGCCGGCAACATCTCAGTTGCCAAAGGCAATCTCTTCAAGGTCGGCGAAGCTGTCACCAACGCCAACGCCTGTGATATCGCAAAGGAGATTGTGTTCTCGTCGAATCAGTTCCTCCGCCGCGAAAACAACGTAATGCTCTGTCCTACCTCTTTCGCAGACGCCTACAACGAGTCTTATCTGCTTTCGCACACTGGTCTCGTTTACAACAAGCAGTATGATCAGCCTTATGTCGAGGGCTCCGGCCATAAGCTCACGATCATTCCTGTTCCTGAGCTTGACGGCACCGACAAGGCTATCATCACTCAGACTTCCAATCTCCTGTACGGCACATATAACGACGCCGACCAGACTTCAGTCGACATCATGCGTGTCGGTCACTATGACCTCTCTATGGCCTCCGACATGTGGCTCGGATTCCAGTATCGCACCATCGACCCTCGTCGTCTCCGTATCGTCGATTTCGCCGTGGCCTAATCTTATAATATCTGAATCATGGCAGAAGCTACTAACAAATGTTTCAGCACCCTGCGCGATATGAAATATTGTCAGGGTACGCCCGTTACTCCGGGCATTAAGCGTCGTGCATGGTTTGCCGCAGTCAACATTGTGGTTGACTGGCCCAAAATCCCCGTAGATGACTTTGACCGTCCAACCTCATCGGTATATGAGGGGGCGTTCAAACTCGCCGAAAACGAGAAATGGCGCCCTCTCGACCACCTTCCCGGCAAGGCTGAATTCAAATCTGAATCTCAGGGCGAGGAACCTTCGCGCACTTTCAAGGTGACTGGCTCCTTCATTCACCCGAAAATCGACGAGGACGCAGCCTCAGCAGCCACCTCTCTCATCAACACACGTATTGTCGTGCTTGTTGAGGACATGAGAGGCCGATATCGTGTCATCGGCTGTGAACAATATGACGGCGCTCTCGTGTCTCCCTCGCGTGACAACGGCCAGGGCGCGACAGGAACAGCAGGCACGACAATTCTTGTCGAGGCCGATGATCCGGTCGAAACGCCCTTCTATACCGGGCCAATAGAGACAGAGGACGGTATCATCAATGAAGCGCCCTGAAAACGCTGATAAGAACACCGGGGGCCTGTTGGCCGACGTTTCCTCTATCCTTGCGGATTTTGAGGTGGCTGATGGCTCTCCGGCCCTCGGTGATCTTTCTCGCAATGGTCGTGACATCTTCGCTACCCAGGAACGCAAAGCATGGGATAAATCTACCGAGGCAAGGTGTAATTTCGACTTTCGCCCAAGGATTACGCCTCGCGCCGGATTATGGTTTCTGTCGTTGTGGCAAAAATCGTTGATGGGTAGAACGCTCTCCGAGATTAAATCCGACCCGGCTGAAATTCCGCATTTTGCGGACGCCGTGTCGGATTTTCTCGTTAAGTTCCTCGGCCCTGCGCTTTCCTCCGGACACTGGTGTATATGCACTTCGCCGAAACGGCGGCACAAGGAACACAATTTTGCTTCGCTAATTTGTGAACAAATTCACAGACAGTTGCAGATTCCTTTCTATGAAGATGTTGCTTTCTGCAATTCGCGACAACGTATCAACGCGGTTTTCACTCTCAATGTGCTCCCGGTTGAGCCTAACGTCATCGTGTTTGATGACTTCGTTACAACAGGCTCAACGCTCAAAGGTATGCATGAGCTTTTACTGAAACACGGCAAAAACACTCTGTTTATCGCCGGCATAAACAATAAATTATGATCGACCTTGAACTCACCCCTAAAATAAAGATATGGCTTGAAACAGAGCCATCGCAGCGCGACCTCCATGAGGGCGCTGATCTCCTCCTCCGGATAACCAGGAATAAAATTCTCTATGCCAATATCACTCGCAATATAGCGCGTCATGCCGGTACCATAGAATATCACCTTAATAAAATCTACAAAGCTCGCCTCGCGGATATCACACACGCGCAGGTGCGCTCTATGATGGCCGATGTCGAGTCTATCGCCAAAGCTCGTGGCCTCGAAAAACCTGAAAACTCTTCCAATCGTACCGAGCTGCAACGCGGCAAGCGGGCCGACCATGACGAACTGCCGGACGAAATCAAGCAGCTGTATGTCGATAACGCCGACATTCTCCGAAAAATGCGCGAATGCCATGTACGCCTGCGGTTGATATCGCCGGATAACTCCTCTTGCCCGGACTCTGATCGTTACCCCTGGGCTAAGGAAATCATCGCTCTTGATACTCTGTACCGCGAGAACTGGAATCGTTATGACCACTATATCAAAGGAACTCCGCCGGCCTCCGTGCAGCTCGTTACCGACTCCCGCTCTGAGTCGCGAAATGCAGCCCGTGTTATTCATCTGCTCCTCGGCAAGTATGACCCGGACAATCCTAATGACGCTCTGGCCGACCGCATACGCGAAACGTATGCCCGGATCGCTTCACCCACCGTTACTATCCGTGAGAAAATGACTGCCGCCGGACTGCTCTGATGATTCGCTCGACATCTATTACAGATATTCTCGCGCCTCTTGCCGATAAAGGCTATCAGGCGTATTTGAGTAATGCCCTCCAAGTAGCGGACATTCTCAAATGGACGCTCTCTCAGACAGGCCCGGCTGACGTGCAGATGACTTCTTTCTCGATATCAGAAGAATTTCTCAGACGCATATTCTTCATCGAGAAGGAGGGGCTTGTACGTTCCCTTGATATCGTGCTCGATTTCAAGGCGACAAACAAGACTCTCAAACTATGGCCGTTCATCGCCCAGACGGTCAAGAACTGCTACCTCTCCGACAACCACTCGAAAATACTTCTCGTTTCAAACGAAAAGTGGAAAGTCGCTGTCGTAATGTCGCAGAACCTTACTCGCGGCAACCGTTATGAGTCTGGTTTTATCACCACTGACTCGTCAGTGTTTGACAGCCTGCACCAGCAGCTCAATTTTGTAATAACACGCCAATCAGTGCCATTCCATGATATATTCAGCAGAACAGTTGACAACCATTGAACAAATGGCTGCTCTCTACATAACACCCACCGAAATAGCCATCACCCTTGATCTCCCGGAGGAAGAGTTCAAGAGTGATATCGCTATGGCTGATTCTCCGGCCCGTAAAGCTTACCTTCGTGGTAAACTTTCGCAGAAAATTGAAATCCGCAAACAGATGGCTATGCTCGCCCGTGTTGGCTCGCCTGCTGCTCTGGAGATGTCAGAGCGGGCTTTGCTCGATATGGAAGACGACGAATAGCGCAAAAAAATCATTCCTTTATGCCGAATCTTCTCTCTCCGCTTGAGGCTTGTAAGGTCGATTTGTTTGCCGCCGAGGACGAGCTTCGCGAAAAATATCCGCTTGCTCTCGCCGAGCGCGTTCTGCGTCTCCGCGAGATGTATAACTATTGGCTGGCAAATCCTTCTATGAAGGATCGCCAGTTGCGCGACGCCATAATGTCGCGCTTTGACGTGTCACAGTCAACGGCATACTCCGACATCAACATCATTCATCAGCTCGTGCCGCTGCTCTCGCAGAAATCACGTGATTTCCACAGGGCGCGGGCGAATGAGATGTTTTTAGAAACGTATGCAATGGCAAAAGCTCGTAAAGACACAAAAACAATGGAACGTGTCGCCGCCTCCTATGCCAAGTATAACCGCGTTGACATGGAAGACGAGATGACAATGCCCTATGACGAGATTGTCATTCAACCGTTCTGCGCCACTCTTGATGTGCGGGTACTCGGTCTTGAACCTATACCCGATGTCTACAATCATATTGCCAAGCTCACTAAGGAGCTGTCTCGCGATTTTCGTGACATTGTGGACGTGGAGTTTGAAGAAGCCGATCTCGAAGAAAAACAACTTTTTGCACCGCTCTCCGATGGAAATAATCAATCCCAAGGCTAAGCCTACATATTTCAATCGCCCTCAGTTGATGGCTCAGCTTATCGGCGCCCGAACCACAGTTATTGTGGCCGGGCGACGTACCGGCAAAACCGACTCGATCGCTGCTCCTTATACCTTGAAAATGATGCAGCGCATGCCTGGCTCTACCGGCGGCATTGTCGTGCCTACATTTAAACACGGCCTGACGAACACTCTTCCCGGTCTGTTTGCTGCTTGGGAGCGATGGGGCTTTAAGAAAGGGGTCCACTATGTTGTTGGGCGGCGTCCGCCGAAGTCTTTTGCCAAACCGATTACAGAACCGCATGACTGGGAACAGGTTGTTTCGTTCTATAATGGTTCAGTGGCCGTTATTCTCTCTCAGGATCGCACTGGCGCCGCCAACTCGCTAACACTGTCATGGCTTCTTATCGACGAAGCCAAGTTCATTGATCCAGTCCGTCTGCATGAGGAAACATTCCCGGCTAATGGTGGTATTAAGACTCATTTTTCTCGCCATTCGTTCAATCATGCGGTTCTGATCCTTTCGGATATGCCACAGAGTAAGAAAGGCTCATGGTTCCTCGAATATGAGAAAAAGATGAATCCGGAAATCATCCGGGCTATCGAGGGCGGTGTTTATGAGCAATGGCGCCAAAAGCAGAAGATTCTCGAATTGAGAAAAAAGGGCGTCGAGCCGCCCTCTTATCTCCGGGGCCATCTTCGCCGTCTTGACGCCTACATCAATAAGCTCCGCTCTGTCGCTACATACTACCGGGAATATTCCTCGGTTGAGAATGTCGAACTCCTGGGCGAACAATACCTTCGAGATATGAAACGTGACCTTACACCGCTCACGTTTCAGACCTCGATCATGTGCCAAAAAATAGGCATTGCTCGCGACGGTTTCTATTCCTCCATGAAAGAGGATCATAAGTATAATGACAGTGATTTCGAGTATCTTGACAATCTCTGTTACGACTTCCAGCCCGAAGCCCTCGACTGTCGTGCCGATCGCGACCTTGACAGATACAGGCCTATCTGTATCGGCATGGACTACAATGCCAACATCAACTGGATTGTAGCCGGACAGCCAGATGAAAGCCTCGGTCGGCTTAATATCCTCAAATCGTTCTATGTCAAATATGAGCGTAAAATCCCGGCTCTCGTCGCCGAGTTCTGCCAGTATTACGCCCACCATAAATGTAAAACGGTGGTGTTTTACTATGACACAACTGCCCTGGGTTCCAATTATGCGGTCAACTCCGTCGATTTCAGACACACTATTATCGACGAATTCCGCAAAAAGGGTTGGCACGTTGTGGCTACCCCCCTCGGCAACCCCATGAGACATGAGGAAAAATACCACCTTATCAACCACGGTTTTGCCGGAAAAAACCGTCTCACCCCATATTTCAACAGGCAGAATAACGATGATCTTATACTCGCTATTCAGTCGGCGGGTGTAACTCGTGGACGAAATGGGTTCCATAAGGACAAATCCGGCGAAAAACTCGCAGAAACAGAAGATGACCGCCTTGAATTGCGAACTGATGGAACAGACGCGTTTGACACACTCTATATCGGGTGTGAGAATTTTCCGTATTTCGGCTGTTCTGTCGTCGATGTTTCCGGCGTCATGTAGTTCGTCCTGTCTTTTACCGTACATTCGTGCGTCTGTACCTTTGCAACGTAATCAATCATCTCTCCGCAATGAAAAAATCAACTATCCAGGCTCATCGCCACATTCTCGGCATTATCCTCATTATTGTGGCAATCTCTCTTATCCTATATGATTTCTTCAGTCCTCCTGTTGGAGAACTGAGTAATGTGACTCTAATTCTGTTCGCCAAGATTATCGCAGTAGCCGGTTCTCTGATGAACATCAACATTAAAAAACATTCCGACGATGAAACCATTTGAAATTCGCCTTGCAAAACAACATCGAAGCAATGCACAACATGTAAAGAATCTTCGCGCTTTCTGCGATGATCAAAGTCGTTTCAGTCGGCTCGCCCCTGAAGACCAGTCGTTAATTCTGAAACAGCTCGAACTCATGTCGAGCCTCGACACCATTCTCGAAGCTCGTATGCGTCGGCTCAATCTTCCTGTATAATGCAAACTCTGAAATTAGGCAGTCGCGGACAGGACGTCTGCGTTCTGCAGGCGAGTCTCGCCCTACATGTAGATGGCATTTTCGGGCCTATTACCGAGGAAGCTGTAAAAGCTTTTCAGTCTGACAGAGCACTCGTCGATGACGGCATTGTCGGGCCGAAAACTTGGGAGGCCCTTGGAGTTAATCCATGCCACCGAACAATAACTAAGATTATTCTTCACTGCACAGCCACACCCGAAGGGCGTGATTATTCTATCGAACAGATTAGAGAGGGGCACCTTGCCCGTGGTTTTTCGGACATCGGTTATCACTATGTAATTTACCGCGACGGATCAATCCATATAGGACGCCCGGAGTCAGTTGTCGGCGCTCACTGTAAAGGACAGAATACATGCTCGATTGGTATTAGCTATGTTGGTGGTGAAGTTGCTGACGGTAGCCATGAGCCGAAAGACACCCGGACACCGGCACAGAAGAAAGCTCTCCGCGAGCTTGTGGAATCCCTTCAGAAAAAGTATCCTGGAGCCACCGTTCACTGTCATTACGAATTTGCAAACAAGGCATGCCCCTCCTTCAAACTATGCGATTTATAATCATACTATCAATCATTCTCCTGTCGACGATCTACTCGTGCCGCTCCTCCCGACAGTCTGTCACGGACTACTCCAATACTGGCGCCCTCGAAATTAACGGGGGCCTTGACACCCACGCTTCCGTTGATATCCTCTCTCTCCTCTCAACATTGCGTGAGGTTGAAATGTCTGGAATTAAGGTCGAGTTTTTCCCGCCCGACTCGATTCACCCGGACTCTCGTGCTGCCCCTAAGGCAATAACCATCGAGAACGCTAAGGCAAAGGAATCAACTGAACAGGCCACACATGAACAGGCCTCGGTTGATGAGCAAAAGACTGAAAATCTTTCGGCTCAATCCGCTACCGATATTGAAACAGACACCCGGACCGACAATGACTTTCTCCGACCAGCCGACTGGGTGATCTTCTTCTCGATTCTATCGGCAATCATTATAATTACTCTAATCCTCCTGATCAAATCACGAAAATGACACTTTGCAAAGACAAATTTGGCTCTGATAAAATCCTCCATTTACTCATGGGTGCTATCATTGCCCTTATTGTGGGACTCTGCGTCGCTCATATCCCTCCACACATGCCTTGGTTTACTGTGGCTGTGACGCTCTCGGCGGTGTTGATCGTGGCTGTATGCTGGGAGTTCTACCGTAAGCGTAAACTTCCCGGCAACCACATCTGCATTTGGGATATCCTCTGGACTATGGCCGGCAGTGTAATTACATCTTGGGGCCCTTGGCTCATGGCTTATCTCCTGGCCATTGACGGTTAACTCATTCTCCTCTCTCGATCTCTCTCCACAGGTCGTTCTCGGTTATTCCGGGGGCGACCTTTTGTTTTTTTCTTGGAGTCTCCCTGCGGGCCGGGCTATCATGCTGCGCACCGAGCCTTAGGTCTCGGCCTGTGGTTTCTATCCCTGACTCTTTGCCTCTCGGTATTCGTTGATTTCTGCAAGCACCGGCGACAATGCTCCTGATTGCTGTTCATTGTCTGAGATTTTCCGTCCATTTTTCTGAATGCCCATGTCCTCGAATTTGATTTGAACGCTATTCACATCGCGAAGTTAGGGCTGACACGCACCATGCAAATTAGGCTGTGCTTTGGCTGAAAATCTTCCTCCCTGCGGCAGTGTATTTCCCTCCAAAAATTTGCCTCTGGTGCTTTCGTCCACCCTCTTCTTGCAATGTAAAAGCTAAATCAAACTCGATAACAAGGACGAAAAATGGAACAGAAAATCAAGAATAAAGTACAGCCATCCGGCTCACAGCAGCCTGAAATCAACAAACCCCAAGAGGTTGTAAAAGCTGCTCACCTCTCCTCCAATCCGATAAATGGTCGTATGTCAAATAATGGCACAGCGCATTTTGAAGTCGAAGTCGCAAACGCATTTTTCCGTGTCTTCAATCTCTAATAACACAACAATATCAATAACATATTAAATCAAAAGAATTATGAACACAGCAGCTAACACTACCGTCAACCCTAACAACTTCATCGTTCCGTCATTCATTGACGCCAATTATATCTCTGGCCGTCTATCGGTAGGAATCTATCACATGGCAGAACACAACACCACCGAATCTGTCAAATTTACCAATGCCGCAAATGCCCTTAATTACGCATTTCTGCTCAAAAAGCGTCATGGCATTATCATCGCCCGCCGTGCTCTTGACCTCATTCTTTGGGAAATTAAGCGGACAGGGGCTGTCAGCACTCGCGCTAAGGCTCGCCAAGAGGCAGAAGCGAAAGAGCGTGCCGAGCAGGAGGCAAAGGAAAAAGCCGAAGCAGAGGCGAAAGCTAAGGAGGAAGCCGAAGCCGTTAAAACGGTCAAAGCAGTTTCCGCTACTCCTCTCATAAAGCAATATGAGGAAATGAAGAAAAAACACCCCGATGCCGTGTTGCTCTTTCGTTGCGGCGATTTTTACGAGTGTTTTGCCGAGGATGCTCAGACAGCATCGGAGGTTCTCGGTATCACTCTAACCACGCGAGCAAATGGCAAGGCAAAAAAAATACATCTCGCAGGCTTTCCACACCATGCGCTCGACTCATACCTCCCTAAATTAGTAAGAGCCGGACATCGTGTAGCAATATGCGAACAACTTGAAGAGCCTAAGGTCACAAAGGCTAAACGCGCCAAAACAGCCTGACAAGGTGCTCGCCTCATTCATGAGGCGAGCTGCCTTCGGGGCGACCGCTCGCCGTTTGTCTTTTAAAGCATGTTCGACACTGTCTAATTTTGTGTTATGGAAACTACAATAATAAACCCTCCTCCTCAAAATTTTCCAATACTTACATCGGCTCTATACTCGTTAAAGGCAAGAACCGATAAGGCAAAGGTGTTGGTCGAGGTTATTCGCGACCCGGAAGGCGAGATTGATCGCTTTTTTTCCACAACGCTCTATTCGCATAATGGAGTGGTCGAGCTATCTGATGTCGGATCGCTTATCGAGGAACGGTTTCGCGCCAAGAGGAGACTCTGGGATATGATGGAAATTCGCATTGACGGAACTGTCGCTGAATTTACCGCCCTATACTGTGAATATAGCCTTGACCCGGACTTTGATTATACCCAGTGTTTCCTGTGTGCGTCCGGCGAATCTATCGTACATCGCAACTCTGCAATATCTCTTGCTCACTGGTACAATGGCTCTAACGAGTATCGGGTTCAAGTCGTGGGTCTCGATTCAGAAGGCAACACCGCCTCTGTTGAGCGGATTTTTACGAGAAATAGTCACTCAAATCATGTTTCATTCACTGTCAATGAGATTATACGCTATGCCCTCAATCAGACAGACGAGGAGACGGGTGCGGACTTGGTGAAAGTCGCATATTTTGCCATTTCCTATGCCTCCATGCAAAAGATTTTCTATGTCGTTGAACACCCGTTTTTCCTCACTTTCGGATTCCGAAACATGTTCAACGCATACGAATTTATTGATGTTGTTGGTGTAGTTACACGTAAAACCAAATTTGATAGGGAAACCGCGATATGCTCTGGTATTGCGAAACAGTATAATCAGACCGTCGAACGCACCTATGAAATGCAGACAGGCCCACTCACCGATGAACAGATCCGCGAAATAGAACAGCTCATAGGCTCGCATGATGTTCAGTTGTGCGCCTCCGCCTTTGATTACGATATCATAATAACCGACCACTCGATCGAGGTTGACAACGACGATGAATCGCTCTCATCGATAAAATTTACCTTCCGTTTCGTTGGTGAGCGCCCTATGCTTATTGCTGATGACATGGGTGCTCTCATGCCTTCGCGCACGCATATCTTCTCACATGAATTTACAGCAGAGTTCGCATGAAACCGACACAGTCATATTACACCGTTAAAAATCATCTATCGCAATGAAAAAGGCCATACATATTTCTCAAGCTCTCGCTATGCTCAACAATGGTCAACGTGTTTCTTTGCACGTCGTCACGGTCAAAGGTAAACTGATGGAGTGGCAGGATGTCATATCACTCAGCTATGACCGCTATAAAGGCACGAGGTCGATTAAATTCGTGCGATCTGGTGAAATCAGGACTATTCATGACGTCTGTATTGTCGGCATTGATGATTTTGACGTATTTCTCTAATTCAATCTCTCTCTCCAATGAAAAAAGCAAATAAACAGAAACCGAAACAAGAACATTATTCTCCGGGGAATTTTTTCGATACATTCTCCGTTCATAATGTTCCGCAAACCAATGTTCGGGCGGCTATCGTCACGAAAACAACCACCGTATTTCGTGAGTCCAGTGATCTTAACATCACCAAAACCCATGATGGAATCGAATATGTTACATGGGGGGCGGACGATATGTTACCGTACAATCTTCTCGATTTGATCGAGAAAGATGAAACACTCTCGACGTGTCAGATATTCAATGCCGAAGTCTGTTATGGTAGCGGCCTTAAATATTGTACCAAAGACGCGTCTTCGGCTGTAAAATCTGAGGTCGAGGATTTTCTTCTCGATAATCCAATGCCTGACTATTTCCTCGGCGTGTGTCAGGATTTCAAGCATTTCAATTTCTCTATCTCGGTCATAATCCTTAACGACGATGGCGACAAAATTGTAGAGCTACACCGTAAGCCTGCTTGCTACTGTCGTTTCTGCCCTGCGGACAAAACTACTGGCAGGATTACCAAGGTTTTGTTCGCTCCTTTCCGAAATCTCGCACAGTCGGACAAAGTCGAAGAAATCGAATTGCTTGACCCGCGATCTCCGTGGAAAGACCTTCAGCAGCGCATGGGGCTTAGAGCTACACGTAAAAATGGCGCCGGATCCCGTAAAACCAAAACTCGCAAATTTGCTATCCTGTCGCGATTTCCTGGCGTTGATTCTATGTACTATCCTATTCCACACTATGCAGCCTTGTTCAAGGGTAGTTGGTACAACATCAAACGCCTCATCGGAGAGGCAAAGATGTCGAAGCTCAAAAACGCCGCTCCAATCAAATATGTGATTGAAGTTTCTCCTCGATACTGGGATAATCTTTTTGCTAATCAGCACATTGTTGATCAGAAGAAACAGGAAGCACTGATGAATGAAAAGAAACAGGAAATGCTGGAGTTCCTCACCAACGTAGAGAATTCCGGCTCGGTTTTGTTTACTCCCAAAAGCATTTCTCTTGATGGTAAGGGTGAGACCGCTGACATCACCGTGACCTCCATTGATAGCAAAACCAAGGAGGGCGGCGACTGGGAAAGCGATATTGCCGAGGCAGTGAATATGATGTGCTTTACCATGCGCGTTCACTCTAACCTCGTCGGCTCGGTTCCGGGCAAAGCTCAGACCAACAACTCCGGATCTGATAAACGTGAGCTTTACACTATCGCCCAAGCGTTGCAAAAGCCTTATCACGATATTCTCTTCCTCGTCCATGAAATAATTATAAAATTCAATCAGTGGAAAGGGGTTCACGTTGACTGCCCGTTTATCCAGCTTACCACTTTGGACGAACATTCTGACGCTAAAGAAGTAACGACCTCTAAAACAAACAGCAATGAATCTGACAATGACTAATGATGAGCTGCGCTCTCTTATTCCTAATGTTATCCATGAGGTAGAGGGTGAGGTTCTGCTCGCCGACAAACTCGCTCCATGGATTGAAACTGCAACGGCATGGCTCACCGATAACTTTATCGGCGAGGGGTTCTCTCTCCCTGATGGACATCTGCCGCTTGCTAAGAAAATCATCGTTTATAAAGCTTTTGTCGAGGCTGTGCCATCGCTTGATATCACTCTCAGCCCCGCAGGTTTTGCTGTTATCAATACCGATGGGCGTGCCCCGGCGTCAAAGGAACGTGTCGAGCGTCTTATTGCGTCGTTGCTTTCTATGGTAGAAGCAAATATGCTCCCATTCGTCATTAACCTACTCAAAACGGCAGACTGGCGCTCTACTCCGATGGGACAATACTGGCTCGGTACGTTCATGTATGGTCTCGATGACGCTATGGCAAACAAACGAGATAAAGATTTGCTCACTACTTATCGCGTTATGCGTGACAGCGCGCTTCGTTTTGAAACGGAGCTGTCGCAAAATTATCTTGGTAGGAACGTAATGCAGCTCCTTCGCAATGCGAGGTACTGCATGCCATCTGAAGACCACACTTTGATTTTGTGCGATCTGATCCGCTGGGCCGAGTTACGTTATATTGCTTTCCATTCTCGCGACCAAAAAGCCAAATGTCCTGACGAGCACGAAGTGTGGCACCTCGTTCAGCCTATTCTCCGCGAGTTGCAATATTGGCCGCAGCTGCACGAAATGTGGAAGGCTGAAATGGGCGAAAAATTCAAAGTTGAACCTTTCAAAAACACCGTCCAGGGCGGTTTCTTCTTCTGATGGCTACTGTCGTTAATGTTTCTGTCCCTAAGAGTTGGTCGGAGTTATCTCAGGATCAACTCCGTTTCCTTCTATCTGCTATGGTTGCTGTTAATTTCGGCAACAAGAATGTCAGTTACCGCTCTCAGGAGGACTATGCGGCTCAGACTTCCGCACAGGTTCAGACATTGTGCTTTTTCAAGTGGTCCGGCCTGACTGTCATCTGCCCGTATGATTCAGGCTATCTCGTAAAGTCCGGCGACATGGAATTTATGCTGTCTGCCGAAACAGTGGCAGCTGCTCTGACTCATTTGTCTTGGACTAAGGAGCTGCCGCTTGAACCGGTCCGGCTTGATGTCGTTGACGGTGCCGAGGCTATTCCTGCCGATATCTCCTCCGGCCTCTCATTCGACGCCTGGCTCGCTTGCGAGACCCAGTGGCAGCGATATCAGGTTTGCCCCGATGACGCTCTGCTCCGTCAAATGGCCGAAATACTCTACAATAAGGAGGGGATCAAAATGACAGCAGCCGAAACTCTTGGAATCTTCTATTGGTGGGCCGGTGTCAAGAACCTTGTCTCGGCTCTGTTCCCCAATTTTTTCAAGAAAGTCGGCGGCGACAGTGAGTCTGAACCTCCGTCCTATGATGAATTGAGGCGTAACATTGACGCGCAGATCAGGGCGCTCACAAAGGGCGACATTACCAAGGAACGCGAAATCCTTTCTCTGGACGCTATGCGGGCACTTACTGAACTTGACGCGCAGGCCCGCGAATATGATGAAATCCGTAAAAAATACCCGGCAAAATGAATTACGTAAATTTCAATTGGAATGCCGCGGCCTTTTTTGAAAGGCTGACCGGCTTGAACGTGTTTGCCAAAACACACGGATATCGTTTTGCCCGCGTATCTTCTCTTGAAGGATTTCACGGCGCTCTCGGTACAATGGGCTCGACATCGGCCTTTGTCGCCGTCAGCGATACATCGCAGGGTGGTCTCGACATCGAGAACACACCGCACACTCGCAGAGTCAAGACGGTATTTCTCGCCAAACGCCATGCTGTCGATGACATGATGGCTCGCGAGCAATGTATGGATAACATGCGCGAGCTGTTCAGACAGTTTATGTCGGTATTGATCCAGGAGAAAACGAAGCTCGAAGAAAACGACATTTTCATCGACCCTCGAATCTCCTTTTCTGAGATTGACCGATATTTCTTCACCGGCTGTGCATGTGCATATTTCCAGATTGCGCTCGACACATACACTGACCTCTCTTATAACCCCGACGAATGGCTGACCCAAGAATTGACGCAATAGACGCCCGGCAAAAATTTATCGAGGCATGGAATAAGACCATGATCGACATTTGGGCCGAGCGTATCTACAAACTAAAAGTATTTGACACCGGAGCGCTTTGGCGTTCGCCGTTGGAATTGCCAGTCAAGGCCGATGGTCGGTTTTATGACATCACACTGTCGCAGAACTTTCTCGAATATGGCCTTTGGCAAGACCTTGGTGTTGGCCGAGAGCTTCGCCATGGTGATTATGAACACAATAAGGAATACATCGAGGAACATGGTCGGAAACGTGAACGTCGACCGTGGTTCTCTCTGAAATATTACTCATCAGTGATGAATCTTCGCGATTTTATGGCCGAATCATTGGGCGACGAGTTCAAATCAATGTTCTGTGCTGCTCTGGATTCGGATAACCTGCGATATAGCTCCGGGCATTACAAGCGTATGGGTTACACGCGCTGATTGTCTTTTAATCCTCTGTTTTCTCCATCTAAATTTGTGTCATTCATCGCCTGGGCTTTTTGCCTGGGCTAAGAACTCCTCATATTATGTCTGATTTCTCCTCTCTCCAAATCAAAGTCAATGATCTCAAGGCTAAGGTAGCTCAGAATTCCATCACGCCTGCCTACCTTGGGGCATTGCTCGATGACTTCATTGTTCTGATGAAGGCCATCGATATGACCGGCATGAGTGCTGACGTCCAAACTGCTTTATCTAATTCCAGAACTGCGCTACAAAAAGCACAGTCCGCATTGACTAAAGCCGGCAATGCTGAAACCTCCGCGAACTCAGCTCTGGCCAACGCTCTCTCTGCCCTTAACCAGACTTCGGCTGCCATACAGACAGCCTCCAATGCCAAATCTTCCGCGGACGAGGCTCTTTCGACTGCTTCTGACGCAATGACAATGGCCGCAAATGCGCAAGGTAACGCCGACATAGCAGTTACGCGAGCCGATCGCGCACTCTCTCGTGTGTCTGATGTCGAAAAACTTATTGGGCAGCCCAACGGCATTGCCTCTCTTGACAATTCTGGACTCGTTCCTTCAAATCAGTTGCCAGGAACATTTCTCTCTCTCGGTGAAACCGAGCAGACGGCATATTCCGGAGCCAAAGGCAAACAGCTGAGAGATGATTTTGACAAACTCAATGAAAATTACTCTCAAGCTTTATTCTCCATAAACGGTCATGCCCATATCAACGCAAATGCTCTCATGGAGCTTCGTCGAGCCATTCAGTTTGTTGATTTTACTGATTGGATTGACTCTAACGTAAGCAATATATCGCGTCTAATTCCATTCGGCTGTATTGTTCACTATCTTTCCTCTGACGGGTGGAAAGAAGTTCGCTATATCGGGCAAGACGCTGATAGCGATATGCAAGATGTCGACTCATGGGAAGAAATAACCAGTGGCTCGGCTACCGGCAATGTTATAAATATCCATGAAATCACCCAGGATTGGAACGCTACTAACCGAGGTGCCGCAGCGGGCAAAGTGCCTGAAGCTCTCAGAACCGGTGGCCGAAAAATAACTTTTATGTATGCCGCTGGTAAGTGGCAGACTTGGCAATTTACAGGTACACTCGTCAGCGACTGGGATCTCGACCAATTCTGGCGCCAGGAGGTCCGAACGGTTTCTATTAACGGTGCTGTGCCGCCTGATCCTGACCGCGAAGGGAATGTTGATCTCTCTTTCAATGTCGATGTCGACCAATCGCTCAACTCTGAATCTGACAACCCGGTAGCAAACAAAGCTGTCGTTGCCGCTATTGCCGATGTTGAATCCACTATCTCTAAGAAGCACTCTTTTGACCCTGTCACTCGCATGTTGCACTTCTTTGATGGTGATGACAACATTATCGAGTCAGTGAATATACCTGGAGGCGGAGATGGAGGCTCGACGAATCCAACTGCGATTGAAATCACAATCCAGTCCGCTCTGAACGTTACGATCCGCGAAGGTAGCGATTACTCAATCGAATATCTTTGGCGCCATTACAACATCAACAATAATGTTGATACTCAGTATGGCGGTACAGCTGAGCTGATTGTCGGCGGAGCAGTCGTTGACCGCAAAATCGTTACTCAGGGCTACAACTCTTTCGATGTAGGCCTTTGGCTCCAGTCCGGACTCAATACGGTACGAGTCCGTATAACTTCCGATGACGGTCTCATTTCTCAGTCAGCCAATGTCAAGATAACGGCAGCAGCTCTTTCTTTACGCTCTCTTTATGACATCTCTACTGCTAACATAATTGGCTCGCCATTCCAAATTCGTTATATCGTCAACGGATCTGGCGAGAAAAAAGTGTCGTTTGAAGTCGATGGCAGCGATGCTGGAACTGAAACAGTTTCGACATCAGGAGCTACTTCAGTAAAAACAATTCAGACTACCGGCATGTATCACTCTGTTCGCACTATAAACATGCGCGCAACACGTGATATTGGTGCTGATGAACCTTTGCAGACTGATGACATCTCGTTCGATGTCATGGTTATCAACCGTGACAGCTACAAGCCGCTGATCGCGTTGTCGCGTCCGGCCACAGCCTCTCAATATTCCACTATTGAAATCCCATTTGCGGTTTATGATCCGGAAAACACCCAGGGCGCTATCGTGGAAATATATCTCGGTGATGAACTCGTCGAGCGACAGCGCGTTGACCGCTCTCTACATACGTTCTCTCATCGCGTAAAACAGTACGGAGATCTGACATTCACTTTCAAGGTGCAGAATTCACACCTCTTGACAGAGAACTCCGTTACTGTGAACGTTACTCCGGCTCATACTCAGATTGAGGCCGAGACAGACGCCCTTTCTCTATATCTGACATCGTCCGGCCGTTCTAATGACGCTGAGAACCGCGATGACTGGTCGTTTACTTCCGAAAGTGGGGTCCATACAGCCGCTGTGTTTTCAAACTGCAATTTTGACGCACAGTCTGGCTGGAAAAAGGATAGCTTAGGTATTACTGCGTTACATCTGGAAAAGGGTGCCTCTTGCTTTATTCCATTCATGCCTTTCTCTGTGGACGCGAAAGCAACCGGCAAGACGATTGAACTTGAATTTTCGGTCTCCAACTGCTTTGATACCTCTGCCTCCATCGTGTCATGTCTGTCTGGTAATGTCGGATTTGAGATAAAGGCTCAGGAAGCCTATATCTCATCAGCTCTTCGTCAGACTGTCGGCTCTAAGTTCAAACAGGACGAACGAATCCGTATCGGATTTGTCATCGAGTCGGTATCCGGCACGAACCGTTTCATGCACTTGTTCATTAACGGCAAACATAGTGGTGTCATTCAATACGATACCAATGACTATTTTGTTCAGAATCCAGCTGCGGGCATTACTCTTGGCAATGCCTCATGCGAACTGAATGTCTACAATATACGTGCCTATGAAATCGCCTTGTCTTTCCGGCAAATGCTCAACAATTACATCGCCGATATGGATAATACAGAGGTGATGTTCGCCAAGCTCGCCGCTAACGACATTTTCAACGAGGAGTCAGCCGATGACACTCTCTCTTATGAAAAGGCCGTCAGATTATACCCCTGTGTGAGATACATTGGTGAGCTACCGAAATTCAAAGGCGATAAAAAAATCGGACTCCTTGTCTTTGAAGATCCGAGGCACCCGGAGGACAATTTCTCTGTATTAGTTGAGATTGATGTCCAGGGTACATCTTCTCAGTACTATGTGATCAAGAACTTCAAGGTTAAGGCCAAAGGTAAGTTCCAGATGTTGAACCGTGGCACAGAGGAATCTAAATTCGCCCTTAGAGCTTATGATATATACGGAAACGAAATTCCTCAGAAGGCTGTCAAGACATTCTGTTTCAAAGCTGATTTTGCTGAGTCATCGGGTACGCATAACACCGGGGCCGCAAATATGATTGATGAAATACTAAAAGCTGCCGGTATTATCACCCCCATGCAGGAGATTGATAATACCGTGCGCACTACAATCTATGGATTCCCATGCTTGATGTTCCATCAGGAAAGCGAAACGGCTCCTGTGCGTTTTGTCGGTAAGTATAATTTCAACAACGATAAATCTACACATGAGACATTTGGATTCCAGGATATCAAGGGCTTTAATGCGGGCATGATTAACCGCGGCGATTACCTCGTGTGGGAAGGCCCGCTGTCTACTTTGCAAGGGAATACAGACGCTTTGGCCGCCGCTCTTGACGAGGATATATCATTCTATCTTATTGAAAATGGGCCGGAGGACGCTCTGACCAACCATCTCGTCGAATATGAAGAAACTGCCGCTGCATGGGTGGATAGGGGCGAAATGTGGCGTTGGAACGCACATCTTCGCTCGTGGGTCAAGAATGATGGAAGCTCATGCACTCGCGCCCAGGGTATTCTTGCAAAGGTCGAGTCCGGAGAGTTTGTGGAGAACAATGTTGAGTGCTGGGAGTTCCTTAACAACGGACACCCTATGTGCTTGTTCCATGTATCCGACTTCACGACACAAGTGCGTTCCGGCTTTGGTTCTTGGGTGAAGGAAGCTTGGATGAAATCGGACGTAGACGGCAAGTTTGCTCCCTATTGGACAGGGGCCTTCGAACCTCGTTATCCTGATTCTGACGACCTAAACAAACAGTATGTACGGGGCAAATTTCCTGAACAGCTTAAACGTGTCACCGACTGGCTCGCTTCTCTTGCTATTACAGATCCGAATCTGACAGAGGCAGAGAAAAACGCAAAAGCCGCTTTGTTTGCCGGTCAGATTGATAATTATTTCAATAAGCGAATGGCTCTCGCTTATGATATAATCCGTCAGGGCTTCGTGGCTGCCGACCAAGGTGCGAAAAATATGATGTGGGCAATCATTGATGGTCTCGTTTACATAATTTTTTATGATAACGATACTATCTGGCTTATCAATAATGAGGGCCGTATAATGTTCATTCCGTATGTAGAGCCGCATTCGACAGATAGTCTTGGCAAATATGTGTTCAATGGCGAATCGTCTACTCTGTGGAATCACATTGAACGTAGCCTCATGTCAGAGCAGCGTGCACTGTATAACGACATGGTAGCTGCCGGATTTACCTATGACCGGGCCTTATTCTGGTTCAACAAGCGTCAGAGCGATCAGTGGCCTGAGGCTGTCTATAACGCAGACTCGAAATACAAGTATATCGACTCATTCGGCAAGGAATCAGAAGATGGCACTGGTGCCGTGAACAACTATCTTGACATGGCGCAAGGCTCTCGTGAGGAACACCGTAAATGGGCCATGTACGAGCGTTTTCAGTACCAAAACGCCAAATGGGGCGCCGGATCTTTCCGTGAATCTCGAATTTACCTCCGCGTAAACACCGCAGGAGAATCGACTGTTCCGGCAAAGATTCAGGTCGATCTCACAGCGGCTCAGGACTGGTATTTTGCATTCCGATTTGCTGCAAACGCTGGTTGGGATCCAGTGCGTGTTCTTGCAGGGGAAACTGTTTCATTCTTTGCCCCGAATGGCGCTATACCCAACGACACCGAGACATATATTCACCAGGCGGACCGCATTTCTGACATCGGCGACATTTCAGCGCTCTATCCTACAACTTGTGATATCGCGCAAGCTCGCATGCTTACGCGCCTTGTTGTAGGCAACAAGACTGAAGGCTACCGGGGCAAACTCGCTACTCTGACTTTAGGAAATCACCCGCTGATGACGTACATCAACGTGTGTAACATTCCAACTCTGTCTTCTTCACTCAATTTACTCGGTTGCTCATCTATTGAGGAAATCGAGGCTCAGGGTTCATCTATAACCGGTCTCAATCTGCCCGCAGGCTCAAGTGTGAAGAAAATTCATTTGCCGGGCACCACCGTGCGGCTCGAATTTGACCGTTTCCCCAACCTGACTAACGCCAACCTCCTGATTGACGGATATGCCAACATTCAGTCTGTAAACATCACCGACTGCACACACCTCAATCCTATGCAGATTCTTGACGCTATAACGGCAACTCCCCAAAATGTACTTCAGTACATTCGAGTTACCGGTGGTTCTCTTAGTGGTTCTGGTGAGGAACTTATCCGCCTGATAAATCTTGGTGTTCATGGTGACAACGACAAGTCCGGAAAACCCGAAATTCTCGGCACATACCACATGACGAAATTGCCGGAGTCTAACGAGCTTGACATTATCATCGCTGGAATTAACCCCGATGGTTTCTCTGTTGAACTTGTCGTCGAGGCATTCACAAATGCGATGGACGAAGTCAACGCGGCAACATGGTCGGGCGCGCCGGAGGTTGATACCGTCACACTCGATAATGTGTCGGAACATATACTCTACTACAACGGCGAAACTGCTGCCGAAGCTTTGGCTCGACACGCAGAAGCCGATCGCGATATCCACGAAATAATCACACTTTAATCTCCTCTAATGGCTTCTAACGAACAAAGCGTCACGCTCCTTCGCATGAACAAAAGAGCGCAAGTGGAAGCCCTGAACACCCTCGGTTTTAATCTGACCGAGGGCGCAAGGGCCTCTCAGTTTCCCGATCTTGTCAGGTGGGCTGCCGGTCTCCTTGATGTCACACTGGCGGCAAACCGCAAACGTGACAATCGCAAGTTCTTCTTCACTCTTGCTGAATGGCAATCGCTGACGTCCACCGAGCAAGATTTATTTCTCCTTCGCGGCGTCCGTGTTCGTGCCTGGGGGCAGTCTTTCGTTATTGCTCCTGATAACATCACAAATAAAACCTGGGGTAGACAGGGTGCCGTCCAGGACGCCCATTCTTTCTCGGCGAAGAAGGATTTATATAAGTTCTTTAATGCCTTTGAAGAAACCAGGAATATTGCAACCGTTCTTGAAGGCCAGTCTTATAACGGTATTGTCGGTGCTCCTGCAGCTGAAGCCGCTCTTGCTTACAAGGTTTTTACATTAGAGCGCGACGGTCTTGAAGATGACTCCGAGTGGTGTTTGCCAACTCTCGCCCATCTCGTCATCATGTTCCGTTTCCGCGTCGAAATTGAGGAAATTATAACTGCCGTCTGGTCGGCTGATTTTAAATTCCTCGCCAAAGCCTATTGGTCTTGTTGCAGCTGGGATAACAGCTCAGCTTATCGTCTCCAATTTGAATCAGGGTCTGCTTCTGCCGATTCCAAAACCAACTCTTATAATGTACGTCCCATCTCTCTCAACTAATCCATACTATCATGGCAGATATTAACACAACCATCGAGGAAGCTCAGCTTATGAAACAGAATCGAGCCGACCTCGTCAAGGCTCTCAATGAGGTCGGATTTTCTCAGGTAAACCAGGATACGCCTCTCTCTGACATCGCCAAATATATGCAGTGGGCCGGTGGTCTGCTCGATATCCGTCTGGCGACATTCTCTAAGTCAACAAAGCAACACCGTTACTGGACCTATGATGAATGGATGGGGCAGTCTGCACAGACTCGGTCCTCTTATATTCAGATGGGTGTTGTGATCAGAGCAGATCGTCAGGAATTCATCATTGCCAAGGACAACCTCACGTCTGACACTGGTTCGAATACTCTTCAGTGGGCTGTTAACACTAACAACGATGTTCGCGGACTCACTAATTTCTATGGAATATCCACACTGCTTGAAGACATCGACGGAAAAGCAAATACAGACCTCATTATCGCTGCTATTGAAGCCAACGGGATAGACTATCCCGCAGCTCGTCGGGCGCGAGAATACCGATGTTGTTCTCTCGCTGATGGTGGAGTTGATGACCCTACAATATGGAATCTTCCCGCAATAGGACAACTTTGGTTGTTCTACAAGTATATTCTTGAAATCAACGCTGCACTCGCTCTGTACGGTATGCCGGCCATAGATACCGGCGCTTGGTATGTTTCTTCAACTGAAAGCAATTCTTCCTACGAATGGTACGTTAATATGAATAACGGTAATATCTACAACTACAATAAGACAGCTGCGTATCGAGCGCGTGCTGTTTCTCAGGTTCAGCCGTCGTCGGCGATATAAACCCTTATATACTTTTCCACTTGCCGTGTGGAATCCCCGACGATAGGAGGGGTAGAACACGGTAAGTGTTCCCTATACCGCGAAGCGGTCGAAAATTTTTTTGATTTTCGGCTCTCGCGGTTTTTTCGTACCTTTGTGGCTGGTCAACAATTCATTCGATTATTTCAAACGCTACCTTATGGCTCTGACTGAGGATTTGAATATCTACCGTTCAATGTATAACCTGTTGCGTTTGCTTATGCAAGCTCGCAACCAGTTCGACAAAGCATATAAATACGTCGTTGGCGACCGAATGATTGACACTGCTCTTGGCTGTGTTACTCTAATACACTATGCCAATGAGGACCGCCGTAAAGGGGCGCGTGAGGAACACCTTGATAAGTTCCTTATTGAATTTGACATTTTAAAAACTCTTATAATGGTATGTCGAGACGAGCGACAGTTCAAAAAGGATTCTATCCTTGCCGATGTTTTTTTGCTTACTGCCGATGTGGAAAACCAGGCGGGAGCATGGCGCCGGTCTGCCGCTCGAAAGCCGGAGTCGCAATAAGGGCAAGGGGAAACCCAGGGCGCCGGGTAACATTCCGTTTCTCTCCCGGACGTGCGGCGACATCTTGATTGCGAGCGAGCAACTCCTCAGGGATATCGGGTGGCCCACCATCTCCCCGGTGGTAAAGTTTTCAGTGGCCACAACGTTTCTTCCAACGAATGGAACGTTAATATGAATAACGGTAATATCAACAACAACAATAAGACAGCTGCGTATCGAGCGCGTGCTGTTTCTCAGGTTCAGCCGTCGTCGGCGACACCCCAGGGAGTCTATGACATACCATTTTCAAGCATTATAGAGGCATGGATTGACTGTGAGCGCAACAAACGCTCCAGCAATTCATGCACTAAATTCCGTTGGCACGCCGCTCGCGATCTTGTTGAATTGTGGAAGGAAATACGAGAGGGGCGTTATAAGCCAAAGGCTTCAATGGTCTTTATGGTTACTCACCCGGTCCTTCGTGAAGTATGGGCCGGAGCTTTTCGTGACCGAGTCGTCCACCATTGGGAACACTTACGTTATCAGCCAATCATCGAGCAATATTGTATTGACGCTGGAGATCGTTCTATGAATTGCCGCAAAGGTTATGGTTCCCTGCTGGCTGTTGAGACATTCAACAAGGCCATATACGATTTCACAGAAGGGTACACACGAGACGATTGCATTATTGTCGGTGGTGATTTCGCGAATTTCTTCATGTCTGCGGATAAACCTCTGATATGGCCTTTGCTTGAAGAACTTATAGTTTGGTCCTATGATAAGCCCGACCTTCAGGTATTGCTCTATGTAATGCACTCCACGATGTTCCACCGTTGTCAGGATAATTATTTTCGTCATTCTCCAGAATCTATGTGGGATAAACTCCCACATCGTAAGAGCCTGTTTTATCAAGACGGAATGCCTATCGGCAATCTCCCGTCTCAGAACTGGATGAATTTCGTTGGAGCCATAGCAACCACTTACGCAGTGTATAAAATGAAACTGGCCGGATTCATTATTTTCGTTGATGACTGGCGATGTTTAGTCCGTACACGTGAACAAGGCAAGTGTGTCATAGATGAGTTTAGGAGATTCTTGGCCGATGAGCTGCATATCACTCTACACCCTGATAAAATATATCTCCAGCACTACACCAAAGGCACAAAAATGGTTGGAGCGGTCATAAAGCCACCGTGCAATAAACCTTCTCAGCTACATTACACAAAGTCTTTAAAAAAATGGCTCATGCGAGGCCTCAATAAAGGACACGTTGTGCCTGCTAAGTTCTGTAAGTTCCTGACGGGAACTCTTGCCCCTAAACATATTACGCCACGTCAGCCCTCACGCGGTCGCGTATATATCGCGAACCGCACCAGAGGGCATTTCATCTCGGCAATGATCGCCTTCAACAAACAGGGCGTCACACACAAAGAGCGCGTTGCACTCCTTGAAAAACTCAGGGCTTCTATAAATTCCTATCTCGGCCTTATGTGTCATTACAACTCTTACAACGTTCGGAGAAAGATCTGCTTGCAATACATTCTCCCGACATGGGGCAAATACATATACTTTGAAGAGGAATTTAGAAAATGCGTCATACGCCGGGAATACGACAAGATTCACGTTATACGCAAGAAACTCAAAAGCCACCGATACGCCGCCAAGTTCATACGGCCTAAATGGTCGCTTGATTAAGAGGAATGAGGGCGACGCCCGGCAATGCCCTCCATTCTTTCCACCATCACCCCAAGCGCCATTCAGCCCTATTCCCTGCGGCAACGGTCGGCGCACGTTATGGCACTGTCGGGATTAGTGGCCGAGGGCGGACTATTGTACGGACGAGTGGGGGCTGTGCCCTCGGTCGATAGCCGTGCCCGCTCCTACATAGATTGTCGCTTTCTATCCACTATATGATACACGGCGACCTCCCGATGGTCGGTTCGCTGTATATCATTCCGTTCCTTTCAATCAACAAACTATTCCCGTCGCTTTACGCATGGCTGCTCCCTCTCACTCCACCGCACAACAACCCGCTATCCCTCGGCTCACCTTACCCTATGCCGCCATAACACTGACGCCACCCTTTCACCCACCCCTCCCCCCTCGGTGAGGCGCAGAGTCAGCACTCCACTTCACACGTCAGACACATATACATTCCTTTCGGTAGAGAGTATTGACATTTCCCTGCGTCCAATGTCACGGCGCATAACGCTCGCATTCGCTGTCTGCTCAACTCTCCGGGGCGGCCTGCGGCCAGGAGCCAGTGCCGAGGGCAAGCCCATCGACACACGCTCCTTCCCTCAGGCTTGGTCGCCCCTATTAGTAAAGCTGACGGCGAGGCGGCCCTGCGGACACGCTATAATGCCCCGGCTACTCACTCCCTCTTTCCATTCCTATGATCTGCCGTGTTACTTTACGCGCTTCTTCACTGCCTCACCGAGCCATCTGGCGCCCATGAGGGCAAAGAAGTATGCCAAAGCAAGAGCTTCGCTCACACATTGGCCTTATTACCGTGCGCCGTCCATTTCTGCCGAGGTTTTCCAGCCCCAATGAGGCGGCGCACTACCGCACCCTGCATATTCCGAGAACGCAAAAAGGGAGGAGGCGTCTTTGCTCCGTAGGGCGGGCGGGGGGTCTTCCGACGGTAAAAAGGGAAAAATTCCCCTTTTTACCCCTTTAATTACCTGAAATTCGCCATTTTGCATTTTCAACCACTGGAAAATCGCAAAAATCAATGAATTTTTAAAGGAAAACGCATGGAAAACAGTTCTAATCCATAGCCATTTACAGGCTCTCTGATTAGGCTGTTTTCCTGTCTTTTAACGCCACACGTTTTACGCCGAGATTTGCACAAAACAAATCTCTCCAAAAACATGAGCGGTATAAAAGACACGGCAACCGTCACTCTAAACGTGAACGGCTCCCAAGCAAAACAGATGATGTCTGACCTTGAGGCCAAAATTAAGCAGACAGAGGCTCGAATCTCCTCTCTGAAAGCAAATATGGCTGACCCTAAGGATATCGAGAAGGCTCGCAAGCAGCTTAAAACATACCAAAAACAGCTTGAAGAAATGAAATCGGCTACTGAGGGCGTCAAAAAGGCTCTTGGCAACCTCGATACAGCCACTCCGCGAGAACTTGAAAAGGCTCTCCGAACTCTCAATAAGCAACTGAAAGACATGCCCCCAGGCTCTGATGTATGGGAATCTCATGTCAAGCAAATTAAAGAGCTAAAAGCTCGGCTTGCCGAGGTGCGTGAAGAATTGAAAGTGCAGGAGTCTTGGTGGGATAGACTCAAAAGTTGGGTAAATGACAGCGGAGCAACCATTCTCGCCCTTGGATTAGGCTTTGATGAAGTCGTAGGAACGTTGCGCGATTACGTTGACGCTTATGCTTCGATGGAGCAAGAGATGGCCAATGTGCGAAAGTTTACGGGTATGACCGAAGAGCAAGTTGCGTCCCTCAATGAGCAGTTCAAGACTATTGACACTCGTTCTTCTCGTGAACAACTCAACATGCTCGCACAAGAAGCTGGACGCCTCGGCAAATCTTCTGAGGAAGATATGCTCGGATTTGTTCGAGCTGCTGATAAAATCAATGTCGCTCTTGATGACCTTGGTCCGGGAGCAACCCTCACACTCTCCAAGCTCACGGGAATCTTTGGCGACGAGGAACGATATGGAACGGAACAGGCTTTGCTGAAAGTCGGTTCTGTTATAAATGAGCTGTCGCAGAACTGTTCTGCCTCCGCGCCATATTTGTCTAATTTTGCCGAGCGTATGGGTGGTGTAGGCGCTCAAGCCAACATGACCATTCAGCATATTATGGGCTTCGGAGCTGTTCTTGATAGCAATGCACAAAAAGTCGAGGCCTCGGCGACTGCTCTCTCTCAAGTTATAGTGCGTCTCTACCAAGACCCTGCCAAATATGCTAAAGTGGCAGGGCTTGAGGTAGAAAGTTTTTCTCGGCTCATGCGTGAGGACGCTAACTCTGCAGTCCTACTTTTTCTCGAAACTCTCCATCAAGCCGGAGGCATGGACGTACTTTCGCCTATGTTTAAAGATATGGGAGAGAATGGCTCTCGTGCCATTGCCGCCCTTTCGACCCTTGCGACTCACATAGACCAAGTTAAGGCCCAACAAGAGGCCGCAAATGTCGCTTTTGCCGAGGGTACGTCTATCGACAAAGAATTTGCCGTGCAGAATGAAACGGTGCAGGCTTCTCTCGATAAGTGTAAAAATCGGGCAAACGAGTTAAAGATCGAACTCGGTGAGCGTTTATACCCGCTAATGAAACATTTCCTCACGACGGGTTCTGCGTTAATGAGGGTGCTCCTCGTTCTTATCCGTTTTATATATGAACACAAGGGAGCAATTATTGCTTTAGCGTCCGCAATAACCGCATATTTAGTAGTAGTAAACCTTGCAATCATCAAACAGAAAGTTTGGACGGCCTTATGTATTGCGGGCAAAACTGCTATGTCCCTATGGAGCGCTGCCGTGAAACTTGGAGCTGCCGCTGTTGCTCTGTTCTCCGGAAACGTCCGAAAGGCCCACCTTATATGGAACGCTTTTGCGCGATCCATAAAGGCTCACCCTCTCGGTCTGCTGATCGCGGCCATTACCGCCGCTGTCGGGCTTATAATTGCTTTTGCCGCCAAATCAGCTAAGGCTACTACCGAAGCTGATAGGCTTGCCCGCGCTCAAAAGAAAATCGCTGCTGCCGAAAAGGAGGCCGAGGCTAATTGTGCTGTTGAGTTGAAGACTCTGGAGGCTCTGTATCAAGCAACGCAGGACCAGAGCCTTGCTATGGGGCAAAGGCTCAATGCTGTTGCCAAATTGCAAGAACAGTATCCAGAATATTTCAAGAACCTTACACAAGAGTCTATTCTTGCCGGTGATGCCGCAGACGCCTATGAACGTTTACGAAAAAATATTATTCGAAGCGCTCAGGCCGAAGCTCGAAAGGACCTGCTTGCAGAAACGGAGCGCGATATCCTCAAAGTTGAACGCGAACGAGACCGTAAAGTATCAGCAGCTCTCAAAGATGTTACAATCCCGGAGAGGGAGCGAATGTATTACCCGATGGGTGAAGATGGAAAGGAAATGTATATAAATTCTCCCGACCACCCTGAATACATAATTACTCGTCGATATATTGATCAGGTGCGGAAAGACGCAACCGAAGAACTCGCTCAATTGCGTAAAGAGCGAGAATTGCTTGGCACATCAGTTGCAAATGATGTTGTAGAAGAGACCAAAAACAAACCACATGGAGATCCTCCTACACCGCCTAATTCAGATAAAGACCGGTTCGCCGAGGAAAATGCTTGGCGGGAACGTCAGGAGGCCGAAGCGCGTATCGCTTACGCAAAAGGAGAATCTACTTTTGCTGAACATACAGCTCGCATGGCGACAATCGCAGCGGATTATTATCAGATGTTGCTTGACCGCACTGATGTTACTGGTGACGAGGAATTGAGAATTCGTGCCGACTATTGGGAGGCCGTCAATAAAGAAACTGTTGCCGGGAATAAACTGCTGCTTGCCGAGGAAGACAGCTATTATCAGGATTTGCTCGACCGCCTCCGTGATAATCACGAGGCTCGTTTGAATCAGGAAGGTCTGTCTGCCGCAGAACGTCAGCATGAGGCCGAATATTATGCCGAGGTGCTTGAACTCGCGGAGTTGCAACACCTTCAGAATATTCGCAATCTTTATGAGAAGGGGAGCGACGAATGGCTTGCTGCTGATCGAAAATTCCAAGAAAAGCAAATCTCTGCCAGGGAACGACATCTCAAACGAATGGAAGACCTTGAGCGGACATATTCCTCAATGAAGGCAAAGTATTTCGGCGATAACCCAGAAGAACGTCAGGCTAAGTATGACAAGGATTTCGCCGCTCTGCAGGTGGTTTATGCTCGTGAGCTTGCTGCCGCTGGCGATAATGCCACAGAGCGCCTGCGAATAGAGGAGGCTTTTTTACAGGCGCAGAACGCCCTCAGGCGTCAATATGGATTGGAGTCTGAAGAGAACACTCGAAACGCAATGGAACGCGCCGTTGCGTCATCTGTGGAGTGGTTGAACAGCGATGGAGGAAAAGCTCTCACTGGATCTCTGTCTACAATTACATCGGGCATGTCATCTATTTTCTCCGGACTTTCTTCGATGATCCAGGCCGAACTTGAAATTCAGACGGCCAAGATTGAGAATCGTTATGATCGAGAAGTCGAATTGGCCCAAGGCAATTCCTATAAGGTAGCGAAACTCGAAAAGAAGAAAGAGGCCGATATTGCCAAGGCCAAGAATGAGGCTAATCGTAAAATGTTTGCAATGCAAGTCATTCAGGCCGTCGCTCAGACTGCTCAAAATGCACTCTCTGCCTATGGATCTGCGGCAGCTGTTCCAGTCGTCGGTTATATCCTTGCTCCGATCGCAGCTGCAATGGCAGTCGCGGCTGGTGCTATTCAGATTGCCTCTATAAAAAAACAACAGCAAGCGTCACAAGCTCAGGGCTACTCGCAAGGTGGTTTTACGAAACCTGGTGCCGTTGACGAACCCGCCGGTATTGTTCATGCTGGTGAGTGGGTAGCCTCGCAGAAACTACTCGCCAATCCTATTGCCCGCCCGATGATTGACGCTCTCGATTACGCTCAGCGCACAAACACAATTGGATCACTCAGGCCTGATGATGTCTCTCGCTCTATCACAGCTAATAATTCCCTCGTCCGAATTGCCGAGGGTGACGGCAGTGCTGCGCTCATGGTGGCCGCTGCTGTGCAGATGTCGCATACGGTAAACAATCTCACGAACCGTCTAAACGAGCCATTTGTCACGATTAACACTGTCACTGGCGATCATGGAATAAATGCCGCCAAAAGTGAATATGATCGTCTGATGTCAAACAAATCACCTAAATCACGCAAAAATGCAACTAATCATTGATGGAAAATATGCTGTCTTAAAAAAAGGTAGCTCTTTCGATTATGTATCAGAAAACCGCTCTTTCTCTGACGCAGATGACTATACCCTTTCGATTACATTGCCATTGGCCGACTGCCCCGAAAATCTCGACATTTTCGGGCATGTTGACCGAATGGATATTGACTCTCGACATATCGTTCTCGAAGCCTCGATCGTTGACCGCGCATTTTCTAAAAATGGCATAATCACTGTTGTAGAAGCTACCGAGATTGAAGTCAAATGTCAATTCCTTGAAGGCCGTAGTGTTCAAAATTTTCTTACTACACTTGATGATGTCTACATAAATGAGTTACCTCTTGGTTCCTATCCTACATCGAATTTGCCTCAATCGACCTCCACATATCTAAGCGATTTCGAGCATGGCGCAAATCAAGTCGCATTGCCTTGGGTGTATGATGATACTGGAATGATTCAAAACGAGATGATCTATGACGCTGACGGCAATTTGGTCTGGTCGCAGTTTACTAAAGACACTGGCAAACTATCTTTCCAACCATATTTGATTTTCATTGCCAAACAGATTTGCCGGGCAATAGGCTACTCATTTGATTTTTCACAGTGGGAAAATTCGCCTGAAGCCAATCTGCTTGTGTGTAATGCTCTGCCCGCCGCGTGGGATATTCCTAAATATGCTCGTGCTCTCCCTCATTGGAGCGTGTCGGAATTTTTCGATGAACTCGAAAAAATTCTTGTGTGTGAAATCAATATAGACCACAAGACAAAACAAATAGGAATGGTTTTCTGTGATAATGTAGAATGGAGCGAAAACGAAATATGTTTGCAAAATGTAGTCGATTCTTTTTCTTCGGATATATCTTATGACGATGACTTGTGCCAATTCAAAGGTGTTGCAAATCTCCGATACAGTGAGCGCTCAGACTCAAAATGGAAACTCGAACAATGCCAATGGCTGATAGACCTGTTGAAACAGGAGGGTAAATATTATAAGGAATTTCAGACCTTGGAAGATTTTTTTGTTTGGGAAACCGACAAATTCGGGTTGTTAGGCCCTGGCATAACGGGGAAAGACCACGTCCGAGGCTCTGATGTTGGCCAACTAATACACATCATATCCACAGACCAATATGCTCTGTGGAAGGTTATATATGGTAATATTTCGGAGTATCCGAATATGTACTTTTATAAATGGGTTGATCTTAACCGTTTCGGAGATGTTATCAATGATCCGAACTCAGACAATGACATTGAGCTTTCATGTGTGCCTGTGCGTGTCGATGAAACTGATAATGCGCACGGCCTATGCTTATTTCTTGCACCCTCCGGATTCAATGAAAAGGAAGATCTTGACGAGGCTGGAATCCGTCAACCAATGGCATACAGCGCATTGTTAAAGGGAGCGCCTGATTCTGCTGCTGAATATTACGATAAATTATATTTGGCTTACTGGGATGGGCACAGTGCCAATGAGGGCGCGGCATCTTATGGCGGAGGGAAACTGCCCCCATGTCCTTATGTAGACGAGAGGTTTTCATTGAAAAGACGGTATCGGGGATATTTTTCAGGTATGAAAGTCTCGCCAAGAGAAAAGCTGAAAGTTTCCTGGATTGGGGATTCAATTCCTGATGTCAGGTCTGTTTTCTTTATTCGAGGAAAGCGATATCTATGCGAAAAAATAACTGTGACATTTACCGAAATCGGCATGTCGCAGTTACTTAAAGGCGAATTTTATCCACTCATTGATGATTAAAGTGCGCCATCATATCCTATTATATCTCTGTTGCCGGAAGCTTTATTGGCGCTTTTTTGTAAATAGATATCCGTAATCGCAAGCGAAGAATGCCGAGCCTGGTCTTTGACATGCCTGGGCGCGACCTTCCTGTCGCACATTTCTGTGATTCCTGTATCCTTCAAAGAGTAGAATTTCCACTCCTTTTTCAGGTTCAACGCACGACGCACGTTATCCCAATGATCTCTGAAATGTTTTGGATCTATTTCTTCTCGACCAGGCTTCAGTCGATAAGAAAAGATAAAATCGTCTATCGGCGCAGAAAATATGCCAATTTCAATGCCATATTGAATAACCTTCTTTGGCAGGGTTATTGTCTGTGTAGTCTTATTTTTACTCAATTCGCCCGGTATTGTCAATGTGCAGGCTTTCAAGTTGAAATGGCACACCTTAAGACGTGTCATCTCAACAGGGCGAATAAAACAATAATATAAAAGATAACAAGCAAAAAGGAAGTCCGGCTCCTTCTCTCGACAATAGTCCGCAATACGCCCGACTACTTCGAGTGGTATGCACTCCCGCTCTTTCTTGTAGAGCCGTTTGCTGATAGGAGAGATTCCATCGGTCGGTTTACTCTTTAGATAGCCTTTATCAACCAGGAACCCGGAGAAAACCCGAAGAAAATTCAAGTAGTTATTCCTCGTCTGAGCACCATTGTTGCGCTCGATGAAAACATAATCGAGAAAATCGACACAGAATTTGCGATCAAACTGATAAACATAATAAGTAGGCCGTTTTTTCGATATGTATTCACGCATGATCTTGACATACGATTTGTAGCCATCATATGTCTCCTTACGAAAATAACCACTCGCCAACATTTTTTCGATATGAGCTTCGTAGCGCTTGATGGCCTCCTCAAATACTATTAGATCTCCAGTGTCTTTAGCTATCCACGGATTCCAGCCATTGTTAAGCTGTTCCGTTAGACGTTTAATCACTCGCCGAGCATAGGTTCTGCGATTGGTTATGCCTTTAATCCGATTCAGTTTAATTCGTTTCCTTCGCATTTTCCCCTTTTCAGGGTCGTATGCGTAGAACTCAATGTAGCCTCCAGCGGCGTTTTCTCTGTATCTGGGAAAGTCGAATTGACGAGCAGCTTGAACGCCGCTTTGGTTGGTTAGGTTAGGGTTGTTGCCTGATTTTTTAGACGTGGAAGAATTTTCCGAGCACATTTTTTTTGACATTTTCAGGCTCGAAAATGTCGGTGAATACTATGCGGCAAAAAAACGGCGTGTCCCGTTTTTGTCCCGGTTATTTCGGCAAAATGGGCTTAACTCGTTGAGCTAAACCCATTTGTCGAAAAAATGTCGGGGTGAGAAGACTCGAACTTCCGACCTCCACGTCCCGAACGTGGCGCGCTGCCAACTGTGCTACACCCCG
>NZ_JAIDEN010000092.1 GCF_029054785.1 Duncaniella sp.
GAGTTAAAATCTGAGTGGTGTATCTTTTAGATAAATTGTTGTAAATGAGAAAGGAGCATAGCGAGCTATGCTCCTGACGAATTTCAACAATTTAGCAAAAGAGACACCAAGGCTAAGGTGACTTTAAAAATTCTTAGATATGAAATTATTAAAAGGGAAAAAGATAATTACCGTCGCCTGCGAAAGTTTTGGGCACCTATGGCTCTTCATTTCAGTCACATTGCTCGCTATGCTCCTTCAATTCAGATCCATATCCACCTCAAAACTTTCGCTCAGATTTTAACTATTGTTTTTAAACCTCTAAGTCCGCTGATTTTATTGTGAGGAAGGTCATTGTCGGTCTTTATAGTGTTATTATTGTATCATGTGTGTTCAGTAGATTGAATTGATCACTTTTGAATTTGCGCGGTCGATCGCTGAGGAGTCTATTGATGAAAGATAGATCCTTGTGGTGCGTTCCGAGTCGTGGCCCATTCCCTGGCTGATTATGTTTATCGGAATTCCTTTCATGCAGGCTATGGAAGCCCATGTGTGGCGCGCGGAATATAAGGTGAAGCTTTTGTGGTAGCCGGCGAGTTGCGCGATTTTCTTCAGGCTGTTGTTGATGCGATATGATATGTTTCTGTAAGCATAGGCCTGGTTTGCCTGAGGGTTGACCAGTATAGGCAGGAAATAGCAGCTCGCATTCGGGGGATATTTGTCAATGATCCGTTGCATCTCATCGGTCCACTTAAGTGTCAGCCGTTGGCGCGTCTTGTGGCGGCAATAGGAGAGATAGCCGTTCCGGAGATCTGTTTTTAGCAGGAATGCCATGTCGATGAAACTCATTCCGCGTGTGAGAAAGCTGAGGAGAAACATGTCCCGCGCATAGTCCAGAGCCGGGTGAGATCTGAGATCCAGGGCGATGATTTTTTTCATTATCCCAAGCGGGAGTGCCCGTTTTTCGGTCTTGTCGACACCGGTATAGACGTGGCGGAAGATCTTCGGCTGGATATAAGCCCCCTCTTCAGCCGCGGCATTGCAGACGGCGCGCAGGATCCTCATA
This sequence comes from Duncaniella sp., assembly GCF_029054785.1. Lineage (GTDB taxonomy): Bacteria > Bacteroidota > Bacteroidia > Bacteroidales > Muribaculaceae > Duncaniella. The sequence continues at coordinate 1,046 of NZ_JAIDEN010000092.1, forward strand.
TAAAACGACGTGGTGTTCGGTTTCAGCCGTTTGGCCTGAAGGAAATATTCGTAATCATCGATCAGTTCTGTTGTGAGGCTGTCGATCATTATGTCTTCTCCGTTTCTGAAGGACATAAAACTGTTGAGGGTCGAGCGATAGTTCTGAGCGGTCCTGATTCTGCTTTTGAGTTGCAGGGAGTCAATCCGGCATTTCATAAAACAGGTTAGGGAAAAACGTGAGATATAGCTTTGGTATTCGCTCATGATTTCATTGATGTCATAGAAAAGCCGGGTTGACTCCATATTGGCAATGATTGATTTTATGCGCCAGAGATCATGCTGGAGCGACAGCCTGATTATATTCAGCTCTTTTTGGCGTCGCGGAGATGCGGAAGCGGATAAAATGCCTTTGCGGTCATTCCATTCATCGATATAAACTGTATAAGAGGTGTTGATTTTTCTGACCTGGCATTCGTGTGAAATCTGGATATACAGCTGCCCTTGGCTGTTATTACCGGCCAGGGCCCGGAATTTTGCTTTTGCAGTAGCCATTATGAAAACGTTTTTTTCCCTGAAGATAATTAAGATTAAGTAACTCTTGAAAATTAATTTATCCTTGATGCGAGATTTATTCCGCGGAAAAATAAAAAAGGTCATCGGATTCGTCATTTTGTGTAAATCGCTGCTTGAAACGGGCTGTTTAGGTATAAATTCCTTTGCAATAGTGTGATAGCTTGGTTTTTGATCGTTTTAGGCAAATTCGGATTACCTGCCAAAAGAAGAAAAATTGAATTTTTGTAAAAAAAATGTCGAAAATATTTGCACAGTTCAAAACAAACCCCTACCTTTGCAGCGTCAAAAGGAAAAACAAGCAAGCGAGCTTGAAAATGAAGCCTGAAGACAGACATAAATTGCCTTGTGGTGTAATGGTAGCACGTCGGATTCTGGTTCCGCCTGTGAGGGTTCGAATCCTTCCAAGGCAACGCAAAGAAAGAGCTAAGTCGTTAAGATTTAGCTCTTTCTTTATTTTCGCATCACCGCAAAATGTAAAAGTTGGCAGGTTGGACATTTTGGGTGATGAAATGTCCAACCTGCCTAAAAGTTAGATTATTTGCCTGTGCCAAAACGAGAGGTGTCAATATTAGTGTCTTGAGACTTAAATCCGTTGAATCGCCAGATGAATGTCAGTTTGAGATTGCGGGTCATATCACAGACTTTCATCCGATAGTCCTGACCGGCATGATTGATAGTCATTGTAGGTGACCATTTGTTGAATATGTCATCAGCCTTTAGGTCTAATTCACAACAGCGGCTCTTTCCGAATTGCCATTTAATACCGGCATCAACTTTCCATATACTGGAGAGATCGGCTATTCCTTGCAATGATGGTGATATATAACTGAATTCAACTGATAACGATATAGGACTGTTTTGACTGAACTTGAAAGAGTTGCTCAACGCTCCATAGAAAATCCATCTACTGTTATCGAAACTTATGTCATGGAAATTATCGGCTTTTTCTCGTTGATTGAATATGTTGGCAGTAGCGGATGCGTCCCAGATGTAACTGACACCGAAAGGCGCATAGAGGTTAAGTCCAACCACCTGCTTGTAGTTCATGTTGATGGTCTGATAGATGAGATTGAGAGCATCTGGTGACTGGTACGGCAGCTGTACTGTGGATTTGTCGCCATATTGAAAATAGAGTGTTGCTACATATTTCTGCCTCAGTATGTAGTTGAATTGAGTATCGTACTGGATATATGGTTGCAACTCCGGATTACCGATAACCGTGGCGTAATTATTTATGTAACTTGTGCCACCATGCAGTTCCCAATATGATGGATAGATGCGCTGGGTGCTGATATTAAGTTGAAAGATGCTTTTTGGTGTCTTGTAAAATGTTGCGCCAAGTTGCGGTATGAAATTCCAGTTGTGCTGATGCTTACTGTGGGAATATTCCTCTTCTGCCGAAATATTGAATGATAAACCCCAGTCGAATGAGTGTTGGGTGCCGATATAGATACTTGCCACATCCTCATTGAATATGTCATTAAAGTCAGCCTTGTCTGATGAGGCGTATATCTGAGAACTATGATCTTCGGAATGCTGATATTCGGCTCCATAATTAAGCATCCATTTGCCAATGTGATACTCTTGGTCTAAAAAAACATGGTATCGATTGATTTCTTGTCTCTTGTCTGAACTAAGCAGCCAATCATTATCCTTGAAAAGTGATTGTGACCGGTTTTCGGAATAGCGTGTATAATCGCTGCCGATTGTCATCCCGAACGGAGTCTCATATCGTAAGGCTATGTTATGATAGTTGACCGGTGACAGCATCTCATATTTGTTGGTAAAGTTTCCAAGTGTGCCGGTCGAAAGGCTTTTGCTTTTTGAATCAGAAACAATCTGACCGTTATATGTAAGTTTGAGCGTTTTCCATGAAGCGGAAGCAAATATGGTATTGTTCCAGTTCTGACTGATGCGGCGCATATCATCTTCAATCATGGTTCGTCTGCCATCAGATAGATGATTCGACCATGTTTCCTCGCGGCACCACGATTTACTGCGTGTGAGTCCATAGTTTACGTCAAAAGTCCAGTCCTTTATAGCGTAGGTGGCTGCAAGTACACCGCCATACGAACCATAGTGAGCCTGATTGTATCCGGCTCTGACTTGCCCCTGCAAACCATCAAGAGGCGTCGG
>NZ_JAIDEN010000093.1 GCF_029054785.1 Duncaniella sp.
GTAGATCGAGTCGATCGCGAGGACATCAATAGCGTCGTTTGCATTGCGGTTTTCCTCGGCGGGAACCCAACCGCGACCTTTATTGATTGTGAGGTCGATAGTGAAGCTGGCGCTCGGATCCAAATGACAGATGACAAGATCGGGATTCAGGATTTCAAATCCTGAGAGGACTTTGCCAATGTCACCGGCTGTGAACTCTTCCTGACCTGACACAGTGATGGATGCCTTTTCAAAATCGGTATCTTCAACCTTTTGCTTAAGGTTTACTTTCTTGAGGTTAAGAATGATGTTTGTGACATCTTCCTTGACGCCGGGGATAGTGTCAAACTCGTGTCTCACACCGTCGATGCGGATCGACGAGATGGCGAAACCTTCGAGTGAGGAGAGAAGGATGCGACGCAGGGCGTTGCCAATGGTTATACCATATCCCGGTTCCAATGGCTTAAACTCAAATTTACCGAAATGATTATCGGCTTCCAACATGAGGACTTTGTCGGGTTTCTGGAATGCTAAAATAGCCATGGATCTTGATTTAATTATTATTTAGAATACAACTCGACGATAAGCTGCTCTTTGATGTTCTCAGGGATGTCTTCACGGGCGGGAACATGGAGGAATTTACCTGCCTTGATGTTCTCATCCCATTCGAGCCAAGGATATTTGCTGTGATTGAATCCGGCGAGTGCGTCGGAAATTACTTCGAGAGACTTTGACTTTTCACGGACACCGATAACGTCGCCGGGCTTAACTGCATAAGATGCGATGTTGACAACTTTGCCGTTGACTACGATGTGGCGGTGAAGTACAAGCTGACGGGCTGCTGCACGGGTGGGAGCGATGCCGAGACGATAAACTACGTTGTCGAGACGGCCTTCAAGAAGCTGAAGAAGGATCTCACCGGTGATACCTTTGGCGCGTGATGCCTTGTCAAAGAGGTTGTGGAACTGCTTTTCAAGAACGCCGTAGGTATATTTGGCTTTCTGCTTCTCGCGGAGCTGCACGCCGTACTCGGAAGTTTTTCTTCTCTTGTTGAGTCCGTGCTGGCCCGGAGGATAATTTTTCTTGGCGAGGACTTTATCTTCACCGAAGATGGGTTCGCCAAACTTACGGGCGATTTTGGTGCGGGGACCTGTGTATCTTGCCATTTCTGTTTTTGTTTGATGTTGTTTCCCTGGAGCGGGGTTCTGGATCTTCGACTGATTGTCAGAGCTGTGAATTCCGGGGTGACAGCCGCGACCACAGAGAGGTGATGAAAAATATGGTCTATTTCACTGAAGATTCACCTTTGTCTGAGTCAGTCTCCCGGACATTTCCGCACAGAGGCCGGAAAGTGGTCCGCAGATCGTTGCCGGTGACAGGGAGTTGGAAAAAATTGAATAATCAAAATTTACCTTGACCTGATGAGACGGCCTGGTGAGGCTCATGGTTTTGTTTGAAAGTGAGAGCTGAGCTTTTGACCGTTTCTCAGGATAGCGAGGTCTGATGCGGATCTGAAATTATACGCGACGACGCTTGGGAGGACGGCAACCGTTGTGGGGAAGCGGAGTTACGTCAACGATTTCAGTAACTTCGATACCGGCGCCATGGACGGTGCGGATTGCAGACTCACGACCGTTACCGGGACCCTTCACATAAGCTTTCACTTTGCGGAGACCGAGATCGTAGGCAACTTTCGCACAATCCTGAGCGGCCATCTGAGCTGCATAGGGAGTGTTCTTTTTTGAGCCACGGAAACCCATCTTGCCAGCAGATGACCAGGAGATAACCTGACCTTCAGAGTTGGCTAAGCACACAATGATGTTGTTGAAAGACGAGTGAACGTGAAGCTGACCGGCGGCGTCAACCTTGACGTTTCTTTTCTTTGCTGCGACTGTCTTTTTTGCCATGTTCGTTTATTATTTAGTAGCTTTTTTCTTGTTTGCAACAGTTTTCTTGCGACCCTTGCGTGTACGGGCGTTGTTCTTGGTGCTCTGACCACGCACGGGGAGACCGTTACGATGACGGATGCCACGATAGCAACCGATGTCCATAAGACGTTTGATGTTGAGCTGAATTTCGCTGCGGAGGTCACCTTCAACCTTGTAGTCGGCGCCGATTACTTCACGAACCTTGGCTGCCTGATCGTCGGTCCAGTCCTTGACCTTGATATTCACGTCAACGCCGGCCTTTTCAAGAACTGACTTGGCTGCGCTGCGTCCGATACCAAAAATATAGGTCAGGGCGATTTCACCTCTTTTGTTCTGGGGGAGGTCAACTCCCACAATTCTTACTGCCATATAATTACTTGATTACTTGACTAAAATTTTTGCAAAGGTAATACTTTTTCAGCGATCATAAATAGGGTTTAAGCCATTTAGAAACACTTATTAGAAATCATTGGGAAATATTAACTAATAGGATTCTATAATGACTCTGTGTCCTCTATCTCTGATCCGGACCGATGATTAACCTTGACGCTGCTTGTATTTGGGGTTTTTCTTGTTGATGACGTAAAGACGTCCTTTGCGGCGCACGATTTTGCTGTCAGGAGTGCGCTTTTTGACTGAAGCTCTTACTTTCATTGGTTTATCTGTATTGAAGATGATTATTTGTTGCTGGAATTATTTGTAGCGGAATGCGATTCGTCCTTTCGAGAGGTCGTAGGGCGACATTTCCACTTTCACTTTATCGCCGGGAAGGATCTTGATGTAGTGCATGCGCATCTTTCCGGAGATGTGGGCTGTGATTTCGTGGCCGTTTTCCAGTTCGACGCGGAACATTGCGTTTGACAAGGCTTCGACGATTGTTCCGTCAAGTTCGATTGCTGCTTGTTTTGCCATAGGTTATTTCGATGGTGAAATAGGATGTGGTTTTTAGTTAAATGAATCTGTCGCCAAGGGCTTCCTCTATATAATCAAATGTGGTGAGTATCTGAGGGCCTTCCGGATCTATGACTATGGTGTGTTCATAGTGGGCGGAAGGTTTGCGGTCCTTGGTCCGGCACTGCCAGCCGTCTTTTTCGATGACTATGTTGCGGCTTCCGAGATTGATCATAGGTTCGATGCAGATGCACATTCCTTTTTTCAATACCGGTCCGCAACCGCGGCGTCCGTAGTTGGGGACTTCCGGATCTTCGTGCATCTTGCGTCCGATGCCGTGGCCACACATTTCGCGGACCACGCTGTAACCGTGGCGCTCGCAGTAGGTCTGGACCGTGTTGGCGATGTCTCCGATGCGTTTTCCTTCCTGGGCGGCGGCGATGCCTTTGTAGAGCGACTCCTTTGTGGTCTTGCACAGGGCAAGGACTTCGGGGGCGATCTCCCCTACCGGGAAGGTGTAACACATGTCTCCGTTGTAACCGTCAAGTTCGACGACGGTGTCGATGCCGACGATGTCGCCTTCGCGCAGTTCGTAGCCGGAGGGAAATCCGTGGACCACGGTTTCGTTGACTTCTATGCACAATGTGCCGGGAAACCCTCCGTAACCGAGACATGCGGGCTTGCCTCCATTGTCGCGCATGAATTCGCGGGCGATGTTGTCAAGGTGACGGGTAGTCACGCCTGGAGCCACCCACTTGGCGACTTCGCCAAGTGTGCGGCTCACAAGCGTGGATGCCTGTCGCATTTTTTCGATTTCTTCGGGTGTCTTGAGATAGATCATTTATCTGAAGAATGAATCAGCGGTAATCGAGACGGGTTTTAATAGGCAGAACCAGTGGTGCGGCCTTTGATCTTGCCGTCCTTCATGAGTCCGTCATAGTGGTGCATCATCAGGTGGCTTTCGATCTGCTGGAGGGTGTCAAGGACGACACCGACAAGGATCAGCAGTGAGGTTCCTCCGAAGAACTGCGCGAAGTTCTGGCTGATGCCGAAGAAGCGTGCGAATGCCGGGAGGATGGCCACGATGCCGAGGAAGATCGAACCGGGGAGAGTGATACGCGACATGATTGAGTCGAGATACTCTGCGGTTTTCTTTCCGGGTTTCACTCCGGGAATGAAGCCGTTGTTACGCTTCATGTCCTCTGCCATCTGGGTGGGACGCACTGTGATGGCAGTATAGAAGTAAGTGAAGGCCACGATGAGGATGAAGTATACAAGGTTGTACCAGAATCCGTTGATGTCCGAGAAAGCGGCGTAGAATCCCGATGAGCTCTCTGAGCTTCCGAAGCCGGCGAGAGTGATGGGGATGAACATGATTGCCTGGGCGAAGATGATGGGCATTACGCCGGCGGCGTTTACTTTCAGGGGGATGTACTGGCGGGCACCTCCGTACTGGCGGTTGCCGACAATACGCTTGGCGTACTGTACGGGCACCTTACGTGTTCCTTGTACAAGAAGCACAGCGCCGACTGTCACTGCGAAGAGCAGGAGGATCTCGACTACGAACATGATCAGACCGCCCTGGCTGCCGGTGGCACCCGGAAGACGGCTTGTGAATTCATAGAAGAGGGCTCCCGGAAGACGTGCAATGATACCTACAAGGATGATGAAGGAGATACCATTGCCGATGCCGCGGTCAGTGATGCGCTCGCCGAGCCACATGATGAACATGGAGCCGGCTGCAAGGATTACGGTAAGGAAAGCCAATGTCCAGAAGCCCATGGTGGCACCGCCTGTGGCGGCGCTCACCTGAACCTGGAGATTTACAAGATAAGCAGGACCCTGGAGCAGCAGGATAAGCACAGTCAGATAACGGGTATACTGGCTGAGCTTCTGTCGGCCGCTCTCGCCTTCGCTCTGGAGCTTCTGGAAAGAAGGGAGTACCATGCCCAGCAGCTGTATCACGATGGATGCAGTGATGTAGGGCATGATGCCGAGAGCGAAGATCGAGGCTTGAGAGAAAGCACCTCCTGAGAACATGTCAAGGAGCTGCATCAGGCCACTCTTGTTGGTGAACTTCGACAGGGCGTCGAGATCCTCCGGCGAGATGCCGGGAAGGACTACATAGCAGCCGAGACGATAGACGAGCACCAGCAGAAGGGTGACAAGAATACGCTTTCTCAGTTCCTCAATGGTCCAGATGTTACGAATTGTTTCAACAAATCTCATTTCGAGGAGAAGGGGGATTAAATTTTGTTTACTGAGCCTCCGGCTTCAACGATTGCTTTCTCAGCAGCGGCTGAGAAGGCGTTGGCCTCAACAGTGAGTTTCTTGGTAAGCTTGCCTGTCGCGAGGATCTTGACGGGCTGCTTGCCGTTGATGAGGCCAGCTGCAAGGAGTTCGGCTACGCCGATCTTCTCGATTCCGGCGGTCTCGGCGAGACGTTCGAGGTCGACAAGATTGACAGCTTTGTACTCAGTACGGCTGAGGGGTTTGAAACCGAATTTGGGGAGACGGCGCTGAAGAGGCATCTGACCACCTTCAAAACCTATTTTGCGGCTGTAGCCCGAACGAGATTTTGCACCCTTGTGACCGCGGGTAGATGTTCCACCCTTGCCTGAACCGGCACCACGGCCGATACGGGTTTTCTTCTGAACAGAGCCGACAGCTGGTTTTAAATTGCTTAAATCCATAGTTGTGTTAATGATTTTTAGAAATTAGGCGTTGGTCACTTCTACCAAGTGGCGTACTGCTTTAACCATACCCATCACTGAGGGGGTGTCCTCAAGGACTACTGAGTGATGCATTTTTTTCAAGCCGAGTGCGTCGAGAGTGCGCTTCTGCACTGCGGGAGCGTTGATGCGGCTCTTAATCTGGGTGATTTTAATTTTTGCCATCTGATATATGGATGATTAGCCGTTAAACACTTTGTCGATAGAGATACCGCGATTCTGGGCAACCTGAGCGGGTGAGCGCATTTCGCCGAGGGCGGCGATGGTAGCCTTCACGAGGTTGTGGGGGTTGGAAGAACCCTTTGATTTTGCAAGGACGTCAGTCACGCCTACGCTCTCAAGAACGGCACGCATTGCACCACCGGCTTTCACACCGGTACCGTGGCTTGCGGGTTTGAGGATTACGCGTGAACCGCCGAATTTGGCGATCTGTTCGTGAGGGATAGTACCGCGGTGAACGGGAACCTTGATGAGGTTCTTCTTGGCAGCTTCAACGCCCTTGGCGATGGCAGCCTGAACTTCATTGGCTTTGCCGAGGCCCCAGCCTACGATACCGTTTTCATTTCCGACAACTACAATGGCTGCGAAAGTGAAAGTACGGCCACCTTTGGTAACCTTGGTGACGCGGTTGATGGCGACGAGACGATCCTTGAGTTCGAGATCGTTAGTGGATTTAACTTTATTGTTCTTAGTAGCCATATTCTTTAGAATTTAAGGCCGCCTTTGCGTGCGGCGTCAGCCAATGATTTAACTCTGCCATGGAAAAGGTAACCGTTGCGGTCGAAAACCACTTCGGTGATACCGGCTGCAAGGGCCTTCTGAGCGATAGCCTCGCCAACCTTGGCTGCAATTTCACACTTGGTGCCCTCTTCGATGCCTTTTGAAGAAGTGGCGCAAAGAGTTGTGCCTGCGAGGTCATCAATGAGCTGGACATAAATCTGCTTGTTGCTGCGGAAAACCGACATGCGGGGACGAGCGGCGGTGCCGGAAATCTTCCCGCGGATGCGGGCCTTGATTTTAGTTCTGCGTTGTATCTTAGAAACCATTTTTGAATCAATTTAATTATTTAGCACTTGCCGACTTACCCGACTTGCGACGGATAATTTCGCCCACAAACTTGATACCTTTGCCCTTGTAGGGTTCGGGCTTGCGGAGAGAGCGGATCTTGGCGCAAACCTGACCGAGAAGCTGCTTGTCGTCGCTTTCGAGGATGATGAGCGGGTTTTTGTTACGCTCGCTCTTTGCCTCTACTTTCACTTCCGGGGGAAGTTTGATATATATGGCGTGTGAGTAACCGAGCGAGAGCTCAAGCACCTGGCCGGTGGCGGCGGCGCGGTAACCCACACCTACTAATTCCATTTCCTTGCGATAGCCTGTGGAAACGCCGACAACCATGTTGTGGATGAGTGCGCGGTAGAGACCGTGCTGAGCGCGGTGCTCGCGGTCATCAGAAGGACGGGTAACTACTACGTGGCCGTCTTCGACGCTCACCTGGAGATCGGGGTTTACTTTCTGTGTGAGGGTGCCTTTGGGACCTTTTACGGTTACTGTGTTATCCTGGCCGACTGTAACCTGTACACCGGCGGGAATTTCAATGGGAGCTTTACCTATACGTGACATAATTTGTATCCTCCTTATTGATTAGTAAACGTAGCAAAGGACCTCGCCACCGATCTTGAGGTCGCGGGCCTTCTTGTTAGTCATCACACCCTTCGAGGTTGAGAGGATGGCGATGCCGAGTCCGTTCAACACACGAGGCATATCTTTGTAGCCGGTATAACGGCGGAGACCGGGACGCGAAACGCGCTCAAGGCTCTTGATTGCGTTGACCTTGTCAACGGGATCGTACTTGAGGGCGATCTTGATTGTGCCCGCGGGATTTTCGCCTTCCTCGAACTTGTAGTTGAGGATGTAGCCTTGTTCGAAGAGAATCTTGGTGATCTCTTTCTTCAAGTTTGAGGCAGGAATCTCGACCACGCGATGGTTGGCCTTGATTGCATTTCTCAATCTTGTCAGATAATCTGCTATTGGATCAGTCATTTTGAAAAATGTTTAAATTGATTGGGATTTTCCCAACAATATTTAATACTCACTGTGATTGGTCGGAGTTTGGTTGAGACGAGAGAGGAAGAAGAGGACGACCGCGGCTGCCGGATCCTTTGCCGGAGAGGATTTCTGAGTAACTTTTCGGCTTGTGGGGATGGCAGATCCGCTTAGAGGTAACGACTCTCTGGCCGTCGACTCTCTGGGAACGGACCGGTAAGCGGAAACTTACCAGGAAGCTTTCTTCACACCGGGGATAAGACCGGCTGAAGCCATCTCGCGGAACTGGATACGCGAAATGCCAAACTGACGCATGTAGCCTTTGGGACGACCGGTGATCGAGCAACGGTTGTGAAGACGAACAGTAGAGGCGTTCTTGGGAAGAAGCTGGAGAGCTTCGTAGTCACCTGCGGCCTTGAGTTCAGCTTTCTTCTTGGCATATTTAGCGACGAGCTTTGCGCGTTTCACTTCGCGAGCCTTCATTGATTCTTTTGCCATAGCGGGTGCTTAGTTTTTAGCGTTTTTGAAAGGGAGACCGAATTCCTTGAGAAGTGCATAACCTTCTTCGTCAGTGTTGGCTGAGGTAACGAAGGTGATGTTCATACCCATGAGCTTGTTGATGGAATCGATGTTGATTTCGGGGAAGATGATCTGCTCTGTGATACCGAGGGTGTAGTTGCCACGGCCGTCGAGCTTGCTTTCGATACC
>NZ_JAIDEN010000094.1 GCF_029054785.1 Duncaniella sp.
GTGCCTTTCAGGCGTTAACTTTTCCCGCCCTTTAACACCCCTTTTCACCTTTTAGCGGAGTTTGTGACACCACCCCGCGGAAATCTCCGCAAAAACTGCTAACTTTGCAGCCTTAAAAAAGCGATTACACAACCCCTTAAACCGTCAGTAAGATTGAAATTGAACGCCCATAACCTCTTCGGCCAGCGCCTCAAGCCCTCAGTCACCGTCTCGCTCATCCCCCTCCTCTTCCTGCTGGTCACCCTCATCACCGTCATCATCCTCCGCGGAGCCGACGCCGTCTCCCAGCTCGGCCCCTGGATCCTGCTAACCTCAGCCGCCATCTCCATCGGTCTGAGCACCCTCGGCCACATCGCAACCCGCCGCAGCCTCACCGTCGGACTGCGCCGCAGCGCCATGCAGATCCTCCCCGCCATCCCCATCCTCATCTGCATCGCAGCCGTAGCCACAACCTGGATGCTCTCAGGCGTAGTCCCCACCCTCATCTCCTACGGCCTCCATATCCTCTCCCCGAAATTCTTCCTCATCATCACCTGCGCCGTCTGCTCGGTAATCTCAGTCATGACCGGCAGTTCCTGGACCACCATCGCCACCATCGGAGTCGCCTTCCTCGGAATAGGCAAAGTCATGGGTTACAGCGACCCCTGGATCGCCGGAGCCATCATCTCCGGAGCCTACTTCGGCGACAAAGTCTCACCCCTGAGCGACACAACCGTCGTAGCCTCATCAACCGCCGGAGTCGACCTCTTCGACCACATACGCTACCTCACCGTCACAACCATCCCCGCCATGGCCATCGCCATGATCGTCTTCATGACCGTAGGCCTCACCACCACCCTCGCCCCCTCACCCGAATCAGCACCACTCCTCGACGGCCTCAGAACCACCTTCAACCTCACCCCCTGGACAATGGTCATCCCCATCCTGACCCTCCTCCTGATCGTCATGCGCGTCCCCACCCTCATAGTCCTCCTCACCGCCACAACCCTCGGCGCCATCGGCATCTTCATCCTCCAGCCCCAGTTCGCCTTCAACTTCAAAGCCCTCCTCTCCACCATCTGGAACGGCTCCTCCATCACAACCGGCAACCCCCAGCTCGACGAACTCACCGCAACCGGAGGCATCCTCGGAATGCTCCCGACCATCTATCTCGTCCTCAGCGCAATGATATTCGGCTCAGCCATGATCGGCACCGGAATGCTCACAAGCCTCACCGAAGCCTTCACCCGCCGTCTGCGCCGCCGCACAGGCATCGTCAGCGCAACCGTAGCGAGCGGACTCGCCATGAACTGCGCCACAGCCGACCAATATCTCTCGCTCATCATCACCGGCAACATGTACCGCCCCCTCTACCGCCGCAACCGCCTTGAAGCGCGTCTGCTCAGCCGCTCGATGGAAGACTCCATATCCGTAACCTCCGTACTCATACCCTGGAACTCATGCGGCATCACCCAATCGACAGTCCTCGGAGTCTCCACCATAGCCTACGCCCCCTGCTGCATCTTCAACCTCCTCACCCCCCTCATGAGCATCATCATAGCCCGCCTCGGCTTCCGCATCCCGGCACCATCCCCCCGCGGCCTCGCAGCCTGCAACTGAACCACACGGCTCAACCAATCCGCCGTCACCCGCGTTTATAAACCATGCCGGACCTCTCAACCATACTCATAGCCCTTCTGCTCACACTCTTTGCCGGGAGCCGAAAGCTTCGGCCATCACCACCTCTCGCTCATCGGCGTCATCGTCGGCATGGCCCTCATGGGACTGACCCTCGTCATACTCTGAGCCCGTCGGCCTGCGCACACATCGCCATATCCAAAGCCACAGCATCATCATAATTCGCACCGATCCGCCGGTCGGCCTTCTCGCCCACACCCGGCATCGCATTGGCCACAGCCACAGAATCGTCAGCCACAGCAAACATCGGCAGATCATTCAGATTGTCGCCATAGACCGTCACACGGTCCGCACCGATCCGGCGAGCCAGACGACCGATCGCAGCCGCCTTGCTGACACCTCCGGCAAAAACCTCCAGATAAGCCACCTCCTGATTGAAAATATCGCGGTAACACGAAACCGACAGACGGCTGTCACATCCCAACATCCCCGCCACAGCCTCGATAGCCCGCCCCTCGCCAACGGCAAAGATCAGAACCGTCCCATCCATAGGCTCATCATAAGCACGCGGATCGTCGAAAATGAAACGCTTGCGCGTCAGACCGCAGCGCTCCTCATAAAACTTCCACTCCCGCGAATTCATCCGCCCGTTGTGATAGACCTCAAGCATCGAATCATCCCTCAGCACATAGACAAAAGGATTGACCCCATTCTCCCGGCAACACTCAAGCACCCGCGCCGCAGCCGCAGCCTCAGGATACATCACATCCGTATACCGCTGACACTCCCGGTCCCACATCGCAGCCCCGGTCATGACAATCGCCGGTATATTTATATAGGTGTTTTCGAGCAGCACCTCGACCGTAGCCGGAGTGCGCGCCGTAGCAACCGTCACCGCGACACCAGCGCGCGACAGCTTCGAAATAATTTCCGCGCTCCTGGCGCTGACCAGACTGTCACGGCCCAGCAAAGTCCCGTCCATGTCCGTAACAAACAGATGTTTCATTTCAATCTCTTTCTTTTTAATTTAAAGTAATACCTTTTTTGCGCATCTCTTTCAGCTGCAAAGTTACCGAAAAATCCCCCTCCATTCAACACCTCCACCCCCTATTACAGCACCTTTCAGACCACTTTTTGATCCATTTTTCAAAATTTTGGCTAAATATTGTTAAATATACGCTATGATGTGCACATATTCCGATTTTAATGCTTAAATTTGCATGTGTGTTTTTCATAGTATTAGATTAAGATAAAGGTTTAAAAAGGAAGGGAGATGTCGTGAGACATCTCCCTTTTTATCTACCCGTCCGGCCCCGAATTTCGACACATTAAGAAACGTAAACTAAAAAAAGTTGCATTTGACACGCGGATATTCTAATTTTGCACTTTGAATTATAATCAGTCCATTTTTTCATTTATCCAACCACCCTCAAATGAAACATCTTGACCTTATTCTTGCCGAGAAGCTTCTGAAGATCAGCGCTATCAAACTTCAGCCTGACAACCCCTTCACCTGGGCATCCGGCTGGAACTCACCAATCTACACGGACAACCGCAAAACCCTCTCCTATCCCGATGTCCGCAACTTCATCAAGGTCGAGCTCAGCCGCATCATCCTCGAAAACTTCGGAGATGTCGATGCCATCGCCGGTGTAGCAACCGGAGCCATCGCCCAGGGAGCACTCGTATCAGACACCCTTGGCCTTCCCTACGTCTACGTCCGCTCAACCCCCAAGGACCACGGACTTGAAAACCTCATCGAAGGCGACCTCCGTCCCGGACAGAAAGTCGTAGTCATCGAAGACCTCGTATCAACCGGAGGCAGCAGCCTCAAAGCCGTTGAAGCAATCCGCAACGCCGGATGTGAAGTCATCGGAATGGTTGCAATCTTCAGCTACGAATTCCCCGTCGCAACAAAACGCTTCAAGGAAGCCAACGTCAACCTCATCACCCTCTCGAACTACTCGGCCCTCATCACCGCCGCTCTTGAATCGGGATTCATCCACGAGCACGACGTCGACACCCTCAAGGAATGGCGCAAAGACCCCTCGATGTGGACACCCGCCGCATCGACTGCCACTGAATAATATCTCCGGCAACCGAACAATCAACCCCATACAAAGCCACCCCTCCGCGGCCACGAAGCCGTCGGTCAGGTGGCTTTTTAAAACCCACACCAACACCGAAAACCACAAACCCAACCGATACAACAATGGCAACCTACTCAGGCACCCCCGTAACCCTCCCCCGTCCCATCGGCCATAAACAAATGACGAAGACAAAGAACCAAGAAGTATTAAACTCGTTGGTAGCCGAAACA
>NZ_JAIDEN010000095.1 GCF_029054785.1 Duncaniella sp.
GACAACGACTATGCTGAAGAAAGCCCGGAAGAGGCACCCGTCCGCCTCAACCGCAGGCAACGTAGGCTTCAGGAGCAGACCGCGCGCCGCATAGCCAGGAAAATAGTCCGCAGAGATTCCGCCCGGATGCAGGGAGCGGGCAGATAGATTTGCTCGTTCCGCATTTAAATGATACTTTTGCATCCTGAAAAAATTACAAGCAACTCACCCGATGAAGCAACCCAACTCGCCTCTGAGAGGCCTTACGCAACAGGAAGTCATTGAAAGCCGCCGTCTGCATGGTGTCAACATTCTGACCCCTCCCCCCAGACCCTCGATGTGGACTCTGTTCCTCGAAAAGTTCAAAGATCCGCTGATCATTGTCCTTCTTGTAGCCGGAGTGCTCTCGGTCCTGATCTCTTTCTATGAATATTTCGGACTTGAAGAAAAAGCGACGGTATTTTTTGAGCCGGCGGGCATCTTCATGGCCATATTCATCGCCACAGGACTCTCGTTCTACTTCGAAAAGAAAGCCGAGGATGAATTCGAGATTCTGAACCAGGTGAATGACGACGAGCCTGTACAGGTAATCCGCGACGGCAACCCGACGCAGATCGCAAAACGCGACATCGTTGTGGGCGACATCCTCATCCTCAGCACCGGGGAGGAAATACCCGCCGATGCAAAACTTCTGGAAGCCACAGCGCTCAATGTCGACGAATCGACCCTCACCGGCGAACCGCTTGCGGCCAAGACCACCGATCCGGCCCACTTCGATCCGGAGGCCACTTTCCCTTCGGATGAAGTGATGAGAGGCACACGCGTCATGGAAGGCCACGGCATGGCTGAGGTTTTTGCGGTCGGCGATGCCACTGAAAACGGCAAAGTCTACGAAGCCGCCCACATCGACGAGGGGAAAAAGACACCGCTGACCGAACAGCTCGAACGCCTCGGAACGCTCGTCACCCGCGGCAGCTATCTTGTCGGATCGGCAGTGGTCATCGGCAGAATCCTGGTCTACTGTCTCTCCGTCGCTGACTTCGAATGGCTTCCATTCATGGCCTATCTGCTCCAGACCGTAATGATTGCCGTCACTCTGGTGGTCTGCTCTGTTCCTGAGGGACTTCCGATGGCTGTCACCCTGAGCCTGGCTTACAGCATGAGGCGGATGCTGAAAACCAGCAACCTCGTGCGCAAGATGCATGCCTGCGAGACTATGGGAGCCACCACGGTGATCTGCACGGACAAGACCGGAACCCTTACCCGCAACCAGATGCGCGTCGCGGAGACGGATTTTTATGGCCTGGAGGACCAGAAGCTGACCGACAGCCCCCGGAGCCGGCTGATCGAAACCGCGATCGCCGTCAACTCAACGGCTCAACTCGATCTCTCTGACCCGACACGCCCGTCTGTGCTCGGCAACCCGACGGAAGGGGCCTTGCTCCTGTGGCTGAATGAAAACGGTGTCGATTACCGCAAGATCCGTTCGGAAGCGGAAGTCATTGCCGAACTCCCCTTCACCACAGAGCGCAAATACATGGCTACTGTCATCCGCACTCCTGAGGGGAAACGCCGCCTCTTTGTCAAGGGCGCTCCTGAGATCGTCATAGCCATGTGCCGCTCGGTTGCCGACGGAGTTGACCGGGCCGCAATCAACAGCCGCCTGCTTTCGTTTCAGGAAAAAGCGATGCGCACTCTCGGTTTTGCAAGCTGCCTGCTCGAAGAGGGCGCCACGGCTATCGACGACAAGCAGGGTGTCACTGCCGATGGCCTTGAATTCATAGGCGTTGTGGCCATTGCCGACCCGGTCAGAGACGATGTGCCTGACGCCATCAGGGAGTGTATCGAAGCCGGAATAGCAATCAAGATCGTCACAGGAGACACTCCGGCCACGGCCCGCGAAATCGGCCGTCAGGTCGGACTGTGGACTGCCGGTGACAGTGACCGTAACATCATCACCGGACCTGAATTCGGCGCACTGAGCGACTCGCAGCTCGCCGAGCGAGTCGTAGATCTGAAGATCATTGCCCGCGCGCGGCCTATGGATAAGAAACGTCTCGTCGAGGCCTTGCAGAAGCAGGACCAGGTGGTTGCCGTGACAGGCGACGGCACCAACGACGCACCGGCCCTGAATGCGGCCAACGTCGGACTCTCGATGGGCGACGGCACTTCCGTGGCCAAGGAAGCAAGTGACATCACGATCATCGACAACTCTTTTGCCTCGATCGGGCGCGCTGTCATGTGGGGCCGCTCTCTGTTCCAGAACCTCCAGCGTTTCATCCTCTTCCAGCTGACGGTCAACGTAGTGGCCTGCCTGGTGGTTCTTGCCGGAGCTTTCATGGGGACTGAATCACCGCTGACCGTGACCCAGATGCTGTGGGTCAACCTCATCATGGACACCTTTGCCTCGATGGCTCTCGCCTCGCTCCCTCCGTCACGGACTGTAATGGCCGCAAAACCGCGCGACCGCCGGAGTTTCATAATCACCGGCCCGATGGGATGGTTCATCATAGTGACCGGCCTGATCTTCTCGCTCTTAATCCTCGGCATGGTCTACATCTGCGAACACGCCGACATCACAGGCCTCTCCGACCTGCTTCACCTCAGCCTCGGAAGCGGACGCGGACTGTCGGCCTATGAGCTTTCGCTGATCTTCACAACTTTCGTGATGCTCCAGTTCTGGAATCTTTTCAACGCCCGCGCCTATGCCACTCACCGCAGCGCGTTCCATCTGCGGAAATGCGGCGAGTTTCTGAGCATCGCAGCCGTGATTTTCCTCGGTCAGATATTCATTGTCAGCGTCGGAGGCGATTTCTTCAACGTAGTTCCCTTGAAGATAGAAGACTGGGCCATAATAATCGGCGCCACTTCACTGGTGCTCTGGACCGGAGAGATCCTGCGCGCCATTGTGCGCCTGCGCCTTGGCCGATAAACTTTTCCCGCCATCAGAATGTTTTGCTGATACTTCTACCAAAAGTATCACTCAAAACCATTCTGATTGTATGGACAAGAAAAGACTAACCGCTGAAAACGGCCGCCCGATCGCCGACAACCAAAATGTTCAGACCGCAGGATTCCCCGGACCTGCCACCGCCCAGAACCCCTGGTATCTTGAAAAAATAGCCCACTTTGACCGAGAGGTAATACCCGAAAGACGAATGCATGCCAAAGGCTCAGGCGCTTTCGGGACATTCACCGTCACAGACGACATCTCTGAATTCACCCGCGCCTCGATTTTTTCAAAAGTCGGGAAACAGACTCCCTGCCTGGTGAGATTTTCAACCGTAGCCGGAGAGCGCGGGGCTGCCGATGCCGAGCGCGACATCCGGGGATTCGCGATGAAATTCTACACCGACGAGGGCAACTGGGATCTTGTCGGCAACAACACTCCGGTGTTTTTCCTGCGCGACCCGCTGAAATTTCCCGATCTAAACCATGCCATCAAACGGGATCCGCGCACCGGAATGCGCAACCCGACGGCCAACTGGGACTTCTGGACACTCCTGCCCGAAGCACTCCACCAGATCACCATCACGATGTCGCCCCGCGGCATTCCGGCATCTTTCCGCAACATGCACGGATTCGGAAGCCACACTTACAGTTTCATCAACAAGGACAACAAGCGCACTTGGGTCAAATTCCATTTCCGCACTCTTCAGGGGATCAAGAATCTGACCGACAAAGAGGCAGAGGCAGTCATTGCAAAAGACCGCGAATCGAATCAGCGCGATCTCTTCGAAGCCATCGAGCGCGGCGACTTCCCGCGGTGGAAACTCCAGGTGCAGCTGATGACCGAAGAGGAGGCCAAGGAATATCACATCAATCCATTCGACCTCACCAAGGTCTGGTATCACAAGGACTTCCCGCTGCGCGACGTAGGTATCCTCGAACTCAACCGCAATCCCGAAAATTTCTTCGCGGAAATTGAGCAGGCGGCCTTCAATCCGGCCAACATCGTTGACGGTATCGGTTTCTCACCTGACAAGATGCTTCAGGGTCGATTGTTCTCTTACGGCGACGCCCAGCGCTACCGCCTCGGAGTCAACAACAACCTGATCCCCGTCAACCGGCCCAGATGTCCCTTCCACTCCTATCACCGCGACGGGCAGATGCGCACCGACAGCAACTACGGGGCAACCGTGGGCTACGAGCCAAACAGTTTCGGTGAATGGCATGAC
>NZ_JAIDEN010000096.1 GCF_029054785.1 Duncaniella sp.
CGATTATAGTAATCATTGTTATATAATTTTTTGAGTTATGATTTTTTTATTTAGGAGTGTCGGCAGCCGGCATTGACTGCCGACACTCGTTTGGAGATTTGTTGTTAGATTTTGGGACCTTTGGGCTTTCGTTGCTGTTTTTGCTGGTCATCGTCTTTGGGCGAGACCTGACCCTTTGATAGAGGCTCGGTAATATTTTTCGTTGCCTCGTTGGTCTTGCCGTCATTGTTTACGGCCATCTGGGTCTTGCTTTCATCAGCGGGAGTAACCGTTTGGGCCAAATCGGGATCGCTCTTGTATGGAATGGGGCGTCCTTTTTCCGGATTGAATTTCACATAGACGGTTGCTTTCTGCCCCTTGTCATCTGTGACTTCGGCTTTTACGGATTTGCCGGCGGCATAGTCGGATTTCTGTTCTTCTGTGAAGTGATAGTCTTTCCACTTGCCGATGGGCTTGATTTCCCCATTGGGGAGAAGCCAGTTCCCCTTCTTCTCGGTCTGTTCCTGCGATGGATTTTCAGAATGATGTTCCTGTTGGGCGGCTTTTTCTTCGGTCTGTTCCTTTTTCTCCGTCTGGAATAGACGGTTGGCGCGAGGAACGAACTCTATATTCTGATTGGCGGCGCTGCATTGCAGGACAACCGGATAGGTATTGCCATTCTTGTCCGTGTAATCCTTCAGCAGTTGCTTTCCGGATTTTAGGATACCGATGTCTTTCGGAGTAAACTCCGTGTTCCCGATTTTGGGAGGGACATAGATGCTGTTGACGTGTACCGCTACCAGCTCCTTCGTGTCACGGTCGATGCTCACAAATGAGGGGACCTTGTTGCCGTTGGCATCAGTCAGTTCCACCACTCTACCAAGGTTGCCAGTCTTTTCAAGCATCTCGCGGTCATACTTGGAGAACTTGACACCTTTGAACTCCTCGGAGAGGTTAGGCTCAGTGGTGATGAAATGAGGGCGAAGTGAAACTGTGCCGTCAGGATTAGACCTGAACGAAAGCCTTGCCTTCAACTCGAAAGACTCTCCGAACATTGTCGGATTGAGGGTCACGAGCTTGGACTTCTTGTTGTTGAGCATATTGCTCACATCGCTGTCGGAAAGAAGACTCCGGTCGAGTCCCCATTTGGCTTTGAGGTCATCCCAGTTTACCTTGCTTCCGTCGATGGGTTCAGGTTTCTGATATTTGACAGCATCAGTTTCTTTCGGCGGCTCTTCATGTGCGACCTCCTGAGCGGGAGATTCTTCCTTGACTTCGGTTTGCTGCGTCTGAGGCACATCAACCTTGAAGTCTTTAAGAATTTCTGCATTCTTCTCCGGCTCCTGAATGAAGTCTGCCATTGCATATCCGACGCTTTCATATCGGTCTGCCGGGACTTTGAAGAATCCGAAGGTCGAGGGATTGTTCACCTGCCGGATGAAATTCGACAGGAATGCTTCGATGGGATTCTGGCCTTTCGAGAATTTGATAAGGTCAGATATTTTTGACGACTTGATGTCTGTCAGTTTCGGTGTGCCGTCGTCATTGACTCCGGTCACCGCGCCTACCTGCCCGGTTTCGTTATTGCGGGCTATCAGCACTTCTTCTTGTGGTGTGGATTCCATTGTTGTGGGTATGGGTAAATGTTGTTTTGATTATCCCGATCCGCTTATTCATCCGGTATCGGAAAGATTTTGTAATTGCGACGGGCGGCATAGACTTCTATGAACCTGATAATGTCGCTTCC
Source organism: Duncaniella sp. (assembly GCF_029054785.1). Taxonomy (GTDB): domain Bacteria; phylum Bacteroidota; class Bacteroidia; order Bacteroidales; family Muribaculaceae; genus Duncaniella. The sequence continues at coordinate 1,727 of NZ_JAIDEN010000096.1, forward strand.
CTGATAGCGGACGCTCTTTCCAATCAGTATATAGGCTATCAGCTTGGAGGAACGCCACTTCTGGGCAGTGATTTTGGCGACATTGAATATCCGGCAGAACTGACTGTTGTCATACAGTTTGTGCGGGATTATCCAGCTTGTGTCTATCACTCCGTCATCTTCGGTTTTAGTTACGGTTTCCTGAGCGGGAGGATTCCGGGCTCTTTGCAAATCAATGAGAATACCAAGCTTCTCAGAAATTTCAAAGAGCAGCGCCTTTGTGTCGCTGTCGTTGTTTACGACACCTGCGACATCGGCAAGTTTCTGGGTTAATTTTTCATTTTGCATTTTCTATTCGTTTGAATTTCTGATGCAAAATTGGCGATTGTCAGACCCCTGTATTGTATGGTATATATGTACCCCACAATGGCTTTAACATTTTACCCCATTTCGGTAAAGTGCGTAATTCACAGTATTCAAGAAGAATAAAAAGAGGTGCCATGAGAGAAAAAAATTACATTTTTCTTCATAGCACCTCTTTAGTATGTAGTATATGGATAACTATTTGATATTCAAAAGCTCCAAATATTAAAATCTATCATCTCGGCTTCATATCCAGCAAGTGTCTCAGCTTGGGGTCGGCTGCGATACGCATTGTCTCACGCCTCACAATGTCTATGACGTCCTGTTTGATGGTATCATAATTACGC
>NZ_JAIDEN010000097.1 GCF_029054785.1 Duncaniella sp.
CTCTCATCCGAGACATTCCCGCCACAACACGTAAACTTGCGATTGATCCTGCGGAACGACCGACGGCCATTCAGATCTATGGTCGGGAGGTTGAACCGATGGTCGAGGCTGCAAAGATTGTCGAAGCCGCGGGTCCGGACATCATAGATATAAATTTTGGATGCCCTGTAAAGAAGGTTGCCGGGAAGGGTGCGGGAGCCGGGATGTTGCGCGATATTCCGAAGATGCTTTCGATTACCCGTGCGGTGGTTGATGCAGTAAAGTTGCCGGTGACAGTCAAGACCCGTCTTGGATGGGATCACAACTCCAAGATAATAGTCGAACTGGCTGAGCAACTTCAGGATTGCGGTATCAAAGCGCTGACTGTTCATGGGCGCACACGCTCTCAGATGTACACCGGTTCTGCGGACTGGGAGATGATTGCGAAAGTTAAAGAAAACCCGCGCCTGACAATTCCACTGATCGGGAATGGCGACATTACTACACCTGAACAGGCTCGTGACGCATTTGACCGCTATGGCGTTGACGGCGTGATGGTGGGCCGGGCTTCTATCGGTGCGCCGTGGATTTTCCGGGAGATCCGAAGCCTTCTCGACGGAACCGGAGTGGAACCTCTCGGAGTGGAAGAGAAATTCGCGCTGGTGCGACGTCAGATCAGTGAAAGTGTGAGCCGTATTGATGAATATCGCGGCATTCTGCATATCCGCCGCCATCTGGCAGCATCACCACTGTTCAAGGGGATTTCTCATTTCCGTGACACAAGGATTGAGATGCTGAGGGCTTCGACTGTCGATGAGCTTTTCGGTGTCCTTGACCGAGTGGAAGAAATTGTAAAAGAAAACCAATCAAAAGAAAAAGAAATATGAAAACACTGACTGCTATTCTGCTGTCGCTCTGCTTTTTGGGAGCATCAGCGTCAGGCCTCGTGAAATATGAACTGAAAGTCAACGAGTTCCATGAACTCAAGGTTGTGGATGCGATCAGGGTTGTCTACTCAAGCAGTGCGGATTCGGCCGGAATGGCTGTTTTTACCTGCCCGTCCGAGCAGGCTTCGGCTCTTATTTTCAACAATAAGAACGGGAAACTCTCCATGCAGATTTCGACTGAGAGTGTCGGCTCAAAAGATCTGCCTGTTGTGTATGTCTACTCGTCCTATCTTAATAAGATTGAAAATTCCGGTGATTCGCTTGTGAAAGCAGTTAAGATTGCGGACTGTCCGAAATTTACAGCGACACTTATCGGAAATGGTCGTCTTTCGGTTCCTGAAGTGACTGCGACTGAAGTCAATGCGGCAATGCAGACCGGCAACGGTACGCTGGTTGTCGGAGGCAAGTGTCAGCGGGCCAACATAAAGTTTATGGGTACCGGTGTCATCCAGGCTGATGAACTGGATGCTGTCGACGTGTCTGTCAAGGCCGGAGGAACCGGTTCGATCGGAGTATGGGCTGAGAAATCTCTGTCGGTATCCGGGGTGGGGAGCACGAAAGTTTACTATAAGGGAAATCCTGAGATAAAGAACCGCACAGTCGGCGTGAAGACATTGCCTTTGGAGTAATGATCTCTGCTGTGTGAGAAAATAGAAATGTCCCCTGCTGGCCGAAGTGGCTTGCAGGGGACATTTTCTATGAGTGGATCAGTGTTGTTTTTGCCGATGACAGCCGGGATCAATTTGATATTTTTACAGATCCGGCAGATGATTTTTCGATTGAAAAGCTGTTGACTTTGAGTCCCGATGCTTTGACTGAACCAGCGCTTGATGCTTCAAAGTTGCCTCGGTCGGCCTGCCCGGAGGTAATGCTTATTGAACCGGCGGATGACGCCTCGCAGCTGATGCGGTCTGTTTTGACGGTTGAGGTCTTTATGCTGGCGCCGGATGATGCTTCAAGTTCTATCCGTGAGGCGTTAAGATTGTTTGTGGTGACGGATGCTCCGGATGATGCCTCAATGTCGATCTCAGAGGCGGTCACGGAGGAAAATATTATTTTTCCGGCAGATGAAGCCTCAAGGCTGATTTTCTTTTTTGATGATGATATCGATGTCCGGCATTTGAGGCTGGCACCGGATGAAACTTCCACGGAGCGGACAATCGGGGCTGTCACGGTGACTGTCACGCCGCCGATTCTTTTGTTGGAGTTTTTCCCGTCTCGTTTGGGGCTGATCTCAAGTGTTTTGCCGCTGATCTTGATGTCAATGTAGTCGATGCGCTTCGCATCTCCGGTGATTGCTACGTTGGTATTGCCTCCTGTTGTCGGCTTGTAAATCACGTTTACGCCGGCGCTTGCCTCGATTGATTCGATTGATTTGTTGATTTTCAGTACTTTTGTTTCAGCAGAGGCTATTAGGCCTATGGTCAGGCAGAGAATGCTCAGAAGAGATTTTTTCAATGTCATAATAGGGAAATGATGTGGTTGAAACTGGTCTTTATTAATTGTATGACGTGAAAAAATATGAAAAGTTACAGCTTGATGCGAAAAAATCACTTGGCTGAAGGGTCGAAGCTGTCTTTGGGAAGGTAGGTGTAGCCCCACCCGTAGTCAATCGGGAACATAAGCGGCTCGATGTATGCTTTCTGAACAAGATATAGGGTCACTTCCGCTTTTCGGACAGTAACCGGCATTTCAATCTCATTGTCATCACCTCCTGTGAGCAATCCGTTGAACGCCATGTGGAGCTTTATATAATAGTCCGGACTGTCTTTGGAATAGGGCTCGATTTGGTCGAACCGGATGTATCCGTCGGATATTTCAGTGGAATTCAGGATTATGCGCTCGTCCTGATGTGACTCCGGAATTTTGCCTTTCAGGCTGTTGGCTTTATTGCAGACCGGCATATGGGACATTTGTATGGCTGCTATGTCTCCGATGTCGCTCGTCCATCGGACGATCGGGTTGTTGTCAGGATCCGGGCTTTCAGGAATTGAGACAAGCGGGTAGGATATTCCGGTTTTGGGCAATGAGTCCAATGCGACGAATACGGACATGGCGGTTTTCTCGCCTTTGTTGCAAGCCAAAGGTGAAAGCTCGAAAGTCAGAAAGAAACAGCTGTCAGTCAGATTGTATTGGGACGGCTTGGATGCGATGAAGCGAAACAGATCCTGCCTGAAAGAGCATTTCTGCCCGTTGAATTCCACTTTGGCTTTGTAGCCTTTTACAATCATGGATGAATATATAGTGGAATAGAATGTATCGGCGGATGCCGTGAAAATGACAATGGCTAATAGAACTGACAGGATGTTTTTCCTTGGCATAGGCTGCTGTTTATTGTTCTGAACCCGAATCTCCGACGGTGAGCGGTTTCGGGGCGGGCGGGAATATACGGTTGATTATGGCGGCGATAGCGCCGTCGCCGGTGACGTTGCAGGCGGTACCGAAACTGTCCATTGCTATGTAAAGTGCGATCATCAGGGCTACCATCTGCTCATCGAATCCAAGAATCGACTGGAGAAGTCCGATCGAGGCCATGATGGCACCTCCGGGGATTCCTGGGGCGGCGATGATTGTGATGCCGAGCATGCCGATGAAGTGGCAGAAAAGACCAAGATCATGCGGCTGGTCGTGCATGATCATTAGTGCCAGGGCGCAGGCTACGATCTTCAGGGTGCTGCCGCTCATGTGGATTGTGGCGCAAAGCGGAATGACAAAGCCTGCGATATCTTCCCTGACTCCTGTTTTTATGGACTGACGGAGAGTTACGGGGATTGTTGCGGCTGATGACTGTGTGCCAAGCGCGGTGAAATAGGCCGGGAGCATGGTGCGAAGCATCCGGAATGGATTTTTGCGGGCGAATGGTGCGGCTATGCAATACTGGAGAACCAGGATGAATACGTGGAGGATGAAGATGATGACAATGATTTTCATGAAACATTTCAGAATCATGCCGACCTGGCCTTCGATTGTCATGTTCAGGAAAATACCGAAGATGTAGACCGGAAGCAGTGGCAGGATTGCTGCGTCGATTGTCTTTGAGACTATGTCGCGGAACTCAGAGAAGCCGTTTTTGAGGGATTTGCCATTGAGGAAGGCCATGCCAAGTCCGAGCATGAATGCAAGAACGAGGGCGGTCATGACTGTCATCAGCGGTGGCATTTCAATCGTGAAGTAGGGAAGCAGCGTGGAGGTGCTCTCGCTGAGTGCGACTCCTTCCTCTCCTCCGATAAGCGACGGGAATGTCAGAGTGCCGGTAAAGTAAGAGAGGATTCCGGCCATGAATGTGGCGAAATAGGCAATGGCTGCGGTGGCGACAAGCAGTTTTCCTGCACGGCCTCCGATGTCGGCGATGGCCGGTGCTACAAACCCGACGATGATCATCGGGATCATGAAGCCGAGAAACTGTGAGAAGATGGCGTTGAATGTGGCCATTGTCTGTCCGAGCCAAAAAGGAGCTACCAGGCCGAGCAAGATGCCGATCACGATGGCGATGAGGATGCGGGGGAGGAGTCCTAATTTCATTTTCGAGGTATAGATTTAAAAGTGAAAAATTATAAGTGTCAAGTGGTGGTAGACCCGGTGTGTTGTTTGCGATTTGTTCAGATGTTTTGGCGCCAGAGTGCTGACGAGGCATCGGAAGGCATGCGCCAGTCGCCACGTGGCGAAAGGCATACCGATCCGACTTTAGGTCCGTCAGGCAGACATGAACGCTTAAACTGCTGGTTGAAGAATCGACGCATAAATACGGATAACCAGTGGGTTATAGTCTCATCTGTGTATTCTTCCGGCTTGAAGGCATGGCGCGCGAGGAGGTAGATTCTTTCCGGCGAAAAGCCATAGCGCAACATATAGTATAGGAAGAAATCGTGGAGTTCGTAGGGGCCTACAAGGTCTTCCGTTTTCTGTTTGATGTTTCCCTCGCTGTCAGCCGGAATGAGTTCCGGGCTGATCGGGGTGTCAATGATGTCAAGCAGGCGCCGGCGTACTTCAGAGTCTTCTGAGGCTTCAATGGCAAAGTAGTTTACGAGATATTTTACCAAGGTCTTGGGAACTCCGGCGTTCACGCCATACATTGACATGTGGTCGCCATTATATGTTGCCCAGCCAAGAGCGAGCTCCGACAGATCGCCGGTGCCGAGGACTATGCCGCCGGTCTGATTGGCTATGTTCATAAGGAGCATGGTGCGTTGGCGGGCCTGAGAGTTCTCGTATGTAACATCATGAATTTCCGGATTGTGGCCTATATCTTTAAAGTGTTGCTTTACGGCGTCTCCGATGTTTATTTCGCGTGAAGTCACCCCAAGATGGTTCATCAGTTCCACTGCGTTTGAGTGAGTGCGGTCAGTGGTGCCGAATCCCGGCATTGTCACTCCTATGATGCCTTTGCGGTCCAGGTCCAGGCGGTCAAATGTCCTGACGGCTATCAGAAGGGCGAGTGTTGAGTCAAGCCCTCCGGATATACCGACGGTGATGTTTCGGCAGTTGATGGCATCAAGTCTTTTGGCCAAAGCTGCTACCTGTATGTTTATGATCTCTTCACATCGTTCATTGATGGCCTCTGTGCCGGTCGGAACGAAGGGGTGTGGGTCAATATAGCGGAGGAGTTTTTCAGATCGGTCGCTTAAGTCTGAATTTTTTGAGATTGGATTTTCCGAGGTTAAATAATTGCTTGAGCTTTCAGCTGTAATCAGCTTGCATTCATCTGACGCGCAGTCGGCGAAGGTTGTCATGTGGAGACGGTCGCGGTCAATAGCCTCTATGTCAACGTCTGTGATGACAGTGTTGTCGGCAGGGTCCCAGCGTCGGTTTGCGCGAAGCACTGATCCGTTCTCGCAGACAATGGCTTTTCCGTCAAATGTCAGGTCTGTCGATGATTCACCCCATCCGGCTCCTGCATAGGCGTAGGCACAAAGGCAGCGGGCTGACTGCTGGCGGAGGAGTGAGGTCAGATAGGCATATTTGCCGATCAGATCGTCAGAGGCTGAGAGGTTGAGGATGATCTGGGCGCCACCCATTGCAAGTCGGCAAGACGGGGGGATGGGAACCCAGAGATCTTCACAGATCTCGATTCCGACCAATGCGCCGTGGGAACGGAATATGCGCCCTGAAGTCATTTCGAAGTTCTCTCCGCAAAGCTCGACCGTTTCACATGCGCCCAATGGCAGTGGTCGCCACCAGCGGCGTTCGTAAAATTCGTTGTAGTTCGGAATGTATGACTTTGCAACGAGGTCGACTCTTCCGCTGCGGACAAGCGCCGCGCAGTTGTAGATGGAGCCGGCGTGCCGTACCGGCAGTCCTACTGCAAAATGGATGTTCATTCCGCGGGAGAAATCGCGGAGGCTGATGAGTGCTCTTGCGGCAGCCTCAAGAAGAGTCGTGTTATGGAATAGATCGGCGCATGTATAGGCCGTGATGCTCATTTCAGGGAATACCGCCAGTTCGACGCCCTCGGCTTCGAGTTCGGCGAGTTTTGTCTTTATTCCGTCGAGGTTGAAATCGACGTCCGCCACTCTTACAGTCGGCGCGGCGGCAGCTATGCGAAGAAAACCGTTGTGCATGATTTTGAATTTGGTGCACGAAATTAGAAATAAATCCGCGATTTTCTAAGCTTATATTGATAAATTTTAAAAATAGGCTTAACTTTGTGCATCCTGACATTGTAAAGTATTATGCAGTTTGACTATATCACATTAGACTGGGAAAGCATCCGGTGGAGCCTGATGATGGCTTATGGGGTGCTGATCCTGTGTGTCATAGGAATTGTGATCAGTGAAAACCGCAATCCGCTCAAGGCATTGGGGTGGATCATGGCATTGCTGCTTTTCCCGATAGGCGGAGTTGTCTTGTATTTCATCTTTGGACGCAGCATCCGCAATGTCCGCATGATCTCCCGCCGGAACCGGCGCAGACTGTTGAAACTGGAGAATACAATCCCGTTGCCCAAATTTGATAAAACTCTGAATCCTGAAAACCGTCAGCGTATACGTCTGGCCTATAATATTGGCGGTGCAAACCTTTACAGTGGCAATCAGATCAAGATTTTTAATAATGGAGAGCGTCATTTTGAAGAACTCTTCGATGATCTTCGCCATGCCGGATCCTACATAAATCTGCAATTCTATATCATAGCCAATGACTCGCTTGGGCGACGTTTGCGCGATATTCTGATCGAACGTGCTGAGGCCGGGGTCAAGGTGAGGGTTATCTATGATTATATCGGCTCGTTCGATGCGAGGCGCAGGGATTTCTTCAGGCGCATGAAAGAGCATGGGGTGGAGGTCCATTCGTTTTTCCGGCTTTCGTTCCCCAGTCATGTGAACAGAGTAAACTGGCGTAACCACAGGAAGGTTGTGGTGATAGACGGAAATATCGGCTATATCGGAGGCATGAATGTCGCCGACCGTTATGTCAATGGAGTGGATAACGGAAAGTGGCGCGATACGGCGGCGAGGATTTCAGGACCGGCGGTTGCGGCTCTTCAGTATAATTTCGCTGTCGACTGGAAATTCATGGGACAGCCTTTGCTCTGTGATCCGGTGGCCGGAGTTGCTGACGGTCTGACCGGTGCGATCGGAAATGTGACTCTTCAGGTCCTTGCTTCCGGGCCGAATGACCGCTGGGGCAATATGACGCTGCTGTTTTACAAGGCGATTTCAACCGCGCGCCGCAGAATCTGGTTGCAGACGCCATATTTTCTTCCAAGTGACGGCTTGCTGAAAGCTCTTGAATCGGTTTCGCTCGCCGGAGTGGATGTGAGGGTGATGATGCCTCGGTCGGCGGATTCAAAAATCCTGACCTATGCCTCTCACAGTTACATTGAAGAGTGTCTGCTTGCCGGAGTTAAGATTTATCTTTATGAGGCCGGAATGCTGCATTCGAAGGTTATGATTGTCGATGATGATTTTTCGACTCTCGGATCGACGAATTTTGATTTTCGGAGCATGGAACATAACTTCGAAGAGAATCTGCTGATTTACTCTCCTGAAACAAATGAGGTGTTGACGCGGAGTTTCGAGGCCGATGCCTCGGAGAGTAAGCGCCTTAAACTGTCGGACTGGAACCGCCGTGGCCGAGACACGCGGGCCTTGGAATCGCTGTGTCGTCTGTTAAGCCCGATACTCTGACTCCGGTGGTGCGTTATGAGAGCGGATAAAATAGTATAAATGAAAAACGAAGGATGGCCTCACGGTCATCCTTCGCTGCTTACACATAGTACTTAACGTCAGTGGATTTATAAATGTCTAATAATGCAAATGTCTCTATTTAAGAAGTAGAGTAGGGGGTAACGCCACGGATTCAAAATTGTTTTAAGAATGTTTTTGAGCATTGCTCCCGTGATGTTGTTGCAAAGTTATATTATTATTTTTAAAAATCCTAATACTAATTTATCTATGAATGTAGTCGTCTGGAGGTCGTGTTTTTTAATCAGGCTATAAAGTGAAAAATTGTCAAAATGGCATTGGGCGATGTTTGAATGTGTTTTGAAGGTGGTTAAGAAAGTTATAAAATGTAATTTGGTTAAAATAAGTTAATGCGGAATTGTGAAAATACATGAGTGGTGATAGAGGGTTATTGGTGATTTTTTCGTAACTTTGAGGCCGTGTTTTGCACTGTCGTCAGAAGCATTGCAGAACCTTTAATTTATGGAAGAAGTATGAAAGAAGATACAACAAAGATAGTTTCAGTAGGACAAATAGATATAGGGGTGCCCGCGGAACGGCCTCAGCCTGATTTTTCAGATCTCCCGATCATCGCAATGCGTGATCTCGTGTTGTTTCCGGGAGTGACTTTTCCCATAACATTAGGACGCGAGGTTTCTGTCAGGACAGCATCTGCGGCAGCCGAACACAATATTCCGGTCGGAATTTTCTGCCAGAAAGTGGCTTCAGTTGAAAATCCGACACTTGACGATCTGTATGACTACGGTGTTGTAGCCGATGTCCTCAAAACTTTTGATCTGCCTGACGGTACGCATACGGCTATTATCGCCGCCCGCGAAAAGATCCGGATCGAGGGGCCCTCGGCCGGCGGACATATTCCGGGTTCTCTTTCCGCACAGGTCAAGTCGGTGCATGACAGCGTTTCCCGTTCGTCTGACAAGGAGTTTGTGGCTATTGTCGATGATATCCGACAGACAACACTGAATATACTCCACAGTGGTAATGACAAGATGAGTGATCTCGCTTTCAATATCGAGAACATTCCGGGTCCGCAGCTGCTGATCAATATGATCTGTACTCACTCGCCGTTTGCTCCTGAGGTGAAAATCGAGCTGCTGAAAAAGAACCGGCTCAAGGATCGCGCGCAGCTTCTTCTCAGTCATCTTGCCCACAGTGAAGAGATGGCCGAAATACGTGCCGAGGTCCATCGCAAGGCCCGCAAGAACATTGACGAGCAGCAGCGCAACGCTTTTCTGCAACATCAGTTTGATGTGCTGCGTGAGGAACTTTACGGTGACGACGACGATTGTGCCGCTCTTGAGGAAAAAGCCAAAGAGATTGATTTTCCTGCGGCAGTACGCCGTACATTTTCAAAAGAACTTGAGAAGCTCAGACGCCTGAATCCGCAGAGTCCTGATTATAGTGTCCAGTACACCTATCTCCAGTTGCTCACGGATCTTCCCTGGGGCAAGTCCACACCTCTTAACACAGACTTCAGCACTGCCGAGAAAGTGCTCGACGAGGACCACTATGGCCTTGAAAAGGTCAAGGAGAGAATTCTGGAGCAGCTTGCCGTGATGATGAACACTCCGGAAGGCCGTTCGCCGATCATCTGTCTTGTCGGTGCGCCCGGTGTCGGAAAGACCTCTCTGGGCCAGTCGATTGCCAAGGCTCTCGGTCGCAATTACCAGCGTGTGTCGCTCGGCGGTCTTCATGACGAAGCCGAGATCCGAGGACATCGCCGCACATATATCGGTGCAATGCCCGGACGAATAATCGATGCGGTAAAAAGAGCCGGTACTTCAAATCCGGTTCTGCTTCTTGACGAGATAGACAAAACCGGAAGTGATTTCAAGGGCGATCCCTCTTCGGCGCTTCTTGAAGTGCTTGATCCGGAACAGAACAGCCATTTCCACGACAATTACGTGGATGTGGATTATGATCTGTCGCATGTCCTGTTTATTGCGACGGCCAACACTCTTTCGACCATTCCCCGCCCGCTGCTTGACCGCATGGAGGTGATTGATATTTCGGGTTATCTTCCGGAGGAAAAGATTGAAATCGCCCGCAAGCACCTCATACCGCGTATTTCGGAGGAAAACGGTTTTGGCAAGGAGGAAATCACGTTCACCACAGACGCTCTTGCCAGGATCATCGAAAGTTATACCGGCGAAAGCGGTGTCCGTATGCTTGAAAAGGAAATTGCGAAGGTCATACGCAAGATTGTGTTGAACAAGATGCGCGGCAAAGATTATAAACTCACTGTCGAGGTCGACGACCTTCGTGACTATCTCGGAGTCGAGGCCTATACCCCTGAACGCTATGAAGTGTCTGAGACTCCCGGTGTGGCCACCGGTCTGGCCTGGACTGCGGTGGGAGGTGAGATCCTTTTCATCGAGACTTCAGTCACCCAGGGAAAGGGAGAGAAACTTACCATCACCGGAAATCTCGGCGATGTCATGAAAGAGTCTGCCGTGATTGCCACTCAGGTGGTCAAAGCGCGGTCGGCCGACTATGGCGTTGACCCTGACAGCTTTGAAAACAGGCAGCTCCATATCCATGTGCCGGAAGGTGCGATTCCCAAAGATGGTCCGTCTGCCGGTATCACCATGTGTGTCTCGATTCTGTCAGCCCTGACAGGTCGCCCTGTAAAATCAAGGCTTGCCATGACAGGAGAAATCACTCTTCGCGGCAAGGTGCTCCCTGTCGGAGGCATCAAAGAGAAAATGCTTGCCGCCAAACGGGCCGGAATCACAGACATTATCCTTTGTGCCGACAACCGCAAGAATATCGAGGATATAAAGCCCATCTATATCTCCGGCCTGACATTCCACTATGTCAAGACCATTGACGAGGTGTTTGCGGTTGCTTTCGGCGATTAAACTCTCGGATAAACCTCTCGATCTCTCATCTATATAATTAAATATATGAAGAAAATTTTTCTCCACATCGGGATTATGATGGTCGTGGCCGTGGTCATCGGCTGGTTGGCCATGCTGTGGCTGGATGTCTGGACTCGCCATGACGATACTATAACTGTCCCCTCTGTAAAGACTCTCTCTTTCGGAGAGGCGGCTACACGGTTGGATCGTGAAGGACTTGTGGCTGTGTTGAGCGATTCGGTCTATGATAAATCGACCCGCCCCGGTACAGTCATTGATCAGAATCCCAAGGTCGGAACGGTTGTGAAGGAAGGGCGTGAGATTTATCTTACGATCAATGCCTTTTCGCCTAAAATGGTCTCACTCCCGACTCTTACGGATATTTCGCTCCGCCAGGCCAAGTCTATCCTTGAAGGTCTGGAGATAAAGAAAGTGGTGGAGAAAAGAGTTCCGAGTGATTTCAAGGATCTTGTGCTTGCAGTCCGCTATAAGGGGACCCGTCTTTCGCCCGGCGCGCGTGTGCCGGTCAATGCGACGATTGAACTTGAGGTCGGTGAAGGAAAGGCTGAAGAGTTCCTTGATTCGATCAGTGTGGACTCCACTGAATCTTCGGCTGAACAACTGAATCTGTTTTGATTATGGCGGCAGAAGATCTTGACGAAGAACTTGTCGACGGGCTTGACGGCGAAATCTCCGCATCAGGTGCGGAGGGTGAGTTGTATGAGCATTTCCGCTTTGTAGCCGACAAGGGGCAGCAGCTGTTGCGTATTGACAAATATCTGGTCACCAGACTTGAAAAATCGTCGCGAAACCGCATTCAGCAGGCTGCCGATGCAGGTTGCATCCTGGTCAACGGCAAGGCCGTAAAGTCAAATTACAGGGTCAAGCCGCTGGATGTCATCCAGATTGTGATGGACCGTCCGCGCTATGAGCTTGAAATCATAGCTGAGGATATTCCGCTTGACATAGTCTATGAGGATGACCATCTGCTGGTTGTCAATAAGCCCGCAGGACTTGTGGTGCACCCCGGCCACGGCAATTATTCAGGCACACTTGTCAATGCTTTGGCCTGGCATTTCAGAGACAACCCCGATTACGATGTCAGCGATCCGCGTCTCGGATTGGTTCACAGAATTGACAAGGATACTTCCGGATTGCTCGTCGTTGCGAAGACTCCGGATGCCAAGACCCATCTTGGCCGGCAGTTTTTCAACAAGACAACCAAGAGAGAATATAATGCCCTGGTGTGGGGCGTCCCTTCACCGCTTAGCGGTCGCATTGAAGGCAATATCGGCCGCAATCCGAAGGATCGCTTGCAGATGGCCGTCCTTCCCGCCGACGATCCGACCGGCAAGCATGCGGTCACTCACTATGAAGTGCTTGAGGATTTCGGACATGTCGCTTTAGTCAAATGTGTGCTTGAGACCGGAAGAACCCATCAGATACGCGTCCACATGCGTCATATAGGTCACCCGCTGTTTTCTGATGCGCGTTATGGCGGCGATGTCGTTTTGCGTGGCGAGCGTAGCGGTTCCTACCAGAAGTTCGTGGCAAATTGCTTTGACATTTGTCCTCGTCAGGCGCTTCATGCACGCACATTGGGATTTGTCCATCCTGTCACCGGTGAAGAGATGTTTTTCAGCGCTCCGATTCCGGCTGACATGCAGGCCTTGATTGAAAAATGGCGCTCCTATGCCTCTCAGCGATAAAAAGAAGAGACTTGATAGGATCTGAAGCGCTCCTGAATGTTAAATTTAGGTTAAATTACTTGACAAGGGCCTGATAAGATTGTATTTTTGTATTCTATTATCTATTATGGCAAGAAGGCGTCCTCACATAATCCCCTTGTTTACTACCCGTGCCACGGCGACTGTCTCTGTCGCTTTGGTCCTTTTTATTCTCGGAATGGCTTCGCTGATCGGGATTGCGACCCGTGTTGTCACTGACAACATACGTGAGAATATGGGCTTCGTGGTCATGTTCAATGAAGATGTGACGGCGTCTGACATCGCTTCTGTGAAATCCATGTTTGAGAAAGACCCAGGAGTGTCATCCACTGTCTTTTCTTCTCCGGATGCTGTCCTCGAACGCTGGCAGGCTATGGTCGGAGAGGAGGAAGACATCATTCGTCTTTCCGGAATCAACCCCTTTGTCGCAGAACTTGAGGTGCATGTCAATCCGGAATATGCTTCTTCCGATAGTCTTGACCGTATGATCGCCCCGCTGATGCTTTTGCCTCAGGTCGGTGAAGTCAAAGTCCATACAGAACTGGTCGACCGTGTCAATGCGACATTGCGCAGCGTCGGCCTTGGGCTGCTTGTTGTCGCTGTGGCTCTTCTGATTGTGTCGTTTGTGCTGATATTCAATACAGTGCGGCTGTCGGTCTATGCGCGTCGCTTTACAATTTACACAATGAAACTCGTAGGTGCGACCGGCGGTTTTATCCGTCGGCCTTTCCTGTTTGACAATATTGTCAACGGTCTTGTCGCAGGCTTGTTGGCTTCGGGTGCTCTGATTCTGGTAGTCCTCTATTGCTCTTCGCTCGATCTTTCGGTCGCTGAGATACTTACATGGCAGGCGGTACTTCCGGTTATCGGAGGGTTGCTTGTGACTGGTGTGTTCATTTGTCTTGTGGCCGCTCTTTTTGCCACAAACAGATATTTGCGTCTCTCCTACGACGAAATGTTTAAATAACCTCATATATAATATTATAATAATGGCATACAAACAGACTGCAAAGCCGTCTTCCGAACGGGAAACTCAGCTTGACCCCGAAAACAGAAGCCAGCTTCCGTTATTAAAGATAAATTTCAGACTCATGGCCATTGCCGGTGCCATGATCGTGCTTGGATTCTGTCTGATGGCAGGCGGTGCAACCGGCTGGGATTCTTTTAATGAAGATATCTTTTCCGCACGTCGTGTGGTTGTCGGACCGACAATTGCCTTCCTCGGATTTCTCTTCATGGGATTTGCAATAATGTATAGCCCTAAGGGTAAAACAGAAAAATAAACCTTTTAAATTCAGAGAATGGATTGTATTGATGCTCTGATTCTCGGCATAGTGCAGGGCCTTGCCGAGTATCTTCCTATAAGCAGTAGCGGTCATCTTGAGATTTGCCGCGAGATTCTCGGTCTCAAACTTGCGGGCGCTGACGCTCTTGAATTCGACATTGTGCTTCACGTTGCCACTGTTTTGAGTACTATCGTGGTGCTTTGGAGTGAATTTGTGCCTTTGTGCAAGTCGTTTTTCACTATTGCCCGTGACGATAAGTTTTTCTACGTCTGCAAGATCCTGCTTTCATGTATTCCGGTCGCGATTGTCGGGCTGTTTTTCAAGGATTTTGTAGAGCAGTTCTTTGGCGACGGGCTCTTTGTGGTCGGAATCTGCTTGCTTGTAACGGCGTGTCTGCTTTCGTTCGCCTACTTCTTCCGCAATCCTGACCGTGAGAAGAAAGAAGGTGTCAAAGGGCATGAGATCACCTGGGGCGATGCTCTGATAATAGGCTGCGCCCAGGCTGTCGCAGTGCTTCCCGGTCTTAGCCGTTCGGGTACGACGATCGCTACCGGTCTTCTTCTTGGTGACAAGCGCGATAAAATCGCCCAGTTCTCATTTTTCATGGTGATTATCCCGATTCTTGGCGAAGCCCTGCTGAGCCTGAAAGATCTGCTTGCAGGCGAGGGTGTCGGAGAGTCTGTCGGCATGTGGCCTTTGCTTGTAGGATTCCTGGCTTCTTTTGTGGTCGGTTGCGCCGCCTGCAAGTGGATGATAAGCATTGTCAAGAAAGGCAAACTCGTTTGGTTTGCAGTTTACTGTCTCATTGTCGGTGTGCTTTGCATCGTCTGGTAAAAAGTCCGGTTGAAAATAGGATATGGATTTCGTAACAGGAGAAATTTTATACATTGACAAGCCTTTGGAATGGACTTCATTCGATGTTGTGAAGCGCCTCAGAGGTGTCATACTCCATAAGATTCATCGCAAGAAATTCAAGGTCGGCCATGCCGGTACCTTGGATCCTCTCGCTACCGGTGTGATGGTCGTTGTCACAGGCCGTGCCACCAAACTGATCGAATCATTGCAGGCTGGCGTCAAGGAATATGTGGCGACCTTGCAGATCGGTGCCACGACACCGTCGTTTGACCTCGAAACCGAGGTCGATGCCACTTATCCCGCCGGACATGTCACCCGTGAGCTTATCGAGGAGATTCTGCCTCGTTTCATCGGGCGTATCGAGCAGGTGCCTCCGGCCTTTTCCGCTTGTAAGGTGGATGGAAAACGTGCCTATAAAATGGCGCGTAAGGGGCATGAAGTGGAACTTAAACCGAAAGTTCTTGTCATTGATACGATCGAGATCATTGACTTTGACCCTGAAAAGATGACCTTGACCTTGAGGATCGTATGCAGTAAGGGTACATATATCCGTGCGCTTGCCCGCGACATCGGAGAGGCTCTCGGATCCGGTGCCCATCTCATAGGCTTGCGCCGTACGCGGGTCGGCGATGCTGTGATTGACAACTGTCTCAGCGTTGACGCTGCGGTTGAGATGATCAGAAATGCCGAGGTCACATTCCCGGAGGGTGAGGAATCGGACAACTGATGTCATTTCGCCCCACCGATACAGATATTTTTTTATTCAGAAATCAGTTCTAAACGTTACATATTTAAGGATGAAGTTATCTCAATTTAAATTCCGCCTTCCGGAAGAGCTTATCGCTCAGCGTCCGGCTCCCGAACGGGACCAGTCAAGAATGATGGTTGTCAACCGCCGTACAGGAGAAATAGAACACAAAATATTCAAGGATATCATTGATTATTTTGATGACGGAGACTTGTTTGTCTACAATGACACGATGGTTTTCCCCGCCCGTCTCTATGGCAACAAGGAGAAGACCGGTGCCCGCATCGAGGTGTTCCTTCTGCGTGAGCTTAGTGCGGAAAATAAACTTTGGGATGTTCTCGTAGAGCCTGCGCGTAAGATCCGTATCGGAAACAAGCTCTATTTCGGCGACGATGAGTCGATGGTCGCTGAAGTGATTGACAATACAACTTCACGCGGACGCACACTCCGCTTCCTTTACGACGGTCCCCATGAAGAGTTTAAGAAAGAACTTTATAAATTGGGAACCACTCCTCTGCCTTACTACATCAACCGCGAGCCGGACGAAGAGGATGCAGAGCGTTATCAGACAATCTTTGCCCGCAAGGAAGGTGCTGTGATAGTTCCTGGAGCTGCATTGCATTTCTCTCGCGAACTTTTGAAACGTCTTGAGATCAAGGGTGTCAACCAGGGCTTCATCACTATCCACAGCGGTCTTGGCAACTATCGCGATATCGATGTGGAGGATCTGACAAAGCACCGTATGGACTCTGAGGAGATGGAAGCTGACGATGAACTTGTAAAACTTGTCAATACCACTAAAGACGGCGGACATCGTGTGTGCGCGGTCGGTACTTCGGTGCTTCGCGCTGTGGCCAGTGCTGTCAGCATGGGTGATCACATGAAGACCTACTCAGGATGGACCAACAAGTTCATTTTCCCGCCCTATGATTTCTCTGTGACCGATGCGCTCGTTTCCAATTTCCACCTGCCTTATTCTACCATGCTGATGATGGTCGCTGCTTTCGGTGGCTATGATCTGGTGATGGATGCCTACAAAAAGGCTGTCAAGGAAGGCTATAAGTTTGGTGTCTATGGCGATGCCATGCTGATTGTTTCATAACGGTATCAGCGTGATTTTCGCAGATAAATCTTTAATAGTTAATTGATTTGGCCAATTATCTGACCATAGCAAATCAAAGTGAAGCGGCTTTTCGTGAAAAGATGAGTCGCTTCATCTCTTTTGCTATTCCTGTGACTTCCGCTGCGGAAGCTAAGGAATATGTAGCCCTCTATACCAACGAATATCATGATGCCCGCCATGTGTGTTGGGCCTACATGCTTGGTTCCGGCCGGAAGGAGTTTCTTTCGTCGGACAATGGAGAGCCGTCAGGAACTGCCGGAAAGCCGATTCTCGGTCAGATCAATTCTTTCGGACTGACCAATATACTTATTATTGTGGTGCGGTATTTCGGCGGAATAAAACTTGGAACCTCAGGGCTGATTGCCGCTTATCGTGAAGCTGCCCGTCTGGCCATTGAGGCGGCTGAGATAATTGAGGGGAGGGATATGACAACTTTGGGGGTGACTTTCCCTTATCTGGCGATGAATGACGTAATGAAACTTGTGAAAGCTCAGAATCCTCCGAATGGCCGGGAGGTGGTCAGAATAATCGCTCAGGAATTTGACAATACCTGTTCGATGACTCTGTCATTGCCTCTTGATCTGCTTCCTGAACTTTCCGGACGACTCGACGCCATTTCCGGAACTTCAGTATGCTGTCCGGACGAAGAGGGTGTTTGATCTCCGGCCAGTATCAGTATCCTTTGCGGTATTTGTCCTCTTCAGAATCCTCAAGGATGGAGAGATATGAGGCATAGCGCGATTCTGCGATCAGGTGGTCTTCGACAGCCTGTCTCACGGCGCAGCCCGGCTCATGTGTGTGTGTGCAGTCCCCGTAGCGGCATTCGGCTGCGGTTTTGAATATCTCAGGGAAGAAGTGGCTGACTTCGTTGCGGTCGAATTCGAGAGTGCCGAATCCCTTCACTCCGGGGGTGTCAATGATTGATGAGGCTTCGTCGACATCGGGCAGATCAAACATTTCGGAGAATGTTGTGGTGTGCATGCCTGTGTCATGAGTTGTCGAGATTGATGCTGTCGCTAATTTCAGACCGGGGATCAGATCGTTGATGAGCGTTGATTTGCCGACTCCTGAATTGCCGGAAAACAGTGTGGTTTTCCCTCTCAGTTTCTCCCGTAGGTTTTCGATCCCTTCGCCGGTTTTGGCTGAGACTTTTATGACAGGATAGCCTATCGACTCGTAGAGATAGCTGACAGCCGACAGGTATTCCATCGCTTCCGGATCTTCTTCGAGAAGGTCTATTTTATTTATGACGATCACTGCCGGGACGCGATAGGCTTCGGCTGTGGCCAGAAAGCGGTCAATGAATGTCGTTGAGGTTGTCGGATGAAAGAGAGTCACCACGAGACAGACCTGATCGAGATTGGCTGCGAGGATATGGGCCTGTTTCGAGAGATTGCTCGCCTTGCGTATGATATAGTTGCGGCGTGGGCTGATGGCTGTGATATATCCGGTATCGCCGTCAGGCAGGCTCACGGTCACGTGATCGCCTACCGCCACGGGGTTGGTCGTGCGGATTCCTTTGAGGCGGAAGTTACCTTTGATCTTGCAGTTGAGACATTCGCCGCTCTCTGTGCGCACGAGATAGCTGCTTCCGGTATTTTTGATTACAGTTCCGGTCATTTATCTAATCTGTCAGTTTGGTTTTCATATCAGAAATCTCATGTTGCTGTTCAGGCGGATATGAGATCATACACCTTCTAAAAATTGAGAGGCTCTTTTGCGTTCAACTCCTAATTCGACGGCTTTCAGGGCGTCGGCCTTGGCATCGGCAGGGCGGTAGCGCATTTTGTTCAGTGCTGCCCGGTAGAGGTACAGTTCGCCGTCGTCGGGTGCGAGTTCAAGGGCGGAGTTGATGTCGTCTGATGCTTCCTGAAGATTGCCGCAGAGCAGATGGCAGTAGCCGCGTCCTCCATAGAACTCCGGTTCCTTGCGGTCTTCCAGGACTTTTGTGTAATATGGAATGGCTTTTGCGAATTCTCCGGTGCCGCTCATGAACGATGCTCCTGCTATGCGGGTCTCTGTCTCTTCCTGGAAATTGCGGTCCATGAATTCGAAGTCTTCTTTTGCGGTTTTGAAGTCATGCCGTCTTAGAGCCAGAAGGCAGTGGTTGAATCTGGCTGAGATGACTGTGGAGTCCAGTTCCATTATCAGTCCGTAGTCCAGATAGGCTTCTTTTTCCATGCCGAGCGCTGTGAGCACGCGTGCGCGGTTGCTCAGGATTGTCACAGATGCAGGCGCGATGGTGTGTGCGTCGTTCAGGGTCGCAAGCGCCAGTGAATCCTGGCCCATGTTGAAGCGGATGATTCCCAGATTTGACATGAGCAGGACATTCGACGGGTTTGCCGGTTCCATCCGGAGGGCTTCGACAAGTGCGTTTGCCGCTTCGGTCCATTTGCCTTCATTGCAGGCCTTGTCCGCCTCGTCGACTTTCTGCATGTAAGGGCTGTCTTCCTCCGCCGGTGTCGTTGCTTGGGCGAGGAGCGGCAGAGTGAGGGTCAGGAGTATCGTTGTTGTGTTGATCAGTTTTTGGAATAGTTTCATCTGAGGATGTGTATGGGTGGAGAGTTGTCAGTTTTCGGATAGCTTGTTGCGGTAGTCGCGCGGCGACATGCCGGTCAGATGCTTGAAATACTTTCCGAAAAACGATTGATTTGAAAAGTTCAGGGCCAGACTGATTTCCTGAATGTTCATGCCTGTGCTGCGAAGCATCAGTTTGGCTTCAAGAATCACACGGTGGTCTATCCATTCGCCTGCTGTTTTTCCGCTTATTTCTTTGAGCACTGCTGAAAGATGTTTTGGGGTGACAAACAGTTTGTCGGCATAGAAATTCACGGCGCGTTCCGATTTGAAGTGCTTTTCGATCAGGTCGATGAAGTTGGCAAGCAGTTCTTCACGTCGTGAATGATGGTTGTATGTCTCTGCCCGTGATGCGTAGATGCTTAAGGTGTTGTAGAACAGTAGTTCACAGATCGCGCCGAGCGTCATCTGGTTGAACGGGCGCCCTTCAAGCTGTATTTGCTTCTGGAGCATCTCGTAGATCAGCCACTGACTTTCCAGCTCTTCTTCAGTCATCTCTATGATGGGGTTGGAGTTGTAATGCAGTGTGTAGGGGGCTACGAAGTGGAGTGATGGTAATATCTCGTTCAGTTTATCCTCATGGACAACGATGAAAAAACCGTCGAAATCCTGACTTTCCTTGCACTGGCTGATAATGTGGCCCGGCTTGAGTACCATCAGGGAACTTGGACCGAGGTGGCGGGGGGCCACATCGACAACTGCTGAAATTTCACCTTTCTTGCAGACTGCCAGAAGCATGTGGTCAAGACGTGATGGAAATTCCACGTTGCGGATCTCGGCGAGAGAGCGAAACACGTTGATTGTTTCATAAGGACGGTCGTGTAGAGATGAAATCATCGGATATATTTATAGAGATTGGATCGGCGCAAAGATACGGATTATTTCTATAAAAAGTGGTCTCTTTCTCGCTTTTTTAAGTTTGAAATTGTTGTCGGGTGTTAATATTTGTTCTGTTTGACTTGTTTTTGGCTTGCGTGATTCTTTTGCCTGTCAGTGTATTCCACGGCGGTTGAGCTCGGCCTGATAGCGCCTTGCGTTGGCCATGTGCGTTGAATAGTCCGACGCGAAATTGTGGTAGCCTGAGAAGTCTTCCTTGGCACACATATAAATATAGTCATGCTGGGGTGCGTTGAGCACTGCGTCCATTGTGGCAGCTGCCGGAATTCTGATCGGTCCGGGGGGAAGGCCGGTGATTTTATATGTGTTGTAAGGCGATTCGATGGCGAGGTGCTTTCCTGTTATACGCCGCAGTTTGAAGTCGCCTGATGCAAATTTTACAGTAGGATCGGCCTGGAGCTTGATCCCTTTTTTGAGGCGGTTGAGATAGAGACGGGCCACCTTTGGCTTTTCGTCGGCTTTGGCGGTTTCCTCCTCGACGATGGAAGCTAAAGCGGCAACCTGCACCGGTGTGAGATTGAGCTTTTTTGCTTTGGCTCTGCGCTCCTGATTCCAGAAGCGGTTGCGGTAGTCCAGCAGGCGCCTCACTACGTTGGCAGGCGCTGCGCTCCAGTAAAATTCATAACTGTCAGGAATGAATGCTGCCGGAAAGTTAGGCCGTGTGAAGCCGCTGTCGGGAAGCACCTCGTCACAGGCTCTTAAAAATTCTTCGGGTGTGCATTGCAGTTGTGAGGCAATCCGTTTTGAAAGCTGCTCCATTGTGCGGGTGCCGTTGAACCGGACTTCGACCGGTGTCTGATAGCCGCGGGCTATGCGCTTGCTGATGTTCAGTGCGCTTTGGCCGCCGCTGACTTTGTAGGCTCCCTGCGAGATGTCGGAATTTCCGCCGAACAGTTTCCAGATGATATAAACGCGGTTACCCATCGAGGATCCCAAAGACTGTTTCATGGAATCTCTCACGGCAGCCGTGGAGCTCCCCTGTGGGATATAGATCCATTCGCTTTTGCCGTCTTTGCCCGAATAGGGGATAAAGACGAAGCCAATGACTGAACAGACCGCTACAAAGACGGCGATCGCGGCGATAAGCAGGCCGAGCGTATGACGTTTGGTCCAGGACTGCTTTTTCTTTTTCTTTCTTTTTGTGGTGGTTGTTGTTGCCAAAGCGGATTGCGTTTAGCGTGGTTATGGATTTGGTGTTTTGAATCTGAGAGTGCGATTGGGATCAGCGCAGGCGGTGGAGCGAATCAAGCATCTCCTGAAGCCGGTCGCGCACGGTTTTGAGCCGTTGCACGGTCTCGAATTTCTTGGTGATTCCGTCACGGTTGCGTTTCATCTCCTCCTGTGCAGCTTCAAGTTTCATTCCTTTCTCTTTCACGAGATAGCTGACCATTCGGATGGTTTCGATGTCGCGGGGAGTATAGAAACGGGTCCCGCGATCATTGCGGTGGGGTTTGATTGCCGGAAAGGCGCTCTCCCAAAAGCGTAGAGTCGACATCGGAAGTCCGGTCATCTCTGAAACCTCGCTGATCTTATAATATTTCTTACTCGTGCTGTCCATGCTGGAATAAACTGAAATCAATGGCAAATTTAGCCATAAAATCCGAATCAGACAATCTGAGATACTGTTTAAAATTCATATCACTTTGCTTTTGTCGAGTCTGTCAGCTTCTTTTTCTGTTGATCAGCCAAAGTAGGCCACCCCAGAACAGCACATTGACGCAGACCAACAATATATTGCTCGGTGAGTCGGGCGAGTCGAAGCAGAATATCAGGCTGAACATGAATAAGAACATGACAACTGCCGAGGCTATGAATTTACCTATCTGATCCATCACGGCTATTTCTTTTTGTGTTTGAACTTGATGGTTTTCTTTGCGTTGCGTTTGGGATATTTGACCTTGATTATCACGGGGCCGTCATAGCCCTCGGCCTCTATGCGGAGTATCGCTTCTTTGAGGGGCTTGCCGTTTTCATCCTTCAATCCCCATTCATAGTCCCAATAAATGCGGCACGGGTGCTTATCATCAACGTACTCAAGATAGACAATATCATAATCCTCATCTCCGTCTTCATCAGTCCATACCCGCTCCACATACAAGTCATTACGGTCTATCACGTTGCCATTTTCGTCAGTTACGTGGAGATCGAGATAATGGTTCTCCTCCCTCTTAACATGAACGGCACCGGTAACTATAACTACATCTCCCATCAATCCGGATCGATCTTCAGTCAACACTGACTGTATCGGGTCAGACGATGCCCCCACGCATATGGTTTCGGAAGCATAGCCTACAAATGAGAACTTGATGGAATCGCCTGTGCAAGCGTCAATCTCAAACTTCCCGTCAATGTCAGTCGCCGTTCCCTGTCCGGTTGTCAGGTTCATAACCGTTGCTCCGATTAGTACCTCGGTGGCTGTCGAGTCCGCAGCTGTGTTATATTGGCATTTGACAACACCTTTCACCTTTCGGGAATCAAGACGAGTCGCAGTTATAGTGTCGGACGCGAGGACCTGAATGCTGTGCGACGACTGCGCTACGGAAGTCATCGGCATGAGCATGGCGAGGGATGCAGCCGAGATACCGGCGAGGGCGATGGCTTTTCCGGTGAGGGAATGGGCACGGAGCTGCTGCTCAAGGTAGCGCACCTCGGCTTCGCATTTGGGGCATGTTCCAAGACAATCGCCCTTGTAGCGACACTCCGACGTGGCGAACTCTATGCCGTTGGCCTCGGCAATCTGCCGGCGTATCTCTTTCAGTATCTTGCAGGTCTGTTTTCCTCGTGCCATAGCTATCGAATTGTATCTACTCCGATTTTAATTGATGTTGAAAACTGGAATGTCATATACACATCGACAGGCTTGCCGTTTTTCTTTCCCGGAACAAAATCAGGAAACTGTTTTATGATTCCAATAATCTGATCACCAAGCAGTGAATTGCCTTCAACTATTTCTGTGTATATGATTTTCCCGCTTGAGTCCACTAAGTACCCCACGGTAACACTACCTGTTATGACATCTTTTTCTTTACGATAGCATTCATCAAAGAATTGTCTCATTGCCACGTCGCCACCGGGAAATTGAGGTTTTTCATCAACTTCTGATTCGTCCCAATTGGCTATTACCTCACCTTCAGCCCACTCCATAGTATCGGTTAATTCCACTGGTTCGCCCTGTAAGGTTTCGCTTGATTGATTCGTAGATGTGCCGCTGCATCCTGACATGAGAATCATGCCTGCCGAGATACCGGCGAGGGCGATGGCTTTTCCGGCGAGGGATCGGGCGCGGAGCTGCTGCTCAAGGTAGCGCACCTCGGCTTCGCATTTGGGACATGTGCCGAGACAGTCGCCCTTGTAGCGACATTCCGAAGTGGCGAACTCGATGCCGTTTGCCTCGGCAATCTGCCTACGTATCTCTTTCAGTATCTTACAGGTCTGCTTTCCTCGTGCCATAGTGTCAGTGTTTGCGGAGTTGGTAGGTGAATAAATCGAATCGGGTGAAGCCGAGGGTTTCAAGTGCCTTGCGGCTTGCGTCGCGGTCGGCATCGGTGTTGTAGCCGGGTATCAGCGGTATGCGGACGATGCAATCGCTTTGCCGTCCTGTATCGGCTATCATACGGAGATTTTCGAGTACAAGAGCGTTGCTGTGTCCCGTGTAGTCGTGGTAAATATCGGGGTTCGTGTCCTTGATGTCGATAATCAGGGTGTTGGCCACCGGGAGCAACGCCTCGATGTTGGCAACCGGCACATTGAGCGACGTTTCAAGATTGAGGTGCCACTCCGGGCCGCACAACTCACGAAACTCACTGATAAACTGCGGGCGCAGACAAGGCTCGCCGCCTCCGAAGGTCACACCGCCGTTTGTGGCGATGAAATAAAGCTCGTCAATGCGGGTCTCGGAATACAGTTCCTCCGGCGAATATTCACGGAAACGCCCGCCGTCAACAAGAGACTGCGGATTCAGGCAATAACGGCAACTGAGCGGACAGCCGTGAAATGCCACAAGAGTAGTGACGCCATCGCCGTCAGTCGAAAGGCGGTGTCGTGAGATTCCTATTATCCTGGCGCTTTGTTTTCCCATGCGGCGAGAGTGTGATTTATGCAAATATACAAATAATAATTGATTATCTGATAGAGAAATTATTGATAAATAAGGTGATAGGGCGTAAATATCCTGGCTTGTGGAGTTTCGGGGAAATTTATTGGTGGTGAGAGGTTAAATAATGTGAACAAATTGGCTGTAATTAAGGAAAATTCAGTAACTTTGCAGTCGCTTTTTAGCATCCCCGTGTGATGGGAAATTAAGGAGCAATTGAATTACAACTTAATTTTGAGTAACACAATTAAACAAATCAATCAGAAATGAAGACATTTCAACTGACAGCCGAACCCCGTACCGACCTCGGCAAAAAGGCTACCAAAGCCCTCCGCAAAGAAAACAAAATCCCCGTTGTTCTCAATGGCGGTGAAGTAGTGAACCTTCCCTATGAAAAGGCTCTGAAACCGGGCGAAAAGCTCGTGGAAATCGGTAACGGCAAAGGCCTCGTGACCACTGATCTCGTAGTGACTCAGGACGCAGTCCGCAAACTCGTCTACACTCCCGAAATCTTCGCTATCGAGCTTACTGTCAATGGCGAAACCCGTATGGCTGTCCTCAAGGATATTCAGTTCCACCCCGTTAAGGATTCCATTCTCCACATGGATCTCCTCGAAGTAACCGACAAGAAGCCTGTTACTATCGAAGTTCCTGTTAAGCTCGAAGGTCACGCCGAAGGTGTTAAGGCCGGTGGTAAGCTTAACCTCTCGATGAAGAAAATCCGCGTGAAGGCTGTTTACACTGAAATCCCCGAACGTGTGGTTATCAATGTTGACCACCTCGGTCTCGGCAAGACTCTCCAGATCGGCGAACTCCACTTCGACGGTCTCGAACTGATGAATGCCAAGAATGCTGTTGTCTGCGCTGTTCAGCTCACTCGTGCTGCTCGTGGTGCTCAGGCAAACGCTCAGTAATTTCAGCGTTGGCGCCAAGCGCGCTTAAACCGATTCATAGCAACAGATTTTCTCGTCTTTATTCTGACCGGGAAAGTCTGTTGCTTCGTTATTCATGTTAACTTAAAGAGGCTGATTGATGGTCGGTCAGCTTCGTAGCCCCTGAAAGATGCCGGGAGCAGGGCAGGGGCAAGTCTTTTGTCTGAAAATGAAATATCTGATAGTCGGACTTGGAAACATCGGTCCGGAATATGCCAACACCCGCCATAATGCGGGCTTTAGAATCGCCGATGCACTTGCGGCGAGCGGTAATGCTGTGTTTTCGACAGAGCGTTATGGCGACATTGCGCGTATGCGTGTCAAAAACGCCCAGCTGGTGATCCTGAAACCATCCACATATATGAACCTTTCCGGAAACGCAGTCCGTTACTGGAAGGAAAAGGAGGGGATTGAGATTGAAAACATTCTTGTGATTGTCGATGACTGCGCGTTGCCCTTCGGTGCGATCCGTATGAAAGGCTCCGGAAGCGATGCCGGTCATAACGGACTGAAGAATATCGCACAGATGCTCGCCACTCAGGCCTACCCTCGGTTGAGGTTCGGCATCGGTAATGATTTTCCCCGCGGCATGCAGATCGAATACGTCCTTGGCGCTTTTTCGGCGGAGGAAGAAGAGGCTATGCCAGAGAGAATCGATGTGGCCGTAGAGGCTGTGAAAGCTTTCTGTCTGATGGGAATAGGACGGGCTATGAATATGTATAATAAGAAGTAGCAAGAAGTATCAATTTCAAAACGACTGCTATATGAACGAAGTCAGAATTGACAAATGGCTTTGGGCCATGCGTATATTCAAGACGCGCACTGTTGCGACAGAAGCCTGCAAGAAGGGACGCGTCTATGTCGGCGATGCCATCGCGAAGCCCTCGCGTACAATCAAGGTAGGCGATGTGGTCAAAGTGCGCAAGCCGCCGGTCACTTATTCATTCCGGGCGCTTGCGTTGACTCAGAATCGTCTGGGGGCGAAACTTGTGCCTGAATATATGGAAAATATTACGCCCAAGAGCGAGCTTGATCTGCTTGAGATTGTGAAAATATCAGGATTCATAGATAGGCGCAAGGGTCTTGGCCGTCCTACCAAGCGTGAAGGCCGTGAGCTGGCTGAATTCACCGAATCAATGTCGGACGGCTGGGATATTGATTTCCTTGACGATCTTGATGATGACGAATCATTAGAGTAAGTACAGACCGATGACTGCCTTTATCTTGAAATTTGGAAAAGCGTTTTTGAAGCCTTTGCGCTCGAATTGGATTTTCTTTATAATTTTTGGACTTCTTATTGCCGGAAATGCGACTTTGGTTCCGGTGAGGTTTCCTCATGGAGGATGGCACTATTACTGGGGGCCGGCTCTGGAGGGGTTGGCAAGGGCTATGGTTCTGTCATATCTTGTCACTGCGCTTGTCGGCTTGTGTGGGAGTCCCATGAAATTGAAGATAGTGCTCTATGTCTGTGCGGCAATGCTGTTTACGGTAACGACGTATATGATCATGGTGCTTGGGCGCACTTTCTCGCCGGATGTGATTTTGCTTATGGTGGAAACGACCTCTGCCGAATCGAGTGAGTTTTTCAGACAATATCTTCTAAATGCGCATGGTTTGTTGTATTTGGCTCTGTTTCTTGCCATTTTAGCATTTGCTGTGTGCATGGAGCGTCGGCAGGTAGTTTTGTCGAGGGTGCTGACAGAAAGGCATGGCGTAAGTATATATGTATATGCTTGCTGGCAATTGTTATTTCCGGAGGTATATATAAAATTGCAGAAACTGTCTGGCTGGTCCGTTCTTCAATGGTGAGAGATGTCAACCGGTCAAATCTGATGGGGATATTGAATCTTGGGCAGAGAGATTGGGCTGTCTGTGGACAATATAGCGATACGATGACCAATCTGTGTCTGTCGGCCATATTCCTCAGGGAGTTGGGTGAATCAACGAGGATGTGGGAACGGTTGCAGAAAGATATTATAGCAGATTATCCTTCGGGCGGACAGCCTGACAGTCTGTCTGTTGTCTTTGTCCTCGGCGAGTCGCATTCGAAAATCCACAGTTCGCTGTATGCTTATCCGCTGTGTACTAACCCCCGGATGGAAAAAGAAAGAGATCGCGGTAACCTATATTTGTTCCAGGATGTCGTGACGCCATATTGTTCGACGACTGAGGTTATTAAAAATGTATTGTCTGTCAATTCGGTCGGTGATGGTGAAGCGTGGCAAAATCACGCCTGTTTCCCTCTTCTGTTCAAGCTGTCAGGTTATAATGTGCAGCTTTGGGACAATCAGAATGATATGTTTGACGTCGGGCGGAAAGTCGGTTGGGATATTGACATTTCCAATTTTATGGCGGCTGATGTCATGAAGGACTATTGTTATGATTTTATCAGTCCTAAGCCGAGCCGATATGATGGAGAGTTTATTGATGGTTATTTGGAGTCATATTCCACCCCGTCGGCATCTAATTTTAGTCTGATTCATCTTTATGGTCAGCATATAATGGCCTCGTCCCGGTTTCCTCAGACGGTGGAATGGCTTCATTTTAAATCAGCTGATATCGTTCGAGATAAATCAGCCCGGTTGACTGATGAGATGAAAAATGACATTGCAAGCTATGATAATGCCACACGTTATAATGACCATCAGTTAGGTCGGATTATTGATTTTTATCGGGATTCAATCGCAGTGGTGGTCTACTGTCCCGATCATGGAGATGATATATATGACAGTGGTTCGTTTCTTGGTCGAAGGAATATAAGGACGACAACACCGGAACTTGCAAAAGCCCTATATGAAGTGCCGTTCTTTGTATGGTGCAGTGATCGGTATAAATCTGAATATCCAGAAATTGTAGGCAGTATACAGAAAGCCGTCAATAAGCCGATCATGACCGACAATATAGCTCATATCCTTTTTCATCTGGCAAATATGACTGATAACAGTTATTATGTTGCTTCTCGTGATGCTTTGTCGGATGACTACCATTGTCCGCCGCGGATTATCAACCGTAGCGAGAATTATGACGTGGTGATGGGGCGGACTTCAGCCCGCTGATGACTGCCTCCGGTTTACTCGGAGTCGAATTTCTTGCGGTAGAAGATGAAGTCGCGTCCGAGATATTTTTCGCGGACCGTAGGGTTTTCGGCCAGTTCTTCGGAAGTGCCCTGAAAGAGGATCTTGCCTTCGAACAGCAGGTAGGCTCGGTCGGTGATGCGCAGTGTCTCCTGGGCGTTATGGTCGGTGATCAGGATGCCGATGTTCTTTTCTTTAAGATGATAGACAACCGACTGGATGTCCTCGACGGCGATCGGGTCGACTCCGGCAAAGGGTTCATCGAGCATGATGAACTTCGGGTCGATGGCCAGACAGCGGGCTATTTCGGTGCGGCGGCGTTCGCCGCCTGACAATTGGTCGCCGAGGTTGTGGCGCACTTTCTCAAGGCTGAATTCGGCAATAAGGCTTTCGAGTTTGTCGCGCTGGTATTCGGCAGATGTATTGGTCATCTGCAACACGGCTTTGATGTTGTTCTCTACCGAGAGTTTGCGAAACACGCTTGCTTCCTGAGCGAGATAGCCGATGCCGTTCTGGGCACGTTTATAAACCGGATATTTTGTGATGTTGAGATCATTGAGGAAGATCTGACCCTCGTTTGGCGTGATCAGTCCGACGGTCATATAGAAAGTTGTCGTTTTGCCGGCGCCGTTAGGGCCTAACAATCCTACGATTTCCCCTTGGGTCACGTTGATGGATACGTGGTTGGCTACGGTGCGTTTTCCGTATTTCTTGACTAAGTTGTCAGTGCGAAGGACCATCTTTTCAGGGGTCCCGGTGGGGATTGCGGGCTGGAGGTTCTGATTGTCTTCCATTTCTTATAGCGTGGAGTGGGGGAGAAGGGCTTGGTTAGTGGTTGGTGAGTCTGAGGCGCGATTCTATATAGTCGGTCAGCAACTGGATTGCCACTACGTTGCTGCCGCCTTGAGGCACGATGAGGTCGGCATGGCGCTTGGTCGGCTCGATATACATTTCATGCATCGGCTTGAGCACACCCTGATAGCGGTCAAGTACCATTTGGGGAGTGCGCCCGCGTTCAACGCAGTCGCGGGCGATCACGCGGATCAACCGTTCGTCTGCATCGGCGTCGACAAAGACTTTGACATCCATCATCGAACGGAGTATCGGGTCTGTCAGCACGAGAATTCCCTCGACGATGACAACTTCGCGTGGCTCAACCCGAACGGTCTCTTCCTGGCGTGTGCAAGTCAGATAGGAATAGGTCGGCATTTCGATCGTGTTGCCTTCTTTGAGCCGTTTGAGGTGGTCGACAAGAAGAGTCCATTCGATGGAGGCTGGTTCGTCAAAATTGATCTTGCTGCGCTCTTCGACGGGAATATGGCTCGAATCCTTATAATAGGAGTCCTGGGGCAATACAGCGACTTCGCCTGGGGGCAGGCTGTTGATGATTTTGTTTACTACGGTGGTTTTGCCTGAGCCTGTTCCACCTGCTATTCCAATTATTAACATGGTGAGAATGATCGAAAATATTGAGCGGAGGAGAATGTCCGAAAATTAAAATTATTGCAAAGTTAGTTGGCTTGGGGCGATTATCCAAATTTAAGAGGTTGTTTAAAAACAAGAGTTAAAATCTGAGTGGTGTATCTTTTAGATAAATTGTTGTAAATGAGAAAGG
>NZ_JAIDEN010000098.1 GCF_029054785.1 Duncaniella sp.
GCTGACACGTGACCAACTGTATCACTACGTCAAAACATACAAAATAACCAAGCTCCGCTGTGGCAAGTATGTCAAACTGAACGCCAAAGAGTTAGCCGAGTTATTCAACCCCAAGATTGAGTTATAATCCGGTGATTTTTGTCACCCGATAACCACCTCTTACTTTTGCGCATTATAAATCTAAAACCATTAGTGTCCACTAATGGGTGCAAATCTCAAAGCCGACACTGCAAAAACACCGATTAAAATGCCACAAAAACACCGATTTGTTTGGAATCATCATAACCTGTCTACGCAGGAAAAACGCGATGCCGCCCAAACTCAAAACTCAATTATATTCAAATTGACAAAAACTGCAAAAACAGTCGTAGTTTGAACTATTGTTACTATATTTGCGGTCTAATAGACGCAAGTACGACTATGGAAGAGAATATATACATGTTACCGGACAGTGAAATCCGCCGTCGGCTGGGACAAAAAGTAAGGCATCTGCGACTCCGACAGAACTTTACTCAGACATCACTCGCAGAACAGGCGCAAGTCTCATTGACGACATTAAAGAGAATCGAGAAAGGCGATATAAGCTATTTCGATTCCTTGATGCGCTTGCTACGCATACTTGGCGAACTGGATGTGTTCTCGTCACTCATTAAGGAAGATGAGATGAGTCCCAATGAATATTTCGAGTTTGTCGAAGCAAGCAAGAAAAAGCAGCGCAAACGCGCAAGTGGTAACAACAAGACCAACACACGACCTAATATCGAGGAATCAGAATGGTAGATATAGCAAGAGTAAACCTGTATGGCCAACCCGTCGGAACATTCCGATGGGACAACAATCGCCAGCTGGCACATTTCGAGTATGCCGAAAGCTTCATAGGCAAAGGTCTTGAACCCTCGCCGATTCTAATGCCGGTGCGTCATGGAAGGATATATTCATTCTCTGACATAGGTCGTGAGACATTCAAGGGGCTTCCCGGTATGCTTGCCGATTCATTGCCCGACACCTACGGCCGGGCAATGTTTGATCGTTGGCTCGCGCTCACCGGTCGTAGCAGCGGAAACGCAGTGGAGACACTATGTTTCCTCGGCAAACGCTGCATGGGAGCTTTGGAGTTTGAACCGGCCATGGATGCGCCCTATAGTCCGGATGTCAGGATAGAACTTGATTCCCTTGTTGAAGTGGCAAGCGAAGCATTGTCTGAAAAAGAAGAGTTCGGAGCCAATCTTGAAGAGGACAAGAAGGCGGCAATAGCCGAAATAGTGCGACTTGGCACCTCTGCCGGAGGACAGAGGGCGAAAGCCATCATAGCCTACAACCCATTGACCGGAGAAGTCCGTTCAGGACAGATTGAGGCTCCTGAAGGCTTTGACTACTATCTAATCAAACTTGATGGCGTAACCGCCGAAGCCGGATTCAGGGAAACGCAGAATTTCGGCCGATTGGAATACTCTTTCTATCGGCTTGTAAAGGAATGTGGCATAGAAATGTCGGATTGCAGTCTCATAGAAGAGAATGGACGCGCCCATTTTCTCACCAAGCGTTTTGACCGTCAGAATGGTGAGAAAATTCATATGCAGACACTCTGTGGCATAGCGCATTATGATTATCGCAATCCCCGTTCATACTCTTACGAGCAGGCGTTCAACGTGATGAGGGCATTGAGACTGCCATACTCACAGGCGCAGGAAATGTATCGTCGCATGGTGTTCAATGTAGTGATCCGCAATCAAGATGACCATACCAAGAACATATCCTTCCTTATGGACAGACAAGGCAAATGGACTCTTTCGCCAGCATACGACATGGGATTTGCCTATAATCCGAAAGGCGGATGGACAGCACAACACCAGATGTCAATCAACGGGAAGTTTGACGACATAACCCGCCAAGACCTTTTGGAATTTGCGAAACGCAACAATATAAAGGAAGCTACTGAAATAATCGACCGTATTGCCGAAGTCTCTTCACGCTGGCCTCTCTTGGCAAGGGAATGTGAAGTTCCTCAGCCCATGATAGAGGCCATTATGCCGAATTTGAAGCTTTCTATATAATACATCCTTCTTCACAAAGATTTCTATAATCATGAAAATATATCCGGACAAAGACAAGGCATTTCCCAACCCGGCGATTCCGAGCCTTTGCTACATAAAGAATGTGGTGAAGAATCCAAGAATCATTATCGGCGATTATACATATTATGATGATGTTGACGGAGCCGACAGATTTGAAGAGCACGTCACACATTTCTATGAGTTCATCGGTGATAGGCTGATAATCGGTAACTTCTGCGCTATTGCCAAGGGGGT
>NZ_JAIDEN010000099.1 GCF_029054785.1 Duncaniella sp.
AGCTCGCTATGCTCCTTCAATTCAGAGCCATATCCACCTCAATACTTTCGCTCAGATTTTAACTATTGTTATTAAACAACTCTAAGAAAGCGATGGACGAGTACGTATTCATAAGGATGGCCATTTTCTCAGCTCCTGCCTATGTCCTTTTGACAGAACGGATCAATTCGCACGTGCGAAATAAATTCCCCAAACGGATAATCCGCTATCCGATATTTTTGTTACTGTTTACAATTATCGGATGGATTGAGGAAGCTTTTTTGACATGGCTTCTTGAAGAAAAATGGTCTTGGTTCTGAGCGAAAATCCACAGAGAGACCACAAAAGAAGAACAAAACGGGCGAAAAAAGAATCGCGAGATTATTTTAACAAAACGACCACTGATTTACAAGCGTTTACGCACACAAAAAGAAGAATTAAAACACAAAAAGAATAGCGACTGAGCCACAAAACAGCCATAACTTTGCATCGAAATCAACAACGATTTCCAACCGATCCGGAAATTCACGAATCAATAACTTAATAAATTTCGATGCAATGAAAAAACTCTTTATTCTCTCAGCTCTCTTCGCAACATTAACCATCACTTCTTGCTCCGAAGACAACACATTCAACCCCGACATCCACTACACCGAACGAAGCCCCAAACCGGAAGTAATCTACAATCCTGAGCTTATTGATGCTTTTGAAAAACTCGACAGCCTCAATGCAATATCTACCGACCTGACAATCGAGCAATAAATATGATATCCGCAAAGCTTGGATTAATAATAGTTATTGTCATAGCTATTGATTTTATCGTCAATTCATTTCTTATTAAAAGAAAAAATACCGATTTGAAATCCAGCATTTTAGACATGCTTATATCGGTTTGTTTTATAATAGGACTTATTCTTTTCAATGCCTATATTAACGAGATTGACGATGTCTTTGACAGTAGAATTTCCACTATCGTTATCGCTTCTATCCTTTCCTCAAGTATTTCGGAGGTGTTCACCGGACTTTGGGATAAATGCTTTAAAGACAAGATAAAGCTACGAAAGACAGGCAAATTTGTCTCATATATCGGTTTTTTTGTCATAATACTTCTGATATCGCCTCTTTTCGGATTTGCAGCTGTCATATAAACGATATTCCGGACTTCAAAAGCATACTGGTCCGGCTTGGGAAAGTCGGGCTGAGAATGCTACTCATACAATACCTCATAATAAGACAACAGACAACTCAAAACGGGTGCTTTTGAAGTTCATATCAAGCAGCCTCGATGGCAGAATAGCACTGCTGTCGTGGCTGCATGTCTCCCATGTTTCGCACCTACGGCGCTCTTTTGTGGGGAGAGGATGTTTCGTAAACCATAGCTGCGGACACCTACGGCGCCCTTGCAATGGCCTGGAATCTTCGGACCGCTACGCGGCCAGCCTGCACCCAAACCTAATACCCAAGTGCATCCGCAACCCCAAATCCCCATTCCATCTCCCAAAGGCGCAACCGCCATCCGAATGGTGCATTCGCATCACATCCAAATGGATGCCCAGAATGCCAATCCGGATGGGCGTCCGCAGGACGCAGATTTATCATAGCCCGTGACGCCATGTGCGTCACGGGTAAAAGATTTCCCCATATTATAATGTGTCCGATAGGACACGGATTTACGGATTCACATTGTTTCCGAAGATCGGATCAACAATTGTTGCCAATTTCGATGATGGTAAATCGGTGTCCTGATCGGACACCTTTCTTTGTATATACGCCAAACCCGTGACACCTTCGCTTACGCGTCGGTGTCACGGGCTATGATAAATCTGCGTCCTGCGGACGCCCATGCGGATTATATGGCAAATACCCATGCAGATTGTGGTGGCAAACATCCATTCGAATGTATTGCAGACACACCATCCGGATTGACATTCTGGACATCCATTTGGATTGTGGTGGCAAACACCCATTCGAATGTATTGCGGACACTGCATCCGGATTGACATTTCGGATACCCATTTGGATGTGATGCGAATGCACCATCCGGATGGCTGACACGCATTGGCATTGGATGTTAAGGTTGTTAATGCACTTGGAAATTGGTATGTGGACGCCAATGCGGAGTGTGGTGTACGGATGCACTTGGGTATTAGGTTTGGGGTGCAGGCTGGCCGCGTAGCGGTCCGAAGATTCCAGGCCATTGCAAGGGCGCCGTAGGTGTCCGCAGCTGTGGTAATTATGCAACCTCCACCAAACAAAAAAAGCGCCGTAGGTGCGAAACATTACAATCACGCTTCGCTCCTACGGCTCTATTCGTTTATCTACGTAGATGGATCAGGCCTTGACTTTCTTCTGCGGATCGCAGGTGAGGCCAACACCGAGTTTCTTGAAAATCTTATGGTCCACCTCTCCGAGCATAACTGTCGAATGGACCTGACAGCCATTGAGTTCGGGAAGCTTTTCGAGAGCACGGCGGCAATTCTCATCGTGGGTACTCAAAACCGAGAGCGCCACGAGCACCTCGTCGGTATGTAGACGCGGATTGCGGCTGCGCAGATAGTTGATCTTGGTGTTCTGAATCGGCTCGATCATATCCTGAGGAATCAGCTTGACAGAATGGTCGATCCCCGCAAGATGTTTGACAGCATTGAGAATCAGAGCCGCGCTCGGACCCAACAGGGCGCTGGTCTCGGCTGTGATAATGGTACCGTCGGCAAGCTCGATGGCCGAGCAGGGCACACCGCTGCGCTCCGCACGTTCCTTTGCGGCCTTGATCGGGCGGCGATATGAAGTGTCGATCTTGGCCTGCTTGAACAGGAGAGCGATCTTGCTGACCTCGTTCTCGTTTGAATCTCCCTGGGCGAAGCGGTTGAGAGCCGTGTAGTAGCGGCGGATGATCTCGTTTTTCGAAGCATCGCAGCAGACCTCGTCATCGTTGATGCAGAAGCCGACCATGTTGACACCCATGTCGGTCGGCGACTTGTAGGGATTCTTGCCGTAGATGCCCTCAAAAAGAGCGTTGAGCACGGGGAAAATCTCGATGTCGCGGTTATAGTTGATCGCCGTCTTGCCGTAGGCCTCAAGATGGAAGGGGTCGATCATATTGACATCGTTGAGATCGGCAGTCGCAGCCTCATAAGCGATGTTGACAGGATGTTTCAGCGGAAGACTCCACACAGGGAAAGTCTCGAACTTGGCATATCCGGCCTCGATTCCGCGCTTGTGTTCATTGTAGAGCTGACTGAGACAGACTGCCATTTTGCCGCTACCGGGGCCGGGAGCCGTAACGATGACCAGCGGACGGGAAGTCTCGACATAGTCGTTTCGGCCAAAACCGTCGTCGGAGTCGATCAGATCGACATTAGTCGGATAACCGTCGATCGTATAATGATAATAGGTGGTGATTCCCATGCGCTCCAGCTTCTGGCGGAACGCGTCGGCGCTCGACTGACCGTTGTAGTGGGTGATGACCACGGATCCTACCAGGAAGCCGCGGTTCTGAAACTCCTTGCGCAGGCGAAGGACATCCATGTCATAGGTGATTCCGAGGTCATTGCGCACCTTGTTCTTCTCAATGTCAAGCGCGCTGATGACGATTACGATCTCCGCATGGTCGCTCAGCTGACTGAGCATCCGGAGTTTACTGTCGGGCTGGAAACCGGGCAACACACGGCTTGCGTGGTGGTCGTCAAAGAGTTTGCCTCCGAGTTCGAGGTAAAGCTTGTTGCCGAACTGAGCAATTCGCTCTTTGATATGTTCGGACTGAATTCTGAGATATTTCTCGTTGTCAAAACCGTATTTCATAACGGATTACAAAATTAGTCATTTCTCTCGATCCAAGCAAAAATCGACGAAAAAAATCTGCAAATTCACACGCCCAATTTTAGGATCTGCAAGCCTTAACATCAAGAAACAAGCAATCTATCAGCACAAATTTCAGTCGATTGCGGCGCTGACCTGCTCGGCGATGCTGGTCATGCCTTTGACGGTCGGATGGCCGGCCATTTTGTCGATGTCTGTCAGCCGGATGGTCTTGACTCCGTGACGCCCGCAGAGGGTGAGGATTGACTCGGTCACCTCAGGACGCAACTCGGAATTGACTATGAAATAGATCTCGGTTCCGGGATAATAGTCTTTCATGATGGCAAGCATACGGTCAAGAGCCGGACGCAGCGTGTAGTAGTCAGGCTTCTTACCTTCAGGAGTCTCATATTCACCTACTTCGACCCCGGCCCATGAATCGTTGGTACCACCGAAAATCAGAATGATGTCAGGCGAGCCGAGGGCCTTGGCCCGCGTCAGAAACGAACGGTCCTTATAGTCCTTGCCTTCATAGCCGCGGTTGCAGATCGTGGCTCCGGAATATGAATTGTTGGTCACCAGACGCCATCCCCTCTGGCGGATAAGCTGCTGCCACCAGGTCTGCCCCACCTCGGTCACGTCGGTGCGTTCGAGTTTTGGTTTAGAGTAATACCAGACAAGATTCGTGTCAGGTACCATATATCCCTGGAAAGTAGAGTAGGAATCGCCTAAAATCGAGACTCCGACACGCGGACTGACAGCCCCGGCACAGAGTCCGGCGGCAAGGAAGAGCAGTAACAGTAATTTTTTCATATCGGTTTTCACTGAATCAGGTTAGAGAGCTGCAAAGTGACGTTGAAAAACGACACCTTATAAATATGAAACGGCCTGGCCGAGGCTATATTGCCTGCGAAAAAACGGAGTGGAGAAAAAATTTGATGCTTTTTCAGCCATTTTTCCGAGAAAGCACACTGTTTTTTCAAGGTCTTAATTTTGAATTAATTGGAAATAATGCTACCTTTGTGCGTTAATTTCGGGCATTGTATCTGAAATCTGTTCTAACCACGCTTAAATCAAAAATCATCTAAACATATCTAATGGCAACTTTAGAAAAAATCCGTAGCAAGTCAGCGCTCTTGCTCATCATCGTTGGAGCCGGTCTGCTGGCTTTTATCATCGGTGACTTCTTTACTTCGGGCCGCACACTCTTCGGCACCGGAACTACCATTGCAAAAGTAGACGGCAACAAGATTGACATTCAGGAATTCCAGCGCCGTGTGCAGGAAGCCTCTCAGCAGGCTCAGGCACAGAACCAGCGCATGGACAACGCTGTGCTTCAGCAGCAGGTGCTCAACTCAATGATCGCCGAAAAGCTTTTCGATAATGAAATCCAGGATTTAGGTCTGACTGTAACCGACCAGGAACTCACCGACATGATGGTCGGCAAGAATTCCCAGTATGTCGACCGCATGGTTCAGCAGCAGCTCGGTGTACCCGACGCGAAGACTGCCCATGACATGGCTTTCAACCCCACAAAATACGGTATGCAGCAGGCTCAGGCCCAGCAGCTCCAGGCCTATTGGCTCGACCTCGAAAAATCTGTTGAACGCATGCTCCTCCAGCAGAAATTCCAGAATCTTTTCCAGGGCACCCTCGTGGCCAACGAACTCGACGCCAAAGCCCTCTATGACGACAACGCTGCAACCGCCCACGTGATCTACGCCAAGCAGGACTACTCGACCCTCAAGGACGAAGACTTTGAGGCAAGCGAAAGCGACATCAACGCTCTCTACAACGAAGAGAAAGCCCGCTATGCCATCGACGAGCCCAGCCGTCTGGCCAGCTATATCTCAGTCAACATCGTTCCTTCTGAAGCCGATATCCTCGCCGGTCAGAAGAAAGTCGAAGACGCTCTTGTAGCTCTCAACTCCAATCCTGAGATGCAGGGTCTCGCAGACATGCCCGAATTCGTTGTTGACCGCCGCAAGGTTTCTCAGACTGATCTCGACAAGCAGGCCCGTCTGAAGAGCGCTGTTGACTCTCTCTCGGTCGGCAAAGCTGTCCTCGTCAGCAAGACCGGCAACGACTACCTCCTCGCCAAGCTCCTCGGCAAAGACACCGAAGTAGCCGATGTCAAGATCGACTTCCTCGCCGTTCAGGGTTCAAAAGCTCAGGTTGACTCACTCGTCGGCCTTCTCAACTCAGGCGCATCGCTTGACAGCATCGCAGCTTCACCCCTGGTAGCCCAGTCACAGAAAGACATGGAAATCTCTCTGCTCGACGCCAACTATGCTCCCATGAAGGAACTCATCGCCGACCGTGCAACCGGAGTCTACTTCACTCCCGACACTCTTGCCGAAGGCGGACGCATCTTCCGCGTGAGCGAGCGCAAAGCCCCTGTCGCTGTCTATGACCTCGCAAGCGTGACTTTCACTACCGAACCCTCAAACGCTACCATCAACGATCTCGACGCCGCTCTCCGCAAATATGTGGAAGAAAACAAGACAGCTAAAGAATTCGTTGAAAATGCCCAGGAAGCCGGCTATACAACCTTCCCCGCAAGCGTGACCGCATCTTCTCCGATGATCGGCAACCTCAACGACTCTCACTCGGCAGTAGCCTGGGTGATGGACGCTAAGAAAGGCCAGGTTTCACCCGTGTTCGGCGATATCCAGACCGGTCGCTTCCTCGCAGTAGCACTCGACGACATCTATGACGGCGGTTATGTCCCCGTTCGCGACAAGCAGGTTCACACCATCCTCGCATCACGCGCTGTCAACAACAAGAAAGCCGCCAAGCTCATCGCCGACTATGAAGGCAAGGCCAAAGACGTGGCTGGTTACGCTCAGCTCATGAAAACTTCCGTGGACACCACTACCGTAAACTTCGGCCAGTACATGATCCCCGGTCTCGGCATGAACGAAAGCATTGTGATGGGTAAGATCGCCAACGCTCAGAAAGGCGCTCTCGTCGGTCCTCTCAAGGGCAACAACGCAGTGATCGTGATGCAGGTTACCGAGATTGACAACGCAGGACGTCCCTTCGATCTTGACGAAAACACCATCCGCTTCAATCAGCAGCGCGGTGCAGCCCGTATGATCAACACTCTCGACCGCATTCTCCTTGGCAACAAGAAAGTAACCAACAACATCAATACTTTCTACAAGTAAGAATCCACAGCGTCGATAAAGACAAAGATAAAAAGCCGCGGGCTTGTGTCGGTTATGACACAAGCCCGCGGTAATTTTTTTCTGATAGGATTGAAAACAACAGTCTGAAAAAGGCCAAAGCCGAAATATGCCTCCGGAAAATCCGGCGACGGCTTCCGCCCTACCCTAATGTCAGGCCGAGATCGTCGATGAAGCCCCGGAGGGCGGGAATATTTTCAACCATGTGGTTCAGGACCTCGCGCTCGTTCCATGTGTGGGGCGATGCGGCTCCCTGGTTGATTTCAACAACAAGAGAGAAGTGGTCGTTTGAAAGCTCGTCGCGCACGGCCTGAAGAAGCGCAGGAAAAGCCTGCTCCACGGTCTGGCGCTGCATTTCATTCTCCACCATTATCTTATAGGTGTGACCCTCCTGAGGAGCCGGGAAAGAGGCTCGCATGGTGTTGATCAGAATGTGTTCGGTCGGATGGGCCTGCATGAAATTCTGCCAGGCCTTGTTGAGCTGCTCGCGGCTGTAAGGCTCGTTGCGTTTAGGCATTGTCACGCCTGCGCCCTGCTGCACCTGGGCCGTCTGCGCGGCATCTCTCGAATGATTAATGGAGAAAGTGCCTGTGGACCGCTTGAGAGGCTTTTTCAGAGGCGTCATCGGACGCGGGGCTGCATTATATGAAGCAGCTGGAGCTGAAACAGCTGTCGGCTGCGGCGCGGGAGCCTGGGCATAAGCCGCCGGACGCGGAGCTGCTGCCTGAACAGGCTGCATGGCAGGAGCCTGACGGGAACCGGAAACAGGAGCGGCGGCATTCTGCGCCACAGAAGCCGATACTGCCCCACCCTGCTGGCCGCCTGCCTGGGCCGGTGCCGCTTGTGGCTGTGACTGGGGAGAGGCGCCGGGATTTATTTTCTGTAACTGCCCCTCGCCCTGGGCGCCGTTATCGTGGGAGGGGCTTAGCAATTGGCATATCTTGGCAAGAGTCAGTTCTATGAGGAACTGCTTGTTGGAGGCTGTGCGATAGTTCAGATCCGCTTCATTGCAGAGATTCATGGCCCTGTAAATGAAGTCAGGCGAGCATTTCGCTGCGGTCCCGGCCATAGCTTTGCGGGCCTCGTCGTCGGCTTCGAGAAGCACGATGGTCGAGGGATCGCGGGCAACCATAAGATCACGCATGTAATCCCCTAAGCCGTTGATGAAGAAATGCGAGTCGAAACCACGGTCACGGATCTCCTTATAGATCAGCCAGGTGTCCAGCACCTTGCCTTCAAGGAAACAGTCAAGCAGACGGTTGTAGTAGTTATAGTCAAGGACGTTGAGATTGTCGATGGCACTCTGATAGGTGATGTTGCCCCTTGAAGAAGCGGCCACCTGGTCGAAGATCGAAAGCGCGTCACGCATGGCGCCATCAGCCTTGCGGGCTATGATGTTGAGAGCTGCCGGATCGGCTGTAATCCCCTCTTTTGAAGCCACATAAGAAAGATGGTCGATCATATCACGCACCGTTATACGCTTGAAATCGTAGATCTGGCAGCGTGAGAGGATGGTCGGAATGATCTTGTGCTTCTCGGTTGTCGCAAGAATGAAAATCACATAGGAAGGCGGCTCTTCCAAGGTCTTGAGAAAGGCATTGAAAGCCGCAGGCGAAAGCATGTGGACCTCATCGACGATAAAGACTCTGTATGAACCCTGTGACGGCGGGATCTGCACCTGCTCCACAAGCTGACGGATGTCATCGACACCGTTGTTTGAAGCGGCGTCAAGTTCGATGATATTGAGTGAGTTGCCCTCGTTGAACGCCCGGCAGCTGTCACACTCGTTACAGGCCTCCCCGTCGGGTGTCGGATTGGCACAGTTGATTGTCTTGGCGAAAATTCGTGCGCATGAAGTCTTGCCGACACCGCGCGAGCCACAGAAAAGATAGCTGTGAGCCAGCCTGTGGGTCGCGATAGCATTCTTCAGTGTCGCTGTCAGAGCCTGCTGACCTACCAC
This sequence comes from Duncaniella sp., assembly GCF_029054785.1. Lineage (GTDB taxonomy): Bacteria > Bacteroidota > Bacteroidia > Bacteroidales > Muribaculaceae > Duncaniella. Next base: position 8,926 of record NZ_JAIDEN010000099.1, read on the forward strand.
ACTGTCGAACGTTGACGGACGATACTTTCTTGCTGAAACTATGTAGTTTTCCATACTCACAAATTTACATACTATTATCCGTTTTTCCAAACCCCGACTCCGGCAAACCAACCCCAAAACCATTCTTACGGCTCAAAATTTTGTTATCTCTCTACATTTTGCCTTCTCTCTTCTTTTACCAAATTTCGCCACGGCGAAAATAACCACGGCGAAATTTGGTTTGTCGGCCACATTATCCTATCTTTGCAAAAATAACCGTGGCGAAAATAACCACGGCGAAATTTAAAATAGATTTAAAAGCAGCAACTTATGAAATTTTATAATCGTGAACGTGAGTTACGGCAACTCTCAGAAATCAGAGAACGTTCGTTCGGTAACCATTCGCAAATGACCGTCATAACAGGCCGTCGGCGCATCGGAAAGACCAAACTGATACTGAAAAGCTGTGACTCTACTCCGACAGTCTACCTCTTTGTAAGCCGCAACAGCGAGGCTACCCTGTGCCAACAGTTTTCAGAGTCGCTGCGGCGGTCGCTGGATTGCTATGTGCCTGACGGAATCACCTCCTTTGTACAGTTGTTTGAGCAGATTATGGTCATCGGTAAGACAACAGCATTCAACCTTGTGATTGACGAATTTCAGGAGTTTTTCAATATAAATCCCGCCATATTCAGCGGCATACAGGATGTGTGGGACAGATACAAGGACATCACGAATGTCAATTTCATAGCATCAGGATCGGTTTATACTCTCATGCACCGGATATTCATGGATTACAAAGAGCCTCTTTACGGCAGATGTGACACCATCATCCGTCTGCGGCCGTTCTCGACCGGAGTGCTCCGCGAGATTCTTTCAGACTATTTTCCGCAACACAGCAACGATGATCTGCTCGCACTCTACACAATCACCGGTGGCGTACCAAAATACATCGAACTGCTGATGGACCGCGGTGCATTCTCCGTCGATGCCATGATCGGTCAAGTGATGGAAGAGAACTCCATCTTCCTTGAAGAAGGCACGATACTGCTCACTCAGGAATTCGGCAAAAAATACGGAAATTATTTCTCTATCCTCTCGGCTATTGCCTCAGGACGGAACACAGCCGCGGAAATATCCCAGTCAGTCGGTGATGCAAGTCTCGGAGGGATGCTCATGCGCCTGGAGGAAGACTATGAGCTGATTTCAAAGAAGCGCCCGGTGCTGTCGAAAGAGCGCAGTCAGAACGTGCGCTATGAAATCGCCGACAATTTCCTGCGTTTTTGGTTCAGATATGTGAGCCGCAATCAGAATCTGCTCCAGATGGGGCTGAACGACCGCCTGCGCGACATAGCCCTCGCCGATTATCCTACCTATTCCGGCCTGACGCTTGAAATGTGGTTCAGGCAGAAGCTGAAAGAGACCGGAGACTATAAAGAGATCGGTTCATGGTGGAACAACGCGAAAGGTGCCGGAACCGATCAGCAGGAAATCGATATCGTAGCCATTCCCGTCGACAGCAAGGCTCCCGTCTTGGTAGCAGAGGTCAAAAGGCATGGAAAAAATTTCAAGCCTGAGCGCTTTGAAGAAAAGGTTAACCACCTGCGTGACAAAATTCTTCACGGATGTAAAATAGAATCACGCCTCCTGACTCTTGACGATATGTAATATTATTTGATATGTAACATTAATCGGTGCGGTTTCAATCCAGAAATCGCACCGATTGCAATATTTAAATTCTTTGTTATCTGTCGACGGGTTTACTTCACGGGGCGCGGAGCTTCGTTGGCCTTTTCGGCGGGACGGCGCTTGGCGAGGTTGTCGGAGAAGGCTTTGAGATCTATCGAGCCGTTCTTGATGGCCGAACGCATGGTGCGGCGGTTGGCGGAGTCGCTGAACGAACCTTTGGCACGCCAGATGAGATCTGCTGCAAGATTGGCTTTTTCGTTGGTGCAACGGCCTGCGACAGCATAGTAAGGATTGTTGACAACAGCGTCGATGTCGCCCTCTTCAATGGCCTTGAAGAGCGATTTACCCATCTCGCTCTGAAGCTTGGAAAGATCCCAGACCGGATTTGAATTGAGATAGGCCACATCGGCTTCCTCCTGAGGCGTCAGGGCTACGGGGGCAGGCTGTGTCTCCTCTCCCGGAGTTGCATCGGCGGCAAACTCCTCGGCGGGAGCGGGATCCGAAGTGGAGCCTGTGAACTGAGGCAGAAGCCATGTCAACAGCACAATCGCGATGATGACTCCCAGACCGCCCCAGAGGAACGCTCCACGGCGATACCAGGCTTTGCTGTCGGCTGAATCGTCGTCATCGTCATCATCATAGTCGAAATCAGGTCTGACAGTCTGATCTACGGGCGCTTTTTCAGCCTCTCGCCTGTCTGCCACAGGAAGAGTGGCATCAATCGGACGGCGATCCGGCTTGGCCTCATCAGAGACATTTTCAAATTTAGGAGCCTTGTGGGCAGGCTCTGAAGCCGACTCACCGCGGGCAGCCTCGAAATTCGGGGCCACGGGGCGGCTGGTGATGCGTACATCAACGTTGTAGACCTCGCTGTCGTCCTGAGTGACAAGACGGTGGGCGCGGAATCCGTGGAAATTGCCTGAGTGGAGGCGATTGTATTCAGAGGTATTCTTTTCGATCGAGATCTGCTGCTCAAACACACGTCCGTCACCGAAATCGAGGCGCAGCGTCACTCCCTGTTCGACAGGCTGCATGACGAGTTCAAGTTCCTCTGTCACAAGCATCTCAGCCGAAGGCTTCTTCAGCTTGAGTGTACGGTAGTTGTTGGACTGTACGGTCAGTTCAACATCCGTATCAGGCTGGAGATCCTTTTCAAACAATTCGATGAAAGGATCCATCGTGTTGACCGGACGTCCGTTGAGAGTGATCGTATAGCCGTTGAGAGCCACACCCTTGGCTGACAGCACTTTGACGGGTATGCGGCGTTCGAAACGTATGCCGGTCTGCGCCGCTGACCGCACGGCGATGGTCGATCCTTCATATTTGGTATAGGCCGACGGGGTGCCGACAATGACAGTCTCCACATGGGTATTGAAACCCTCCTTGCTGAACGAGAGTTCCAGACGGTCGCCGTCATAGACCTGCATGCTGGAGGCTGTCACACCCTCAGGGCAGACAACGGAGTAGAGTTTGCGAATCGGGGCTGTGATGCGTGGCATCTTCACACCCGGACGCAGAGAGGTGGTAGCCGACACAACGATTATGCAGCGGTAACCTTCATAGCCCGGCTGACAGGGGAAAGAGAAGATGGATTCCAGTTCCTGCTGTGATATATAGGTTCGATAGGCCGCTTCAGCGGGCTTTTCGTCATCAGCGGGAGCCTTATAGCGCCACGCTTCAAGCTGAAGAGGCTCTGTCGGGACAGAGGCCTGGGCGAAAGCCTCGTCGACAGCTGCATCTGAAAGATTTTCCTCTTCGATGAACGCTTTTTTCAGATTGTTGAATGCGTTCATCAGCTGACGTCCGGTCAGCGAACAGCCGTCGCTGACAAGAAGAGAGATCATCATGTAACCGCGTTCGGGATTAAGGGCGTTGCGTGTGATCAGCGAAAAGTAATGTCCGAGCGGTGTCGACTGGAGTATATAGCATTCGTTGGCGTTGAGAAAGCGCTTCACTGCCGCACCCGGCTCGACAAGAGTCGAATTCCAGCGCGGATCAAAGTCATTTTCTTCAGAGGGATAGGAGTAGAGTGTGCGTGTCGCTCCCTGAACCTCACCTCTGAGAGCTACATGAAGATATGAATATTCGGGCATAATCCTGTGGGAGTTATCTTATAGAGTATAATAATCTACAAAAGTACTAAAAATCTCTATCCCGACCAAAAACAGAACTCAGCGGACAAGCGCCTTGCCGAGGCGGGTCACTATGTAGGCTCCTGTCATAGTCAGGACTATCAGAGCCGAGCACGGCACATCAATGACCGTAGCCATGAAAAGGCCGCCGAGACAGCAGAGCAGTGAGATCAGGATCGAGAGCAACATCATTGACTTGAAACGGTTGCAGAATATCTCGGCTATCATCTGTGGCAAGGACAGCATAGACATCAGCAGCATGACTCCGACCAGACGGATGGTCAGCACGATGCAGACCGCAACCAGTACGGTCATGGCGGTGGTGATGAAGGTCACCGGCAGACGGCACACTCGTGCAAAGTCCGGATCGAAGGCACAGATGACAATCTTGCGGAAAAAAGCCGCCATGAACAGCAACAGGACGACCGTGAAGATTCCGAAAGCCCACAGGTCGCCGTGAGTGATGGTCAGAATATTGCCGAAGAGAAATGCGTTGAGTTCCGGAACATAACCCGGCGTAAGAAATATGAAGAGAGTACCCAGAGCCATTCCCAAAGCCCATATTACGGCAATGGCCGAATCCTCGCGGACACGGTGATGGCGCGCCATCCATTCCACTCCCAGCGACGAGCCGACGGCAAACACCGCCGCCATGAATATCGGATTCAGACCGAGAAAATAGCCAAGTCCCAGACCGCCGAAGCAGGCATGGGTGATGCCGCCTGAAATCGACACAAGCCGACGGGTCACTATATAGGTGCCTATGATTGCCGAAGCGACGCTCAGAAGCAGCACTCCGATCACGGCACTCCGGAAGAAGTCATACTGAAGTATCTCGATCATATCTTATCATCAGAGAGAGTTTTTGAGGAAGATAATAATACTGAAGATAATAATACTATTGTAAATCAGCCCTTGACCAGCATCAGCCATTCGTCACGCAGGGAGGAGGGGAGAGCTATCCCGCGTCCGGTCAGCGCCACTCCCCAGGGATAGATATCATCCGGCAGAAGCGTGTAGAGCACCTCACGGAATTCCTCCGTTTCGCTTTCGGTATAACTGTCGGCCTGACGGCCTGCAAAGCGGTCAAGCTCCTCATCGTCGAAATAGACCGGGCCGGCGGCAGGGGAGAGGCCTTTCTCACAGACCGCATGCTGACCGCAACAGACTTCGCCATCTGTCTCTCCGGAAGCATCGGACGGGGCAGGGGAGCACTCACCCTCGCCATCGGAACGATGGGTCAGGCAGAGAATCAGTCCGGTGAGGACCGTAACTGCGAGTATTATCAAAGCGCCTGTCATCTGATGTGAATTTTAAGAGGTTGTTTAACAACAATAGTTAAAATCTGAGCGAAAGTTTTGAGGTGAATATGGCTCTGAATTGAAGGAGCATAGCGAGCTATGTGACTGAAATGAAGAGTCATAGGCGCCCAAAACTTTCGCAGGCGACGGTATTATCTTTTTTTCTTTTAATAATTTCATGTTTCAATAGTTAAAGTTACCTGAGCCTTGGTGTCTCTTTTGCTAAATTGTTGAAATTCGTCAGTCACATAGCTCGCTATGCTCCTTTCTCATTTACAACAATTTATCTAAAAGATACACCACTCAGATTTTAACTCTTGTTTTTAAACAACCTCTAACTCTTGCTTCTGAACAACCTCTTATTCAACCGGGTCGGGTAGGGGTGCGTCGCCGTCAAGCAGCGTGAAACCGGCCTCACGGAGTTCATCCCAGAATCCCGGATAGGACTTGCTGACAACTTCGACATCGTTGATGACAATGCCGGGGATATAGAGAGCCACAGGAGCAAGACACATGGCCATGCGGTGGTCATCATAAGTCTCGAAGCGCGGAAGCTCGGTAAAGGGCCTGCGCTGACCTTCCCACGTCAGGACATCATTGCCCTCAGGCTGAAGGAGCAAACCGATCTTTGAAAGTTCCGTGCAGACAGCCTTCACTCTGTCGGTCTCCTTGATGGCCAGGGTGGACAGACCTGTAAAATGGAAGGGAATGCCGAGCATCGCACAGGTGACAATCACATACTGCGCCAGATCAGGAGTGTCGGAGAAGTCGATCTTCAGACGCGCCTCCTGGTCGGGAGAGGCCACGAGGTCAGTTCCGCCATCCTCACCCTCCCACTCGGTCACCACACCGAGACGGGCAAAAATATCAGCCAGTTTGCGGTCGCCCTGACAGGATTCGCGGCAGAGATTGTCAATGGTCACGGCTCCCGACGAAAGAGCCTCGATCTCATACCATGCCGCCGCCGCGCTCCAGTCGCCCTCAACCTCAGCGGCAAAGGGGCGGTAGGCCTGAGGCGATATCGTAACGGTGTCGCCGAAGAAATCGCTTTCAATCCCGGCATCCTCCATCATCTTCAATGTCATCATTATGTAGGGACGCGAGACAGTCTCTCCGCTCAGTGTCAGCTTCAGACCCTGCTCCATGAGCGGCGCGACCATCAGAAGAGCGGAAATATACTGTGAACTGACTGTCGAGTCGAGGGTCAGCTCTCCCCCTTTCAGCCTGCGTCCGATGATGCGCAACGGAGGAAAGCCTTCCTCTCCGGCATATTCAATCTCCGCACCCAATGAGCGCAGAGCATCGACAAGCACAGCGATCGGGCGGTGACGCATTCGCTCACTGCCGTCAAGAATTACCCGGCAACCGGGCCGGGAGGCCATGAAAGCCGTGAGGAAACGCATAGTGGTTCCGGCGGCCCCGACGTTGATCACGTCTGCGTCCAACGAAGAAAGCGCACGGCGCATGGCGTCAGTGTCGTCACATTCAGCCACATTTTCAAGCGGCACCGCTCCCGGAGTGAGAGCATTTATGATCAGAGCGCGGTTGCTCATGCTTTTGGAGAGCGGAAGCCGCAGCCGGGCCTCGACAAAACCGTCGGGAGGTAGTATTCGATAGTCCACTGTCAGTTAGAAAGAATATTTAAAGGAGGATGTTTATAATGTAAATTTTATGTCTTTATGTCAGTTTTCAGCCGGGACAAAGTCGACGGCCACAGTATTTGAGGCGCCACGCCAGGGCAGAGTGCCGTAGTAACGCTTGAAAGTCACCTTGACCGGACGTCCGCTGCCCTGATACTGCTGTAAGCGCAGGGCAAGATCCTCATCCGGAATGCTGAAATTCAAGTCACGGGAATAGATACGGGTCGTGTCGGCCAGCTGTGACTCGCTGACCATCTCACCCTCGAATGTCGGGAAAACAATGCCGCGCTTTTCGACAAGAGTCACATAGCCTATGGCCCGCGATTCTGTCACATAGGGCACAAAATAGCGGATGGTGACTGCCACGGCAAGCACCACGGCTACAATCAGGAAAAACCACAGCCATCCGTGGCCGCGCTTCTTCTCTGCCTGTGGCTTTTGAGGCTCACCGCCTTCACTGTTTCCGCTCTCACTGAAATCAAATGACGGGGCGGATGCCGGTCGGTCGGCTTCTGAGGGCAGGGCAGGGGAGCCGTTGCTGTCAGTGGCTGACGGCTGATTTTTCCGGCTGAAATCATGCAGGAAATAATCCTCTTCGCTATCGTCGAATTTCATTTTGCTTCTGTTTTTGAACGTTTTGAAAAAGCTATGCAGCCGAAGGTGAAAAGTCCCTGAACAATGAGCATCAGCGTCTGTGATCCCATCACAAGATTGGCAAATGTCAGGGCATATTCACGAGTCAGCCCGGCAACACCTGAAGCATAAAGCGTCAGGCCGAAAATCATGGCCCACTGCCAGGGGCCTATACCGCCGTTTGACGGCACTCCCATCGAAAGGCTCGTCAGCACAAAGCAGACTGCCAGGGCGGTCAGTCCGTGGAGGTTCAGCACTTCGGTTGTCAGCGGAAACGCACGGAAAGCGCAATAGAGAGCCGTGATGTAGCATCCCCAGAGCATAACGGTGTAAAGCAACCAGCGTCCGCGTCCCGGCATCGTGGCCACGACAGCGAAACCTTTCCAGAGACCGCCGCACAGACTGCGTATCTTGGCAATGACCCTGTGTTCGGGAAATTTAACAAAAACCGCCCAGACGACAATCACCGCAGCGATCACAAAGCCCCAGAGCAGGGGAGAGGTGATCAGTTCGCCGAGCCGCGCCATCGCACCTCCGCTCTGACCGAGATATTCACTGAGCTGTGCGCCGGCAGGAATGAATGTCAGCAGCAGAAGAATCAGCACCGTCAGGGTGTCGGCCAGACGGTCGGCAACCATCGAGCCGAAGACCGTGGTGAATGGAGCGCGCTCGCGGGCGGCTATATAGCCTGTGCGCCACAGCTCTCCGAGGCGCGGCAACACGAGATTGACCGAATAGGTCCCGAAGATACTCAGTACCAGTTGCCAGAACGACGGCCTTATGTCAAGCGCCCTGAGCTGGATCTGCCACCGGGCCGCACGGAAAACCTGAGCCATGATTCCAAGCAGCAGGTTTGCCACGATCCAGCGGAAATCACATTCCCTGCGCACAATTTCCCACATTCCGGCCAGATCAATATCACCGTTGCTGAACAGAAGCCAGCAGAGGCCTATGGAAATAACCAGCGGAACGCCATATTTCAGCAGAGCGCCCAGGAAAGTTGTTTTATCAGTTGATTCTATGGAATTTCCGTCCATTGGACTTGGTTTTCGTTTTTATGAATGTCTGTGGTTATCTGACAGTGTATTCCGAAAAATGCCGACAGCTCTCCGGCAACCGCATATTTCTGCTTCTCAGCGTCAAATAACTCTCTAAAATGCAAAGTTATGACAATTATCTGAAAGGACAAAATGCAACATCCTAACCGACAGACCGTGCAGAACATGATTTTTTAGTTTCGCACCTACGGCGCTCTTTTGTGGTGTGGAGGGGGTGCCTCGTAAACCATAGCTGCGGACACCCCATCCGGATTATATGGCACCCCTCCCCACACAAAAAGAGCGCCGTAGGTGCGAAACTAAAATCTGATTCCGCAACTCTGACTCCGGGCGGCAACATTGTGACCACAATTTACGTTGTACATAAAACGAAACCTCACGTCAACGCAAAACCATGCTTATACTAACCGTCATTCTGCTTTTAGCCGGACTCGGACTTGTTTTCATCTCGAACCGCTACGGGATCATCGCTGTCTACGCAGGCCTCTGTTGCGCCGCGTCAAAAGCCTCGCTTCCTGTGACCAACACACTGATTTTCTGGGGCATCGCGACCGTCATTGTGGTAGCCCTCTCCTTCATGCTCCCGAAAAGCGTCTCAGGCTCACGCCGCGGACTCGGCTACATTGCCGGAGCAGCTTTGGCCGGAGCAATGGTCGGGCTGGTCATCTCCCACGCCTGGATGATCATAGGCGGAGTTGCAGGAGCGCTTCTCGGTGGAATAGCATACAGCAAAACTCCTGCCGGAAAAGCCCTCGGATTTCCATCTTCCAAATTTTTAAACTATCTTTGTGCCAAGGGACTCCCTGCCGTGATAGCAGTCTGCATGGCCGGGACCGCTCTTTTATGGCTCATCTTTAAAATTTGAAATATGCGCATCGTTTTCTCCATCATACTTTCAGTCTTCATTTCAATCGGTGTCTGCGCCCAGTCCGGCACCAAGCAGCTCAAACGCGAAAAGCCTGATCTCGAAAAAATCAGGCTTGAGACTCTTGACAGCAAGTCGCCATACTATTATCCGCGCCTGATGAAAGAGTTTCAGCGCAACGACACTCTGATGAAGATCGACAAATACCGCCACCTCTATCTCGGCTACATGTTTCAGGAGGACTACAACCCCTACCGTTCCTCGCAGCGTGACATCCAGTACAACGTCCTTGACCGCTCGCGCAAACTGACCCGTCAGGAGTGTGACTCCGTCATCATGTATGCCGAAAAAGCCCTTGCCGACAATCCCTTCAACCTCGGCGAAATGGTCATGCTGATCAAAGCCCTCAGAGAGAAAGGCAAAAACAATCTGGCCAACATCTGGCAATACAAGCTCAACTATCTGCTGATGGCCATCGTCTCGACCGGTACAGGCGAGGATGAGGAAAACGCCTGGTATGTCATCGAGCCTCAACACGAATATGTCCTTCTTAACATGATGGACTACTCTGTGGCAGACCACGTCTTCTACGATCCATCCTACGAATACATAACCGTCAAGGACTCCAAAGGGCAGTCGCGCGGAGGTTTCTACTTCAACATCGGCCCGCTCCTTCAGGAATATTACCGCAAACATCCCGACGAACTCTGAAAAGACGAACTCAGAAACAATGAATTTCACACCTCTCGCACGCGCTTTGTTCAGACGGAGAGTGACTGAATCGCTCTCCTGGACCGGACGTATACAGGAAATTCAGCTCAGGCAGCTCGACTTTCTGCTGCGCAATCTGCGGCAGACCGGATGGGGAGCGGCGATGGGCCTGAGTGAGGCCAGAAACTACGACGATTTCCGGCGTCTTCTGCCCTCGCCTGTGGCCTATGCACAGATGCGCCCCTATGTGATGAGAATGATAGCAGGGGAGAAGGATGTCCTCTGGCCGGGACGCACACGCAATTTCGCCCAGTCATCCGGAACCTCCGACGGAAAGAGCAAATACATCCCCGTCACCTCCGACTCCTTCAAGCGCTCACACTACAAGGGTGGAGGCGATGTAGTGGCCCACTATCTCAATCTCTATCCCGACAGCCGCATCTTCGCAGGCAAAAGTTTCATTCTCGGCGGAAGTTTCGCCAATGAACTCGAACTTCCTTCAGGGGTGAGAGTCGGCGACCTTTCGGCCAACCTTATCGAAAACATCAATCCGCTGGTCAACCTGACCCGCGTTCCCTCCAAAAAGATAGCTCTGATGGAAGACTGGGCCGTGAAACTGCCTGCACTCGTCAGAGCCGCATCCGACCGGAACATCACCAATATTTCAGGTGTGCCATCCTGGTTCCTTACAGTGCTCAAACAGATCATCAAGGCCAAAGGAGCGCAGACAATCCATGACGTCTGGCCCAATCTTGAGGTCTTCTTTCACGGAGGCATCTCGATGGCCCCCTACCGCGAGCAGTACAGCCACATCACCGATCCGCGCATGAGATACCTGGAGTGTTACAACGCCTCAGAAGGTTTCTTCGCCCTCCAGAATGCCATCGACGATCCGGCAATGCTCCTGCTGCTTGACTGCGGGACATTCTTTGAATTCATACGCGTCGATGACGCCGACTCTGACCGCCCCGAAATCATACCGTCATGGAAAGTGGAAGAAGGAGAGGTCTATGAACTCGTCATAAGCTCCTGCAACGGACTCTGGCGTTATCCTCTGGGCGACACCGTGCGCATCGAGTCGGTCGAGCCGCTGAAAATCACCATTGCCGGACGCACCAAGAGCTACATCAACGCTTTCGGCGAGGAACTCATGGTCCAGAACGCCGAAGCAGCCCTGACAAAAGTCTGCACCGCACTGGACTGCGAGATAGCAAACTATACGGCAGCGCCCGTCTATGCCTCAGACCACTCCCGCGGACGCCACGAATGGCTGATAGAATTCAACCGCGAACCTGCCTCGATCGACGAATTCGCACAGCAGCTCGACCTGGCACTCCAGCAGGAAAACAGCGATTATGAGGCAAAACGCAGCCACGGAATCTTTCTCGATCCTCTGACAATACTCAAGGGCAAAAGAGGAGTCTTCGACAAGTGGCTGGCCTCGACAGGCAAGCTCGGCGGACAGCGAAAGGTGCCGCGCCTTTCAAACTCCCGCCACCCGATTGATGAAATACTGAAATTCAACCAATAATACAGATTATTATCATGCGAACCAGATTATTCTCACTTCTTACAATGCTGACGGCTGCCGGGGCCATGTTCGCCGGCACTCCGAAATATGTATTCTACTATATCGGCGACGGCATGGGTATGGGACAGGTAATGGCTGCCGAAGCCTACAACCGCACTGTGCTCGGTAATGACGACCATCTGCTGATGATGCGCTTTCCGGTAGCCTCGACCGCTACTACTTTTTCCGCATCAAGACCTGTGACTGACTCGGCTGCGGCTGGAACAGCTCTTTCAACAGGCCACAAGACCAGGAACGGAATGCTCGGAATGACTCCTGACTCAACCGAGGTGGTATCTATCGCCAAGACTCTGTTCGACGATGGTTTCGGAGTGGGAATCGTGACTTCGGTCGCTCCTGACGATGCTACACCGGGTGCATTCTACACCCATGTGCCGAAACGATCCATGTACTACGAGATAGGCAAAGACGCAGCCTCCTGCGGCTACGATTTCATTGCAGGATCAAACTTGCGCGGAATCAAGGACAAGAAGGGACAGCCGACAGACCTGATGAAATATTTCGTCGAAAACAATGTCTCGGTGGTCCGCGGAGTAGACGCGCTTGAGACCGTGGACACCCGACGTGTAGTCCTGCTCAACACAGACTCCGTCAATGTCGGCAACATCGGCTACACGATCGACTCCATCCCCGGAGTGCTGACACTTCCCGTGATGACCGAAGCCTGTCTGAAACATCTTCAGAAAAACGGCCATGACAGCTTTTTCATGATGGTCGAAGGCGGCAACATCGACCATGCCGGACATGGCAATGACGGCCCGACACTCATCAAGGAAATTCTGAACTTCCAGGAGGCTCTCCAGATAGCCTATGACTTCTATCTCGAACACCCCGACGAAACACTTATCGTCGTGACAGCCGACCATGAGACCGGAGGAATGGGACTCGGCAACAACAGCTTAAGCTATAACCTGCGGCTCAAATACATCGACTATCAGAAAGTATCGAAATCGGCATTTTCCAGATACTGCAAAAGCCTGATGAAAAACCGCCGTGCCTACCGCTGGGAGGACATGAAAGAATATCTCACCGAGAATTTCGGATTCTGGAAACATGTGCCTGTCTCAGAAGAGCAGACCGAGAAGCTCAAACAGGATTTCGAACGCTGCCTTGTGATGCGCAGCGGAAAGGATCAGAAAACCCTCTATGACAATTTCAACGAATTCGCGGAGACAGTCTCCGAAATCATGGACAAGGCTACCGGACTCGGATGGACAACCACCGGCCACAGCGGAGGTCTTGTGCCTGTCTATGCAATCGGTGTCGGCGCTGAAAAATTCGCCTCTTTCAACGACAATACAGACATTCCCAAGATCATTCTTGACATTGTCAGCGGCAAATAGGCACAGCCTCTGAAATTTTCAGTAATTTTGCACCCGTGAGATTAGAAGAACTGTCACTGACAAATTTCAAGAACATCCCGGAAGCCCGTCTGGAGTTTTCGGGAAAGGTCAATTGTTTCCTTGGCAATAACGGAATGGGCAAAAGCAACATGCTGGATGCCATCTACTTCCTGAGTTTCTGCAAAAGTTTCTCGCGGGTTCCGGACAAAATGCTGATCCGCCGCGGCGAGGGATTTGCAATAGCCCGCGGCAGATATGTCCGCAAGGATATGGACGAGGAACTGATCCTCGGCCTTTCCGCCGGACGCCGGAAGAGCCTTAAGCGGGGCGGAAAGGAATATGACCGCCTGAGCGCCCACATCGGCAGCTTCCCGCTGGTCATGGTAGCTCCACAGGACATCGACCTCATCCGCGAGAGCGGCGAGGAGCGCCGCCACTGGATGGACATGGTCATCTCACAGAGCGACCCTGTCTATCTCGACCACCTCATCCGCTACAACCGTGCGCTCGAACAGCGCAACAGACTGCTGCGCGAGGGATCCGTAGACCATCATCTCTATGGGGCCGTGGAGACTGTCATGGAAATGTCAGCCGACTATATCCACTCCGTCCGTACCGAGCAGATCTCACGTCTGACCGTCATCTTCGACCGCTACTACTCCTCAATTGCAGGCAGCGGCGAACATGTATCCCTCAGCTATCAGAGCGGCCTCAACAGGCCTGACGTTACGCTTCAGACTCTTCTTGACGAAGCCCGCCGCCACGACGAGATTGTCAGACACACCTCTGTCGGCATCCACCGCGACGACATCGGAATGGAACTCGAAGGAATGTCGATGAGGCGCACAGGTTCGCAGGGCCAGTGCAAGACTTTTACCATAGCCCTTCGCCTGGCCCAGTATGATTTCCTCCATGAGGCAACAGGCATCCGCCCGATCCTGCTGCTCGACGATATTTTCGACAAACTTGACGCTTCGAGGGTCGAGAGAATCATGGAGCTTGTCACTTCCGACTCCTTCGGCCAGATATTCATCACTGACACCAACCGCACCCACCTCGATGAGATCATGCGCCGGACAGGCGGAGATTATCGCATGTGGAGTGTCGAAAACGGTATTTTCACCCCCAACAGACAATGAAGCGCACCTATCCGAAACACATAGCAGGCATAATAGACGAGGCGATGGAGCGGGCAGGTCTTACCGAAAGCCTCAACGGGCAGAAAGCCGCCGCAGCCTGGATCGACGTGGTCGGTCCGGCCATAAACCGCTACACCACCCGCCGATATGTAAGTTCAGGTGTGCTGCATGTCTATCTGACCTCGGCTCCTCTGAAAAATGAACTTTCCTTCAACCGCGACCGACTGATCTCGGCCATCAACCGTGTGGTCGGCGCAGAAGTGATAAGTGACGTACAGTTTCATTAAACAACCTCTAAAAATCATGAGTTCAACCTACTGTGAATCCATTGTGGAAAACTATCGCCACCGGATGCCGTTGCAGATGAGATTCAATGACATCGACATGCTCGGCCATCTCAACAACAGCGTCTATCTCACAATGATGGATCTTGCCAAGGCCCGATATTTCGAGGCCGCCAACGGAGGTCCGGTCGATATCAGAACCCTTGGAGTGGTAGTTGTCAATATCAACGCTAATTTCTGTGCCCCGACCTTCCTTGACGAAGAAATCGAGGTGGAGACTGCCGTTGTCTCCATCGGCGAAAAAAGTCTGATGCTCGAACAGCGCATATATGCCGTCAGAGACAGGCAGGTAAAATGCACATGCCGGACAATCATGTCCGGCTTCGACATCCGCACCAATACCTCGATCCCGATCTCGGAAGAGTGGATCGAAAAACTCGAAAATTATGAAGGCCGTCCGCTCCGACGCAAGAAAACCGAATGATTTTCTCGCCTGACAACTCTGAATATATCCGAATTTACCTCTAAAAACCGCTTCTGATGGCCCTACGGACTCTGCCTGAGGAATTCCTCGGCAAACTGACTGAAATGGATCTGGCGCAACTTGGCGAAGCTCTCGCCGAGGGTGAACCCTGCGTGTCTGTGAGACTCAACCCGACACGCGGCCTCAGCCCGGCCGATCTGCCCGCAAAGGCTGAGCCTGTGGCCTGGTGTCCGGACGGGTTCTACCTCTCCGAACGTCCGCGCTTCACCTTCGACCCGCTGCTGCATCAGGGATGCTATTACGTACAGGAAGCCTCCTCGATGTTCCACAGCCATGTGGCCCGTTCCATCTGCCGCCGTCTGGACTCTCCGCTGCGCGTGCTTGACTCCTGTGCCGCCCCCGGAGGCAAGACCACGGCAGTCATCGACACTCTCCCTGAAGGCTCGCTGATGGTGGCCAACGAATATGTACCGGCGCGCGCCGCCGTGCTGCGTGAGAATCTGATCAAATGGGCCTCTCCTTCGATTGTCGTGACCCGCGGCGACACTGCCTCGTTCCGCAAGCTCAGAAACTCCTTCGATCTGATCATAGCCGATGTTCCCTGCTCAGGCGAAGGGATGATGCGCAAAGATCCTGAAGCAGTCTCACAATGGTCCGAGGGACTGGTCCGCGAATGTGCCGAGCGCCAGTGGATGATCATCTCCAACCTGTGGCCGGCTCTGAAACCCGGCGGTTTTCTGATTTACAGCACCTGCACTTTCAACCGTCTTGAAAACGAAGAGATGGTCTCGCGCATCATCGGAGAACTTGGGGCCGAGAGTGTGGCCGTCGAGACGGATCCTTCATGGAACATAGCACCGGGCATATCCACACCTCACCACTGCTACCGCTTCATGCCACACCGGCTCAGAGGCGAAGGTCTCTTCGTGGCCGTTGTACGCAAGGAAGGGGAGTGGCATGCGGATTCAGCCGACAGCCGTTCACGCTCCTCAAAAAGCAAGGCAAAACCCTCTCCCCAGCTCAAAGAAGCCGCCGGATGGCTTGACGGTAAACGGGCTGACTCTGTGAATGTCTACGCCGAAGCGGACCGCATCAGCGCTTTCCCATCGGCCCACGCCGACCTGCTCGGAAAAATCAAGCGCGAACTCGACGTTATCCACGAGGGTGTGCTGATGGCCACGGTCAAAGGCCGCGACCTGATTCCGAGCCAGTCACTGGCACTCTCTCCGCTCCTGTCAGCCGAAGCCTTTCCCGTCTGCGAAATAGACCGCAGCCAGGCACTCTCCTACCTCAGCGGCGAAGCTCTGACACTCCCTGACGACACTCCCCGCGGTTTCGTCCTGCTGAAATATTCCGGCCGCCCCCTCGGCTTCGTCAAGAACCTCGGCCGCCGCTCCAACAACCTCTATCCCGCCCCCTGGCGAATCAAAACCAAACTGTAACTGAAAAAAATGAGAATAGACATACTGACTGTACTTCCTGAAATGATTGAATCGCCCCTTAACTGCTCGATCCTCAAACGGGCACAGGACAAGGGGCTGTGCGAAATCGTGGTCCACAATCTGCGTGAATACACCACCAACAAACACCGCAAGGTTGACGACTATCCCTTCGGGGGCGAAGCCGGAATGGTGATGCAGATCGAACCCGTAGACCGCGCCATAGCCGATCTGAAATCGCAACGCGACTATGATGAGGTCATCTTCACATCGCCCGACGGCGAACAGTTCGACCAGCCGATGGCCAACACACTCTCCCTCTCGCAGAACCTGATAATCCTCTGCGGCCACTACAAAGGTATTGACTACCGCATCCGCGAACACCTCATCACCAAGGAGATCTCCATCGGCGACTATGTGCTGACCGGAGGCGAGATCCCGGCTGTTGTCATCGCCGACGCCATCATCCGCCTGATTCCCGGCGCCATCGGTGACGAACAGAGCGCTCTGAGCGACTCTTTCCAGGACAATCTGCTCGCACCGCCAGTCTACACCCGCCCTGCGGAATACAAAGGATGGCGCGTCCCTGACGTCCTCCTTTCAGGCCATGCAGCCAAAATCGACGACTGGAAACACGAGCAGGCCCTCGCCCGCACCCGTCTCCTCCGCCCCGATCTCCTCAAGGGCATGGAGTAAGAGCTTGTTTCCCGACCCTCTCAGCCTCTCGCGCTTCTGCGACTGCCGAGCGCTTATGATAAAAAATCTCCGGCTGATATTTCTTGTTATCGGAAATATCAGCCGGAGATTTTATTTTTTGTCCTTAGCGTGGCCGATTCATCAGCCAACGACTATGTTGACAATCTTGTTGGGGACAACGATGATCTTCTTGATGCTCTTTCCTTCGAGCCATTTGGCTGAGGATTCATTTTCAAGCGCCAGTTTCTCGACTTCTTCCTTGGGAAGGTCAGCAGGTACCTGAATGGTAAAGCGGGCCTTACCGTTGAAAGAAACGGCATAATTGGCGGTGTTCTCCTTGAGATAGTCTTCATTCCACTCAGGCCAGCGGGCATCGTTGACGGTGCTGTCGTGTCCGAGGGCGCTGTGCCAGAGTTCTTCGGCCACGTGGGGCGCGAAGGGTGCGAGCACCACTGCAAGCGGTTCGAGCACCTCGCGGCTGTGACACTTGCAGGCTGAAAGTTCGTTGACACAGATCATGAACGCTGCGACCGATGTGTTGTAAGAGAAATTCTCGATGTCGCCTGTCACTTTCTTGATCAGCTTGTGGACAGCCTTCAGGGCTTCTGCCGAAGGCTTGCTGTCATCGACGAGGCAGGCATCACCCTTGAAGTAGAGACCCCAGAGTTTCTTGATGAAACGGTTGACGCCGTCGATTCCGTTCGTATCCCAGGGCTTGCTCTGTTCGATCGGGCCGAGGAACATCTCGTAGAGACGGAGAGTGTCTGCGCCGTAGCGTTCTACGATATCGTCGGGGTTGACAACGTTGAACATCGACTTCGACATCTTCTCTACCGCCCAGCCGCAGATATATTTGCCGTCCTCAAGAATGAATTCCGCATCCTTGAACTCCGGACGCCATGCACGGAAGGCGTCGAGATCAAGCACATCGTTGCTGACACGGTTGACATCCACACGGATCGGAGTGGTGTCATACTGGTCTTTCAGACCCAGAGACACAAAAGTATTGGTGTCTTTGATGCGGTAGACAAAGTTTGTGCGGCCCTGGATCATGCCCTGGTTGATGAGCTTTCTGAAAGGCTCCTGCTCTACAACATAACCGAGGTCATAGAGGAACTTGTTCCAGAAGCGGGAGTAGATCAGGTGGCCTGTGGCATGTTCGGTGCCTCCGATATAGAGGTCGACATTGCGCCAGTATTCGTCAGCCTCGCGGCCCACGAGAGCCTCGTTGTTGTCCGGATCCATGTAGCGCAGATAGTAGGCCGACGAACCTGCGAAACCGGGCATCGTGTTCAGCTCGATCGGATAGCCTTCGGGAGTCACCCAGTTTTTCGCACGTCCCAGCGGCGGCTCGCCGGTTTCGGTAGGCAGATATTTGTCAACCTCAGGCAGGAGCAGCGGAAGAGCCGATTCGGGCATCAGATGGGGGATTCCGTCTTTGTAATACACGGGGAAAGGCTCGCCCCAGTAGCGCTGACGGCTGAAAATTGCGTCGCGCAGACGATAGTTGACCTTGACGCGGCCAATGCCCTTCTCGGCGATGTAACGCTTGGTTGCGGCGATAGCTTCAGGCACTTCCAGACCGTTGAGCGAGAACTCACCGTTGGAGCTGTTCATCATCTTGCCGCTCTTGGCCTCGAAGCTCTGCTCTGAAACGTCGCAACCCTCGATCAGAGGGATGATCGGCAGATCGAAATGACGTGCAAAGGCATAGTCGCGGCTGTCGTGGGCCGGAACGGCCATGATCGCGCCTGTTCCGTAGCCTGCAAGCACGTAGTCGCTGATATAGATAGGAATTTCTTTACCGGTCAGAGGATTGACGGCATACGAGCCGGAGAAGACGCCTGAGACCTTCTTGTCGATCATGCGCTCGCGTTCGGTCTTGTGTTTGATGCTGTCGAGATATTCATCGACGGCCTGACGCTGTTCCGGAGTGGTCACCATGCGGACATAGTCGCTTTCGGGAGCAAGAACCATGAAGGTCACACCGAAGACTGTGTCAGCGCGGGTGGTGAAAATTTCAAGTTCGAGATCCGAGCCGGCCACCTTGAAGCGCATCTCAGCACCTTCCGAACGGCCTATCCAGTTGCGCTGTGTCTCCTTGAGCGAATCGGTCCAGTCAAGATCGGCAAGGCCGTCGAGCAGACGCTGTGCGTAGGCAGAGACACGCAGACACCACTGATACATCAGTTTCTGTTCCACCGGATAGCCGCCGCGGATCGAAAGACCCTCGCTGACTTCGTCGTTGGCAAGCACGGTTCCAAGCTCAGGACACCAGTTGACCATAGTGTTGCCCAGATAGGCCATGCGGTAGTTCATCAGAGTGTCGCTCTTTTCCTTCTCACTCATGGCATTCCACCGGTCGGCTGTAAATTCAAGCTCCTCGGAGCAGGCGGCGTGGATACCCTCTGAACCGTTCTTCTCGAAATGGCTGACAAGGTCGGAGATCGGGCGGGCTTTGTCAAGTTCAGTGTCGTAGTAGCTCTCGACCATCTTCATGAAAGCCCACTGAGTCCACTTGTAGAACTTCGGATCGCAGGTGCGCACCTCTCGGTCCCAGTCATAGCAGAAACCGATGCGGTCAAGCTGCTGACGATAGCGGGCGATATTGTCGGTGGTTGTCTTTTCAGGGTGCTGTCCGGTCTGGATGGCATACTGTTCAGCCGGCAGACCGTAGGCGTCATAGCCCATCGGGTGGAGGACATTGAAACCTTGCAGACGTTTGTAGCGCGAATATATGTCAGATGCGATGTAGCCTAAGGGATGGCCCACATGCAGACCGGCCCCGGAGGGGTAGGGGAACATGTCGAGGACATAGTATTTCGGACGCGAGTTGTCAATCTCGGTCTTGTAGACCTTATTCTCACGCCAGTAGTTCTGCCAGCGTGATTCAATATCTCTATGATTGTATTCCATGATTCTTTTTGAGGTGATGAATGGAAAAAGGTCCTTTATATATAAAATATGGGAGGACTCGGCTTATTTATGGATAAAATGGATTTTATTTGATTTCAAGCATTCGTGTGATCGGACGGCGGGCACGGTCGATGATCGCCGGATCAACCGTCACTTCAGGCAGCTCATAGCGCAGAGTGTTGTAGAGCTTCTGAAGGGTGTTGAGCTTCATGAACGAACAGTCGTTGCAGGCGCATGTCGAATCGGCCGGAGGAGCGGGGATGAATTTCTTCTGCGGACAGCGGCGACGCATTTCGTGAAGAATGCCGCTCTCGGTCGCAACGATGAACTCCTCGGCTTCGCTCTCTTCGGCCCACTTGAGCAGAACGGCGGTCGATCCGAGTTTGTCGGCAACCAGACGGATCGGTTTCGGACATTCGGGATGGACGAGCACTTTCGCTCCGGGGTGCTGCTTCTTCAGCTCGATGATCTTTTCAAGCGAGAACTGTTCGTGGACGTGACAGGCACCGTCCCACAGGATCATTTCGCGTCCGGTCTGACTGTTGATGTAGTTTCCGAGATTGCGGTCCGGACCGAAGATGATCTTCTCGTCGGCGGGAAGAGAATTGACCACCTCCATCGCGTTGCCCGAAGTGACCACGATATCGGTCAGAGCCTTCACCGCGGCTGATGTGTTGACATAGCTGATGACGGTGTGGCCGGGATGTTCGGCAATGAATTTTTCCAGTTCCGGAGCAGGGCAGCTGTCGGCAAGCGAGCAGCCGGCGTTGAGGTCCGGGACGAGGACTTTCTTGTCGGGACAAAGGATCTTGACAGTCTCACCCATGAAGTGTACGCCACACATCACGATGATGTCATTGTCGAGCTTTTCAGCGATTCGGGCCAGAGCCAGAGAGTCGCCGATGAAGTCAGCCAGATCCTGGATCTCGCCGATGGTATAGTAGTGGGCCAGGACGACTGCGTTCTTTTCTTTTTTGAGTCTTTTGATCTCGGCTGCCAAGTCGACCGACGGATCTACCGGGGCATCCACGAACCCTTTTTCAACATTCATTTATTTATTGGTTTTTATTTTGAAGAAAAAATTTTTTCCAAAAACTCTCTAAGTAGAAGTATGATGGATGTTAAAAAGTAAAATAACTTTTCAGCCTATTGCTTGCATATATGGGTTATTGATATCCAATTTACATTAATTACAATGTTATTTACATGTTAAGTATAGGCTTTTCAGTTGCTTAGTATAGTTATTAACATCGTGTTAATAATGTGCAAAGTTAAAAACTTTTCATGGGATTTACAACCGTTTTCTGTTGAAAAGGGGCTTGAAAACCGCTTGATAGATTTATTATAACTTATTTTGAATCCGGTCAGGAAGTTTTATACCCGCCATAGTATCAGATATGCAAGCTTATTCTTTGAAAAGTCATTGAAATGTTATTTACAGTTTTCAACATAGTTTTGAACATTGTTAATAACTCCTGAAAGTGTCTCATCGGAACAGATTCTGACAGGGTCGGAAGGTCATGTTTAAAGAGCATTTGACAGGATCAGATTGTCTGTTGAAATATACATTTGAGAGGTCAAAAATCGAGCCGGAAGAGTATATGACGTGGTCGGATTTTCATGCTGGAATAGGCATTGACAAGGTCAGAAAATTGTGTTGGAGGAAGAGGCCTTGAGGAGCAGGCAGGCCGCGTTAGCGGTCAGAAGAATCCAGGCCACTGCAAGGGCCCCATAGGGGTCCGCAGCTGTGGTTTTAGAACCATCCCCACCCCCACAAAAGAG